>CAZKKK010000043.1:0-8478 GCA_964553365.1 uncultured Gammaproteobacteria bacterium
ACAGGGATGAAAAGCGCCACCACTGCGACTGCCCATCTCTTCATCAGTAATCCATTCAAGAAAAACAAAAAGGGGAATTGGTTCATCGATATGTTCAGCACCCATCCGCCGATTGCGGAGAGGATAAGGCTACTCAGGGAAATGTAATTTGAAATTTAAAATTTTTAATTTAGAATTCTGCATATGTGTGGCATTGGAGGAATACACGGATTGAAAAATGACGCACTGCTCCATACCTTTTCGAAAGAGATGGAACATCGAGGTCCCGATGGGGACGGGTTTTATTTTGGGGAAAAAGTAAGCCTGATCAACCGACGACTTGCCATTATAGATGTTAAAGGGGGAGACCAACCCATCTATAACGAGGATAAGACGGTCGTTGTGGTCTACAACGGTGAAATGTATAACTACCGCGAATTACGGAAAGAGCTTGAAAAGGAAGGCCATATATTTTCTACGCAATCCGATACTGAGGTCATTGTCCATGGCTATGAGCAATGGGGTGACACCTGTTTTGACCGTTTCAACGGCATGTTCGGCATTGCCCTATATGATATAAAAAAAGATAGACTGCTTTTGGCACGGGATCATTTCGGGATCAAGCCACTTTATTTTACCGTTTCGGAAAATGACGAGCCGTTTGCTTTTGCATCCGAAATAAAGCCACTCCTGGCAAGTCATCTTGTCACCGTCTCGCCAAATGACAGGATCATTTATCGCTATCTCCGCTATCGTATCCATGATGACGGCAGGGAAACATTCTTTTCCGGCATCAACCGCCTTCTGCCGGGAGAAATGATGGTCAGGGAAAAAGGAAAGGTAGAAATAAGATCATATACAAACCTGCAACAGGAACTGCTTTCGCTATCCAAAAAAAAGGACTCTTCGGATTTGTCCGACGGAACCATACAGGAGTTCAAAGCCCTGTTGGTCGACAGCATTTCCCGAAGGCTTATTTCCGAAGTGCCGGTCGGTACTTGTCTTTCCGGCGGTTTGGACTCTTCGACAGTGGTAGCGGTGGTAAACCAGCTATTGCTCAAACATGAGGGTGATTCTGCATCAGTCGGCAGCGTGCAAAAGACGTTCTCCGCCGTGTTTCCTGGAAGCACAAATGATGAGGAGTCATATATAGAGGCGCTTCTTGCCACTTCGAAAAAAATACAGGATTTTAAGATCCATCCCAACTCAAAGGAGTTCCTTGTGGATTTGAAAACCTTCGTCAAGACACAGGAAGAGCCGACGATAAGCACAGGCCCTTATGCACAGTACAAGGTGATGGAAAAAGTGCATAAAGAAGTGACAGTTGTACTGGACGGACAAGGAAGTGATGAAATGATGGCAGGATATCTCCCCTATTATTTTGTCTATTTGCAACAGTTGATGGATGAAAAGGATGTGGTTGGGGTGATGAGGGAGTTGTGGAATGGAAGGGATGTCTTCATGAAATTCCTTCTCCAAAAAATGAGAACAACCAAGACAGTGAGCACGAAAAAACTATTGAATGCGGAGTTTGCAGATGCGCATAAACAAGAATACTTTCCCACTGAGAACAAGAATCTCAAAAGACGCCTTATCGAGGATATATTCAAGAATAGTTTGCAATCACTCCTTCGCTACGAGGATAAAAATGCCATGAAGTTCTCAGTGGAAGGGCGGGTGCCGTTCCTCGATTTCAGGCTCCTTCGTTTCATATTCAAACTTTCGGATAAAGCGATTATTTGGAATGGATGGAATAAATATATTTTACGGAAGGCCACGGAAGACATCCTTCCCGATGTGATAAACAAACGGCGGAATAAGATTGGATTCACGACACCGGAACATGAGTGGTTCTTGAAAGAGCACAAGGCCATTCGTTCCTATTTTACGAGTGAGTCGTTCATTGCAAAATACTATCTTAACCAAGCGGAGTTGGTCATGGCCTTCGATGGATATGTACAGGGGAAGACAGATGATAGCATGGTCTTTTGGAGAGCGCTGAATCTTGAGCTGTGGTTACGAGAATTTTTCCCTTCAATTGCCCTCGAAAAGAAAGAGAAAAAGGAAAGAAAAACGGTAAAACCACTCGTTGTCGTTGATGGAAAAGAATACGAGAGATTACTCATCCCCACTCATGTATTCCAAAAAGGGGAGGATTTCGTGAATTCGATTTCCTCTTTGGTAAAGCGCGCTTTGGAAAAGAGAGTAGATGACAAAAATAAAAAGTGGCTTGTCGTTGCCACCGAAAAGATCATCGCCACAGCCCAGAACAGATCATACTTTATTTGGGACATACACCCCGGTTTTTTTGCCCGCTTTCTGTCTCGATTCGTATCACGTGTTTCCTATGGGATAGGTTTGGGAAGCCCGTGGACCATGCAGCTTGCCATCCAGGAAGTGGGGTTAGGTCGAATTCTTTTCGCTACCGTGGTATCGATGCTCACCCGTCCACTGGGCATCCGGGGGATGTTTTATCAAGTAGCCGGGCGCTCTGCGGCAGGTATAGACGGCCCAACTGAGTATTCTCTTTATCCTGCGAATGTCTCCGCAAAACTGCTTCCGAAAAATCCAATGAAAGTGTGTAAGGATATCACCTCCAAAATAAATGACCAAAACTGTTTGGGGACTGTCGTTATCGACGCCAATGACATCGGGAGAAATATCCTAGGGAATTCCACCGGAATCGATGATAAGATAATCGAACGAGTATTCGCCGACAATCCGATGGGGCAATCAGATGAACAGACACCACTGGCGATCGTATTCGTATAAATTATTAATTTTTCAATTTATGAAATCCATAAACTATAAAAAACTCGAGGAGCAAGCGTCCGAAGTAAGAGAGATGATTATCAAAAGAGCAGCGGAAAATAGCGGCCATCTTGCCTCTCCTCTTGGTGTCGTTGAATTAACACAGGCGCTACTGGCAGTCTTTGATTTCAAAAAAGATAAGATCGTTTTTGACGTAGGCCACCAGGCACATGCGTATAAAATCCTAACGGGAAGAAAAGACGTCTACTTCTCGATGAGCAAAAAAGGGGGGATACGAGCGTATCCGGATATTTCTGAAAGCGCTTATGACTTCTATGGAGTGGGCCATACCTCAACCTCCATTTCTGCAGCTCTTGGCTACTCAATTGGACACACTGAATATAAATCGATAGCAGTCGTGGGAGATGGATCACTCACCGGAGGGGAAACATTCGAAGGCCTTAATCATGCAGGTGACCTGAAAACGAATATCCTTGTCATTTACAACGACAACGGTATGTCTCTTGTCGAAAACGTCGGCGCCTTGCATGATAAGGAAAAAGTGAGGGGCTTTGCGGAGAGCCTAGGATTTGAATATATTGGAGTGGAAGATGGGCATAACACAAAAAAACTGGTGGAGACACTTGAGGGGATACAAAAGAAATCTCATCCAGTATTTTTCCACCTGCGGACCATCAAGGGGAAAGGATATCCCTATGCAGAACAGGAGCCCTCTCGTTTCCATTGGCCTTCACCGTTTGATATAAAGACAGGCAAGCCACTATCGACTTCAACCGGCGACAGTTGGTTTTTACATAACTATAAAAAAGGTATTGAATACTTAAAAAAACACAAGAACCTCTATTTCACCACTCCTGCCCTTGTAGGGTGGGGATTATCTGGAGTAAAAAAAGAGTTCCCGGATAGAGTAATCGATACAGGAATCAATGAACAACATTGCGTTACCTTTTCTTCCGCCCTTGCGCTTAGCGGAAATAAGGTATTGTGTTATATCCCTTCAACATTCTTGGCACGGGCATTTGACCAAGTGATAGATGTCTGTCTGCAGAAAATCCCGATGGTATTTGTCATTACGTTTCCGGGAATCAGTGATGGCGGTTACACGCATCAGGGAATTTATACATTCCCCATGATTAACATGCTTCCAACCGCGACGATAATGCATCCCAGCGGACTTAATGAATTTGACAGATTATTGGATGAAGCGCTCCGTTTGAAGAAACCAGTCTTTATTCAGACACCGGATGAAAACATCAAAGTCAAACCTTTCAAAGGGTCGCTAAGCAAGATAAAAGAAGGAAATTCCCTTACCATTCTTCCTCTGGGAAATTTGTTCGGGAAGGCGATAACGGTCGCAGAAAAAATAGGAAACGTTGAAGTTCTTTATAGCCCCATAATTAAGCCTTTTGATAGTAAAGCATTAGCGACACATGTCGAAAAAACACATAAACTTCTCATCCTGGAAGACAGCTTTGTACGTAGTGGAGTCGGGGAAGGAATTGTCCGCGATCTGCAGGAACTTGGTGTCAATTTCGAATATTCAATTTTAGGAGTAAGAGACATCTTTCCGGAGCAAGGATCGATGGATGATGTATATGAATATGTGGGCTTAAGCGATAAACACATTTATGAGGTTGCGCAGAAATTAGTAAAACATGTATAATCTGTAACCATGAGTAGCACGAAAAAATTATCAAAGGAAGAGGTACTCCATCTCGCGAAACTAGCGGGATTGACCCTTACGGATGCCGAAATAGAGAAGAACGCTGCCCAGCTTGCCGAAACGATCGATTACATAAAAAATCTCGATGAGCTAGACACGGAAGGTGTCGCTCCCACGAATTCAGTTGTCGATCTTTCCAATGTCACCTTCGATGATGGGGAAAAGAACACACGGGCATTGAATCCGGAAGAGGCCTTTTCCAATGGAAAACATGTGAAAGACAAGGCGTTTGTGGTGGGTAGAATTATGTAAAAACCTATGTTACTTGGCAAAACAATTACGGAGATAAAAACACTCCTGAAAACAAAAAAAATATCCAAGGATGAAGTGTTCTCCTTCTTCTCAAAAAGAATCGAGAAACATAATCCCACGATCAATGCGTATTTGACCGTGCAGAAAAAGCCGGAGAATACGGACATCGATGGACTACTTTCCGGAATCCCCCTTGCAGTAAAGGACAATTTTTGTACGAAGGGAGTGCGCACCACCGCATCAGCGAAAGTGCTTGATAACTTTATCCCTCCCTATGAATCGACTGTCACATCCCATCTGAAAGCAGCTGGATATTCATTATTGGGGAAAACAAACATGGATGCATGGGCACATGGGTCCTCTACAGAAACATCCGATTATGGAGCGACAAAGAATCCTTGGGATATAACACGAAGCCCAGGTGGATCAAGCGGCGGAACAGCAGCAGCGGTGAGCGCATATCTTGCACCAGGGGGAATCGGAAGTGAGACAGCTGGGTCCATTCGACAGCCAGCTTCATGGAGCGGCGTCGTCGGATTGAAGCCCACTTACGGGCGCGTTTCCCGCTATGGGGTAATCGCCATGGGCTCTTCCCTCGATTGTCCTGGTCCAATAACCCTTTCTGTTGAAGATGCGGCCCTCATTCTTCAGACTATTGCGGGAAAGGATAAGTACGATGCCACAAGTGCACCTATTCCCACAGAAGATTATGTCTCGAAGATGAAAGAGAAAAAAACCTACACCATCGGGATTGCCGAGGAATATTTTGAAGGTTTGGATGAGGACATTAAAAAATCACTGGAAGAATCGATAAAGATATTCGAAAAAATGGGATTCAAGACAAAGAAAGTTTCCCTTCTTTCACCGCAGTATTCAATCTCAGTTTATACAATTATTCAGCGCGCAGAAGTTATGTCAAATCTTGCCCGCTATGACGGTATTCGATACGGCAATCCTCGAACATTTTTTGGAAGCGAGGCAAAACGAAGAGGGATGTTGGGGACCTATACATTGTCGTATGGCTATTATGATGCCTTTTTCAAAAAAGCACAGAAGGTACGGACGCTTATCATAAATGATTTCAAACGAGTATTCAGGGATGTAGATTTCATCATCGGCACTCCCTCTCCCATCACAGCATTGAAATTAGGCGAGTTCGAGAAGTATCCTTTCTTTGGAGAGCTTATGGATAAGTTCAATGAGCCCGGGGCAATGGCAGGGATCCCTGGCATAAGCCTTCCTACTGGACTGGATCGTAATGGACTGCCGATGAGCCTTCATCTGATGGCAAACTATTTCCGGGAATCTGATTTGCTCAATGCATCCTATCAATTCGAAAAGGAAACGGATTTTATGGGAGTCATTAAAAAGGGGATTTTGAATTTGAAATAACACTATGAAAGATTACGTTCCTGTCATTGGTCTTGAGA
Source organism: uncultured Gammaproteobacteria bacterium (assembly GCA_964553365.1). Lineage (GTDB taxonomy): Bacteria > Patescibacteriota > Microgenomatia > UBA1406 > GWC2-37-13 > JAKBEU01. Next base: position 6,157 of record CAZKKK010000043.1, read on the forward strand.
TACATGTAGAACTCCAGACAAAGTCCGGCATGTTTTGTCAGTGTGCGAATGGGCTTCATGATGCAGAACCAAATAGCCAGGTATGTCCTGTGTGTTTGGGACTTCCGGGCGCTCTTCCCGTTCCTAATAAACAGGCGATTGAATGGACGATAAAAGTCGGGAAAGCCCTCAATTGCGCCATTTCTAAACATACTAAATTTGACAGAAAACACTATTCCTATCCTGATCTTGCAAAAGGATATCAGATATCCCAATATGATGAACCGATTGCCTTATCAGGGTATCTTGAGTTTGGCGCGAATCATGGAACATACAAAAACGAAGCGAAAAAATTTCGTATCCATCGTGTCCATCTGGAGGAGGATACGGGAAAACTTATTCATAAAGGTGAAGAAACGCTTATAGACTTTAATCGATCGGGAGTACCTCTCGTGGAAATCGTCACGGAGCCGGATTTCACTTCATCTTCGGATGTAAAGATGTTCCTGGAGGAGTTGCATGCAATTATCCGTTATCTGGATGTTTCTGAAGCGGACCTGGAAAAAGGAACGATGAGAATGGAGCCAAACATATCCGTGAAAATTGCAGGGACGAAAGGACTACCGAACTATAAAGTCGAGGTGAAAAATATCAACTCTTTCAACTTCGTGAAGCGAGCTATAGATTTTGAAGTGAAAAGACATATCGAATTGCTGGAAAAAGGGGAAACACCCGTGCAAGAAACGAGAGGATGGAATTCGGAAAAGGGAATTACCTATTCCCAACGTACAAAAGAGGGAGCTCATGACTATCGCTATTTTCCAGAACCTGATATTCCTCCTTTCAACTTTACCGATGCGTATATCGAAGCAATAACAAAGACAGTGCCAGAACTGCCGAAAGCAAAGATGGATAGATACATAAATGAATTGGGATTGAAGGATTCAGACGCATACATAATCACAAGAGACAAGGAATTAAGCGGATATTTTGAAACCGTGTTGGGCCAGATAAAAAAAGAGAAGACTGAGCCAGGTATTGAAAAAAAGATGGCGAGTATCATCATCAACAAAAGAGTACCCACGACCATTCCACCCATGGAATTCGTGAGGAAATTCTGGGTAATCATAAAACCAATAGTCACAGACTCAGGAGCATTGGAAGAATCCATAAAAAGCGTTTTATCAACCAATGAAAAAGCAGTGGCAGAATATAAGAATGGGAAAGTGACGGTTATCATGTTCCTCGTCGGACAGGTCATGAAACAGATGAAAGGGAAAGCAGATGCGAGCATAGTGAGAAAAGCGTTGGAAGAGAAGATCAACTCATAAAAAGTTTTTTATAGATTTTCAGGTAGAAACAAGATATGGCAAATGAATACAATAATCTGCAAAATGCAAAGCGTCCTTCAATCGGGAACAAGTTCTTCGTATTTGTTTTGATATTCCTTGGATTTATTTCAGGTATGGTTGTGGGTTTTATAGTAAATGGAAGTTTGAAAAGCGATGTCGATTCATCATTGCTACTGAGGGAAAAAGGATATGAATTTATCAGCCCCCTTCTTGATGTTGAGCCAAGAGAAATGTCTACATTAAAAAAAATTAATGATTTAGAAATTAAACTGAACGTTTTGGTAACAAATTTAACTACCGACACAGAAGCGTATAAAGCAAAATCTATATCTGTATATTATAAAGAGCTAAGTTCTGGTGCTTGGATAGGGATTAATGAAAAGGAGCAATTTACCCCCGCAAGTCTGTTGAAAGTGCCACTGATGATAGCTTATTATAAATTAGCCGAATCAAACCCTTCAATCCTTAATAAAAAAATCAAATACAAACAAATAGACAACGATTTCACACAGAATGTTCAACCTTCATTAACTCTAAAAAATAACATGAACTACACTTTAGATGAAGTCATAAACTCAATGATAATTGAGTCCGATAATCAAGCGATGTTCTCTCTAGTCAATAGTATTAAAGAACAAGACTTGCAAAAGGTTTATGAAGATTTGGGCATAGCCAGCCCACCAATATTAAATGCGAATGTGTCAGACTTCATTTCAGTAAAAGAATATGCTGCTTTTTTTAGGATTTTATATAATTCTTCTTATCTAGACAAAGAAATGTCTACAAAAGCCCTTAAACTGCTCACTCAAGTAAAATTTACGAATGGGCTTTCATACGGCATACCAAAAGGAGTTATCGTCGCGCATAAATTTGGAGAGAGAGGGTTTGAAGATAGCACTCTTAAGCAGTTGCATGATTGCGGAATTGTCTATGTCCCAAAGAACCCATATATCGTTTGCGTAATGACCAGAGGTGAGTCATTGCCCAATCT
>CAZKKK010000044.1:0-8090 GCA_964553365.1 uncultured Gammaproteobacteria bacterium
GAGAGCACAAGATTTTCCACATTCCTTTGCAGCTCCTCCTTATTCTGGACCGTCGTCAATGCATGCAAATCAGCAATGAAGAAATACACCTTGTCCGCATTCTTTTGCAGCTCCAAAAATGGGACAACTGCACCCAGATAATTCCCGATATGCACTTCTCCACTTCCTGAAGGCGTAATCCCTGTCAAAATAGAATAATTATTTTTCATATAGTGTCATTATAATGCAAAATATTCTTTATAAAGGTATTCAACGTCCTTGTCTCCTCGTCCTGAAAGATTAATGACAAGCACTTTGTCTTTCGATAACGTTCTAGCAAGTTCAATTCCATATGCCACTGCGTGGGCGCTTTCCAAGGCGGGGATGATCCCCTCTTTTTTCGACAAAAGGGAAAATGCATCTATGGCCTGCGTATCCGTTGCGGAAGCCAGGGCGATTCTTCCGATTTCCTTGAGATAGGACATCTCCGGACCGACTCCTGGATAATCAAGGCCCGATGCCGCACTATATGACTCCCCGATATTTCCCTTTTCGTCATGTATCACGAGAGTCTTGAAACCGTGGATGACGTCAACCGTTCCTTTCCCCAGCGCAAGTCCATGTTTTTTCGTATTTTCACCTTTTCCTGCTGGTTCTACGGCAATAAGCTTGGTCTTTCTGTCATCGATGAATGCATAGAACGCTCCCATCGCGTTGCTTCCTCCTCCGACACAAGCGACCACATAATCAGGAAGTTTCTCTTCCGCTTGGGTCATCTGTCCCTTTATCTCTTCGCCAATGATTTTCTGAAAGTCACGCACCATCAAAGGATAGGGATGTGGCCCGACGACAGATCCGAGAAGATAATAGACGTTTGGATCCATGACATATGCAGTGAGTGCCGCATCAACTGCGTCCTTCAGAGTTCCTTGTCCTTGCGTCACCTCAATGACTTTTGCGCCCAATATCTTCATGCGATATACGTTTGGTTTTTCATGTTCAACATCTCGTTTTCCCATGTAGATATCGCACTCCATTCCAAAGAGGGCCGCCACTGTCGCAACGGCCACACCATGTTGGCCCGCCCCGGTTTCCGCGATGAGCTTGGTCTTTCCTAAACGTTTTGCGATCAATGCTTGGCCGAGCGTATTGTTTATCTTATGGGCCCCGGTATGGTTTAGGTCCTCGCGTTTCAGATATATTTTTGCCCCGCCTGCGAATTCAGTAAGATTTTTTGCATAATACAGTAAGCTCGGTCTGTTCGCATACGTTCTATAAAGAGCCTGCAACTCCGTTTGGAACCCTTTGTCTTTACGCGCCTTCATATACTCTCTTGTAAGGAGGTCGAGAGGTTTTTTAAGCGGCTCGGGAACGAATGCCCCGCCGAACTCTCCGAAAAATCCGTTTTTATCCGGTTGATTATAGATGTCCATAGAAATAAAAATTAAAAATTATAAATCAAAAATGAAGGGTTAAAGAATGATGGGAAGTGGTGGCTTATCGCCAGAGAGAGAAGTTCCCCTTTGCGATTTCCTTAGATCCGCGGGTTACGGTTGCGACTCCTACGCCGAGTTTTGAGGCTATTTCATGTTGAGGGACCCCTTTTTTAAGCAGCTTTATGATTTGAAGCCTAACGGGGAGTTCCTCCCGTTCCTTTTGCGTGAGGATTCCGTCGAGAAAGCTTTTTACGTCCTTTTTCGTTTTGAGGGACAAAAAAGCTTCGACAAGCGAGTTGTAATAAAGAGTGTCCATGGATATCAGTATACTAGTATGCTAGTATATTGTCAAGAGGAAAATCATTGTATGGGATAGAGATAGAAAACACTGCCCCTCACGTCATTTGGAGTAAGGGGAATCCTAGGATTCCAATATTCCGAAAATCTTGCATTCACCATTTCCTGGGTTGCTATGAACGTATCTAAATGAACGAAAGTCTTATTGGGTTTTTGAATGTAAATCGTATAGATTCGGGAGCCAGTGACAGGGGGCGCGATTCCAAGCAACTGGATATTGCTCGCTCTGTCGATTGTGGCTTTATATTGAATGGTAGTATCCTCTTGTTGCTCCAGCGAAGGTGGATTTGTGAGTTGGATGGGCTTAATGGGTTGGGCTCCATCTGCAGCTCTACTGTTTTTTGCCTGGTTGCTTTGAAGAGCGAGGGTACTCAGGGCCACGATTGAAATGATAAAAAGGATAATAATACCGATAGAGACATTCTTTCTAGTGAGATGCTTTCTTATATGCATATGTATACTATAGTATATACTCTATCAGTATGACAACTAAAAATACGTTCAATCTCCAAAAACATTTAGCCGATGAACATAAAATGACCGCGTTCACTATTTACCTGAAAGAGATAGTTTACGGCGGAAATGACGGTATCGTCACGACTTTTGCTGTCGTTGCGGGATTCGCGGGAGCTCAGGCAAATATCGCATCCCAAATGCCTATCCTAACGGTGCTTTTGTTTGGGTTCGCTAATCTTTTTGCAGATGGGGTATCCATGGCATTGGGCAACTTCCTTTCCATCAGATCTGAACAGGATGTGTACCGCACGGAAAAAAAGAAGGAAGCGCATGAAATCATCCATAATACCGAAATGGAACGTGAAGAATCCGTGGGGATATTCCTCAAAAAAGGATTTTCAAAAAAGCAGTCTGAGGATTTGGTTGCGATATACATGACTAATGATACGTATTGGGTAGACTTCATGATGAACCAAGAGCTGGAACTTCCCAATCCGGAAGGGGATAATCCATTCCTTAAGTCCCTCGCCACGTTTTTTTCATTTCTCATTTTTGGTTTCATCCCCCTCATCCCTTATGTATTCTTTAAAGGTTCAGAACTCTTCCTTATGTCAAGTTGCACGACAGCCCTCGCGCTTGCAACACTCGGAATATTTCGTTGGAAAGTAGGGAAACAAGGTTTCCTGAGAAGTGTTGGGGAGACGCTTTTTCTGGGAGGGACAGCGGCAACTGTCGCATACTTTGTGGGGACCATGTTCAAGATATAAAACACCCTTCACAAAATTCCTCTTGCAAACAATTATTTTAGTGATATACCTATAGGTAGACAAGATAATAATATCTATGCAAGAAACACCCTTTCAGTATCCATCTCGAATAGAGAAAAGCAATAAGAAAATAATCTACATCATTATAGGTGTCATCATCCTTGCGTCGCTGTTCATAGGTTGGCTTGTCACTCGACCATCCGTAAAGCCAGAAGAAAAAAAAGATGTTGTCATAGAACAAAAAGAACCGTCCCCCACAGAAAAACCAAAGATAGAAAAGACATCTGTGAAAATTCAAGTGGTAAATGGTACGGGTACTCCAGGCCAGGCGGGAGTTGTCGTAAAAGCATTGGAAGCGGCGGGATATAGTGCCGACAATATTAAATCAACCAATGCGGATACATATGACAACTTAGTGACTTCTATTTCCGCTCGAGCCAATTTTGAAGAAATAGTAAGCGATATCAAAACAGTGTTAAAACCAACGTTTGCTGAAATAACAGATAGTTCACCAAACCTCAGTGAGGATAGTGCTTTTGATATCGTGGTACTTACAGGTGGCAAAACATTTGAAACTGTGACACCAACTACAGCTGCGACTGATTCGGGGAGTTTATCGCCAAGTCCAACCACAAGCCCTACCCCAACTCCATAAGATAATGAGATTCATAATCTGACTATCGAATAAGGGTCTTTGTCGTGGCTACAGTCCGTACAATAAATAGAGAACATATCCTTGATCATCGTTTTATCCCTGTTTTCCACATTGGTATCAGTCGGGCTTGCAAGTTTGTCTGTATCTTTGTTAATCGGCACAGATTGTTTAAAGCTTCCACCTCCTTGTGGTTCAGTCCCCTTGATGAAATATTCATACCGAGCTCCACAACTTTCTTTTCCGTCGCCTCCCTTTGTCATTTCCCCACCACTATCATTGCAAATTTGCCTCCCTACAACCGTTTCCGGTTTGATCGGCCATAAGTCTGTCTGGTCTTTGAGGAGGGCTCTCATAACCTTATTCCATATAGGAGCGGCTCCCGTTACGCCGGAAGTAAGGTATGGATTCATCGGCGTATTATCGTTATTCCCAACCCATACTACAGTGAGGAAGTTTGGCGTATAGCCAATGGTCCAGTTATCTTTTTTATCATCGGTCGTCCCTGTTTTTACCGACACCGCCTTACCGGGAATCACGAGAAAGCTTCCAGCGCCAAACGCCTGGCTTCGCGCATTATCGTCAAGCAGGATATGGGAAATGATATAGGAAGCATCTTTGGAGATTGCGCGTTTTCCTGGGATTGAAAGCGCAGAAGGAGCCGCTACCGGTTTTTTTATATCTTGCACAAAATTGGGATCATCGAATCTATATAATACCTTGCCGTTTCGATCTTCGACTTTGAGGATCTGATTAAGCTTGCGGGGAATTCCCTGATTCGCGAATGCGGAAAATGCCTGGGCCATTTCCGTCATGCGAACTTCTCCGCCGCCCAAAGTGAGCGACAGGCCATATCTTTTGGGATCTTCAAATGAGTTGATGGTAAATGCCGAAGCGGATGCGATGAATTCTTTCACTCCGTTCACCGCAAGCATTTTTACCGCAGGGATGTTGAAAGAGTTGCCGAGCGCGAATCGAAGCTGGGTGGGGCCATGGAACTGTCCATCATAATTCACGGGACAGTATGAACCTGGTTGGCCACCTGCAGTGAAGCACGTAGGAATATCCAAAAAGACTGTACTTGCAGTCACTAACTTCCTGTCAATTCCCACGGCATAATTAAGCGGCTTTATCGAGCTTCCTGGTTGGCGAAGGGCTGTCGTCACATTGAAGGCACCAGAATTCGTAGCATAATAGTCGACGGACCCAAGCATCGCCAAAATTTCCCCGGTCGGAGGTCGTGTGATAAGCATTGCCCCATTTGACACATCCAAATATTGGATTTTCTCTATTTCCTCTTTAAGTATCTGTTCCGCTTGTTCCTGGATATCCAAATCGAGCGTTGTCGTTACCTTCAAGCCACCCTGTTCCACGAGGTCCACTCCATATTCCTTTTCCAAAAGGGATTTTATGTAAAATACGAAATGGGGAGCATGCATGGTTATCTGCAAAGGAATGACGCCAAGAGGCGCTCCCATGGCAGCTTTTTTCTGGTCTTCGGTAATGTACTTTTGTTCGCTCATCTTCAACAATACTTCATCCCTTCTTTCTTTTGTGAGTGTGGGATTGATATAGGGAGAATATAATGAAGGTGCTTGGGGCAATCCCGCCAGAAGAGCGGCTTCCTCGAGTTTCAAGTCCTTCGCCTTTTTCCCGAAAAAGGTTTTGGCCCCTTCCTCAATTCCATAAGAAGAACCACCATAAGGGACTTGATTCATATACATCTCCAGAATCTCCTGTTTGGAAAATTGTTTCTCTACGCTCACCGCAAGGACCATTTCTCGTATCTTTCTCTGAAGCGTTCGCTCAGAAGTGAGAAGAGCATTCTTTACCAATTGCTGGGTAATTGTGGAACCACCTTGCAGGGTCTGTCTCAAGACTAATTCTTTCATTGCTCTTAAAACTCCAGAAGTGATTGAAATACCCTGGTGTTTATAAAAATCCTTGTCTTCGATGGCAATGGAGGCCTGATATATATAAGGCTTGAGGTCCTTCAGATGGACAGGCGTCCTGTTTTGATCCCGATATATTTCATACAATATTTTTCCATTTCGGTCGTAGATATGGGTTGAATAAGGAATCGTATTGAGGTTCCGGAGGGAGGAAGCTGTGGGAAGATCCCTGAAAATAAAGAAATACACACCAAACGAAATGACCATCGTGATAAAAAGAATGCTGACACTCAGGATGAGGAGCTTTTTTTTGAGCGGCATAGTGATGAGACGTTTTATTACTTTCATTTTGATAAGCGGGGAAATAAGGGTGGCACTTTTGTAATTGTTCCCCATGTTCCTGCGATAATCAGTTCGCTCGATTCGGGAAGAAATGGATACAGCCTGTTGCCGATTTCATACAAGGCATTCAGTGATTGGACAAGGAAGCCTCGTCGCTCTGCAGGCGTTTTGCTCCATGGTGTCTGTTCGTTCATCTGTTTATTCAGCTTTTTCACCTCTTCCCAAATGGAAGCAAGCGCCTCATTCATATGGAACGACTCGATTTGTTCTGCGTGATCGCTGGTGAGTGTATAGGATTTCTTTTCGAGAGAAAGACCATCTTTTGCGGCGAGTGTGGTTACCCGAGAGACACAGTTGCCGAGCTCATTTGCCAGATCGGAATTATAGAGTTCCTTCATGCGTATTTCCGAAAAATCTCCATCATCAAGGGTTGGGATCTCCCGCAGTAAGTAATAACGTACTGCATCTGTCCCATATTTCTTTATCATCTCGTAGGGATCCACCACATTTCCAAGGCTTTTGCTCATCTTCTGACCGTTTGAAGTGATGAATCCATGGATGATGATTTGTTTTGAGAGAGGGAGATGGGCCGAAAGCAACATCGCCTGCCACATCGCACTTTGCTGCCGGAGATTGTCCTTTCCTGCAACTTGGATACCGGGCCACCACAAATTGAACTCCTTTTCGTCTGTAGGCCAATCAACAGTGGAAATATAATTGATGAGGGCGTCAAACCATACATACATGACATGATTCGGGTCATTCGGCACTGGGATTCCCCATGGCATCTTTTCCTTGAGTCGGGAAATGCTGAAGTCCTGCAGTCCTCCGGCAACGAACTGTTTGATTTCATTGAACTTTGAGTCAGGGAGAACGAAATCGGTTTGTTTTTCATATAATTCCAAAAGCGGCTTTTGGAATTTCGAAAAAGAGAAAAAATAATTTTCCTCATCCCGCAATTCAATCGTGTTTTTTGGATGGAGTGGGCATTGTCCGTTCACGAGATCTGAGTCTGTCTTTTCCAACTCGCAGCCTACGCAGTATTTCGTTTGATAGTTCTTTTTGTAAATATCACCGTTTTTGAGACATCGATTCCAGAATTCTTGCGCTGCATGAATATGCTTTGCCTCAGTCGTGCGGATGAAGTGAGTATAGGAAAGATTAAGGGCTTCCTTCAGATCATTGAATTTCTTTGCATATCCATCACAATACGTTTGGGGATCTTGTTTTGCCTCAAGTGCTTTTTGATAGATCTTCTGTCCATGTTCGTCAGTGCCCGTATTGAATACGACCTCATGTCCCAACTGCCTCCACATACGCGCGATGACATCTGCCTGCACGATTTCGAGTGCGAATCCGATATGAGGGTCCGCATTTACATAAGGAAGGGTCGTAGTGATATATTTTTTTGCCGACATACGGTATATTATACAGTGATTTCGCCCAGAGGGCGATAGACCTTTGGTCTAAGTGGTTAATGATGATACAAGGGTGCCAATGGCAGCAATCAGAAGGAGATTCATAAGATTAAACCCAGAAACGACACTCGAAAGCAGGAATACCGAAACGCAACAAGTCACTATAATGGGGAGCTTGCCATGAGTGGCGAATCGGAGAGAAAAGTAGGTCGCGAGGGAGATGAGGATGACGAGAAAGCCTATCACGAGGGGAGAAGTAGGCACAAAAAACCAGATACAGCTACCCACCAGGAGCCATAAGATAGCTGGGAGAATTAGATGTTGAAACTTCATGATTCATTTATTATAATGTGTTCTTATGAAAAAACTACCAGACGATAAACAGAAGCTCATCGAGATGTTTGCCCAGAAAGATGGCGACACAGGGTCCCCAGAAGTACAATCAGCCCTTCTTACTCACAAGATTCTTCGCTTAACAGAGCACTTGACAGAGAACAACAAGGACAATCATTCACGACGTGGTCTTTTAAAAGTCATTGCAAAGAGAAGAAGAATCCTTAACTATTTGCAGAAACTAGACGAAAAACGCTATAAGAAACTCATCGAACAAATTGGACTCAAAAAATAATACACAGGGAAATTCATTTTTTCTTTCATTGTTCTTCGTGCGATATTGTATTATTAATACAAGCAAATTTATTCCGTAATTACCATTAATTTATTTATTCATTCATAAACTATGAAAATCATAGAAAAAAGTCTTGAACTCGGAAACGAACAAGCAAAAAGAA
>CAZKKK010000045.1:0-7806 GCA_964553365.1 uncultured Gammaproteobacteria bacterium
TTCATCCAAGCGCATAGCCAGCTTTCAAATGGCCGCTCTTCCACATCACTTGTTTTATTTCCCCAGACGCTTTTCAGATATTTCAAGATGCTCACAACAGTTTCCGTTTCGTTATGGGAATGGAAGATTGCACTTCTTGAAGTCGTGTTCTTTTGCGTCGGCGTTATCGGCATCTATTTCCTTTGGAAACAGAAGGTGAGGTTGAGCTATCTTATATATACATTAGTAAGCCTTGCAGTTCCTGCTTCAACCGGCACTTTCACCGGGCTGCCCCGATATATCCTTGTACTTTTTCCGTTACTTATCTTGTTTATGCATATCCGCAACCGCACAATCTTATACGCACTTCTTTTTTTCTCTTTTATTTTACAGCTTATATTATTGCTCTATTTTTGCCGAGGTTACTACATTGCATAACTGTGTCACTCCCGCGAAGGCGGGAGTCCAGACTATAATCACAATTATAAAATTGAAATGAGAGGCTGGATCCCCGCCTCTGCGGGGATGACGTTGATTCAATCTGTTATTTTATCTTCTCGAAGATCGCGATTTCGGCATTCTTGAATATTCGTTTGTAGCTTTTGGACATGCTGAATTTCTTATACAAAAGATCGAATTGGAGATGTCTTGTGGAAAGATATGCATATTTTACTTCAAGCACATCCACATTCATTTTCTTTATGTCGGTTACCTGGGCTTTCCTCTCTTTTGTGTCTACCCCGAAGTTCTCGAGGACATGGGTAAAGTTATAATACAAGACCTTACCGGTAAGCACAGGGATATAAGGGGAATCTGGTCCCTCTACCGGAAAGAATACCGCACCATCTTTTTGCACTTTAAGGAAGTTGAGCGCTTCTACCTCGGGATACGATATGATCGACCGTCCTCCGCTATTCAAATAGGCAAAGTTCATGAGGTTGCTCGGAATCGTACACACAACAACGACTACAAGTACGAAATAGAAAACGAGCCGATTCCACTTGAATGTCTCATAGCAAAATAATGCGGCAAAAATACTTAATAGGGTGGACCCTGCGACACCGAACTGCATTGGGTTAAACCAATCTCCTCGCTGGATGAAAAGCACGGATATGGCGATCGATATAGCGATCGAAATCCCCGCCGCGATTTCGAATGAAGTCGCTTTCCGTAGGATATATCGCTTCGCAAGGTAGATGAATCCTAATACCCGTATCCCAAAATAAAATACGACGAAGAGAAGGGACGAAAATAATTCGATTGCCAATAATCGCGGAGTCATGCCAAATTGATAAAGATAATAACGCGCAAGAACCATATTCTGTATGTAAAAGAGGGATGGCTCCTCAATCAAGTGATGTACCGTCGCAAACGGCGAGAAGATGAACATCTGGGCGCCTTTTGTGGCATGGATGGGGTCAAGAAACGTCAATAGAGATGCAATCACGAAGATAGCGAACAAAACCAGATGCAAAAAGGCGTCTTTGATAGTTACCTTTTTCTTGATGACATCTATAACTTCGATGAGAGAGACTATGGATAAAAAGAGGAAAGCCGTGTAAAACTTGGTACCGAACATCAAAAACAAAAGTACAGACATCAAAATATAATCTTTTAGTTTTTTATGCTCTTTCATGGCAAGGATTATTCCCGGAAAAAACATAAGATACGAATATGCTGTTGGATGGCTGTCGAATACATTATTCGCCTGGAACGTATTGATAAGAAGCTTATTGGTGAGGGGAGATAAATGGATAAGGGCGGGAGCAATAGTGAGCGGAATACCGAGAAGTACAAAAAAGAGGATGAAAAAAACGAAGAGGGGGCTATTATGTATTTTCCTGCCCATGGCAACCAAGATAATTGTCATGCCAAATAGATAGATGATGGGGAAAATCTTATAGCAGAAGAGGAGGATTGGAATACCGAGTAGTGAAACAAAATAAACGAGGAGTGCAGGAAAATAATAGTATCCCTGCAAGGGCACACCCGAAAAAATAGGCAGCTGGAACGGGAAAGTCTTGAAGGCTGTTGCCGCGACGGCCATGAACCAGACGCCATCCCTATAGTTCTCTCCCAAAATAAGCCCACATTTCCCATTCACGCAGCCAAATCCTCCGTCAGGCACTGTTTTTATAAGGGTAATTACGAAAATAAAGACACACAAGAAGAAAATAGGTTTATGTTTCCAAATATAGTTAAACGTATCTTTCATTATATTTTTCATATTTCATTTTCTGTCCAACCCAATGTCTTCCCATGAAACAGGGTCTTCGATTGGTTCAATATGAGCGGTAATTGTAGTATTCGGAATGGACTTACGAATTTTTCCTTCGATTTCTTCAACAAGCGAATGACCTTGCTGAACCGTCCAGTTACCCGGAACCAACACATGAAATGAAATAAATTTTCGGCTTCCAGATTGACGAGTTCTCAGTCCATGAAAAACAATCTTGTGTTGGCTATATTCAGCAAATACCGATTGCAAAAAATCTAGATATCCTTTATCGATAGAGCTATCCATTACACCACTTAATGATTTTTGAACAATTGAAAATCCAGCAGAAATTATATTGAAGCCAACAATGATAGCTATGATTGGATCAAGAATATAAAGATGAGTAATATACACTATTACAAGTCCCACAAGTACACCAGCTGTTGTGTACACATCTGTTAATAAATGGTGGCCATCTGCTTCAAGGGCGAGGGAGTTTCTTTTTTTCCCATTCTTGACAAGAATAAGCCCCACAACAAGATTGATGAGAGAAGCGACAACTGAAAAGAGAAGTCCTAATCCAGGTTTTTCCAAACTGGCGGGATGTAGAAGTCTGGTTACCGCAGTAAAAATTATTGCTCCGGCAGCAAGGATTATGAAAAATCCTTCCGCGATGCTGGAAAGATACTCTGCTTTGCTATGCCCATAGGGATGGGTTTCATCCGCTGGTTTATTTGCGAGTCTAACCATGAAGAAGGTGATGGTCGCTGCAAGCAAATTCACGAAAGATTCAAGTGCATCTGAAAGTAAACTCACGGAGTTTGTAAGAAAAAAGGCAGAAAGCTTTAAGACTATCGTACAGATTGATGCACAAATGGAGATAAATGCCAGTTTTGCCGAAGAGAGTCTACTCATATAATTCTCCTATTATTGTATAGTATATAGAGTAGAGTTTATAATTTATTTCTTGTGAACTATGAAACGCATTGGAATTATCGCCGCTTTCTTGTTATTATTTGTCGGTATTATTGTTACTTTGGCCAATCAGTTCGGCAAACAGGCAGACCAAATGGCCGAGTTTTCCGTTTCCCCTACACCAGCAGTTAAACTGGCAGGAGGAACAGCAGATGAGTCACAAGCAACGCAGACCGTACAACAAGTTGATACAACAAATGAAGATATGAGAAAACCAAAAATGTCCATTGATAAAACAAAAACATACACAGCCGTCATGAAGACATCAGCTGGTGAGATTGAACTGGAACTCTACGCAGATAAGACTCCGATCACTGTGAACAATTTCGTAACACTTGCGAAAAAGAAGTTCTATAGCAATGTGATCTTCCATCGCACAATCAAGGGATTCATGATCCAAAGCGGCGACCCGACAGGAACGGGAAGTGGCGGACCAGGATACAAATTCAACGATGAAGCATTCGAAGGGGAATACACACGAGGAACCTTGGCAATGGCAAATGCAGGACCAAACACCAACGGAAGCCAATTTTTCATCATGCACAAGGATGTGCCTATCGCAAAAAACTACGTGATATTCGGCAAGGTTACGAAAGGCCTTGAAACGGTTGATGCAATCGCGGAGGCACCCGTGAAACCTGAAGGGGAAGGTTCATCCCCCGTTAACCCCATAAAGATCATCTCTGTGGAAATCACGGAGAAGTAAAATGCCGTGTCATTCCCGCGAACGCGGGAATCCAGGGGATAACTTTCATTATTTTGATTTGGTCATTTTCGACTGGATCCCCGTCTTCACGGGGATGACGAAGTGAATTTACCTCTTGACTTTCTTGTTTATGTGTCCTATCCTATACCTACACCCCAGGTAGGGGTTTAATCAATTTCAAATTGAAAATTGATTAAAAATTTTAAATTATTAATTTTAAATTCCAAAATGAACTCAAAGACCCTCATAAGCTACAAAAAGGCCCGCAGCCTTCTCGATAAAATTATTACCATGATGGAAAATGGGGAGTACTGCATCGACATCATGCAACAGAACCTCGCTGTCATCGGCCTTCTTAAATCCGCGCATCAACAATTGATGGAATCACATCTTAATTCTTGTTTCAAACACGCCATGAGCACCAACAACCAGAAAAGAAAGGACCAGATGATCGAAGAAATACTGAAGGTTAGCAATTTATTGAACAAATAATGAATACCAAGACCATTTCGATAAAGGGCATGCATTGCAGATCGTGCGAACTTCTGATAGAAGACGAGTTGAAGAATATAAAGGGAGTGAAGTCAGTCGACATAAGCCATAGGACTGGCTCTGCGACAATTCAGTTTGAAGGGAAACATCTCGATCATGGAGATGTTGTCCATGCGGTCAAACAGGCAGGATATGAACTCGGAACAAACGAAAGGCCTCCCTTATTTTCAAAGAATAGCAATGATTATGCTGAGCTTGGATTCGGGTTAGTGATCCTTATCCTGGTTTATTTCATCGCCAAGTCATTGGGGCTTTTTGACCTAAACCTCGTCGCATCGAATAATTTTTCAAGCTTGCCAGTTGTCCTTCTTGTTGGCCTTACTGCCGGCATTTCTACTTGCATGGCACTCGTAGGAGGATTGGTACTAGGAGTCGCTGGCCGTTTTTCCCAAGATAATCCCAATGCCTCACCTAGCGAAAAATTCGTCCCTCATGTTTTTTTCAATCTAGGACGACTTGTCTCGTTTTTCCTGCTGGGGGGAGTCATTGGCCTGATCGGATCGGCTTTTCAACTTTCATCCAGTATAAGCGGATTGCTCATCATCCTTGTAGGGCTATCCATGATAGTTCTCGGGTTACAGCTGACTAACATATTTCCCAGGCTTTCATCTCTCTCACTCACGCTTCCAAAAGGGATAAGTAAACTATTAGGGATTTCCACTCATAAGGACGCTGCTTATTCTCATAAGAACGCAGCTCTCATGGGAGCGCTTACGTTTTTTGTCCCTTGTGGATTTACCCAGGCAATCCAACTCTATGCAATGACGACTGGCTCATTCATGACGGGCGCACTCACCATGGCGGTATTCGCTTTGGGGACTGCACCAGGACTCTTGAGTCTTGGTGGCATAACGTCGTTCGTGAAGGGAAAGTCATCTGGGCTATTTTTCAAATTCGTCGGATTGGTGGTAATCGCAATGGCATTCTTCAATATTTCCAATGGCCTTACCCTTGCGGGGATAAAAAAGAATAACACCGTAAATACAATCCAGACTGAAGTAGAGGATAAAAACGTAAAAATGGAAAATGGCATCCAGGTGGTACGTATGGAACAAAATGCTCAAGGATATTATCCCGACGTCTTTACGGTGAAGAAAAACATACCTGTAAAATGGATCGTGAAATCTGTGTATCCGTATTCATGTGCGAGCAGCTTGGTGGTGCAAAAACTGAAGATCCGAACGAACCTGACCGAAAAGGAACAGGTATTTGACTTTACGCCGACCGAAGCGGAGGAAATACCGTTCAGCTGTAGCATGGGAATGTATAGCGGAACGATCATAGTGAAATAATGTATTTGAATATATTTATGCACAACACAAATACTTCCTTTTCAATAACAGGGATGACATGTGCCTCATGTGAACGGATCATCACAAAAAGAGTGCAAAAAATAAGTGGGGTTTCTGAAGTGCATGTCTCAGCAATAAGTGGGATGCTGTCAATTGATGCATCTCGCCCAATTCCCCAATCCGAGGTAGAGATTGCTCTTGAAAACACCCATTACAAAATCATTAATAATTTATAAAACAAAAATGAAGAAAAATGTCTCCTTTTCGGTAACCGGAATGCATTGCGACTCGTGTGAACTGATTATCAAAGATGAGTTGTCAGAACTGAAGGACATATCAGAAATCGTGATCGATCATAAGACTGGGCGAGGATCAGTATCAATAGACGATAGTTCAGTTACCCATGAAGACATTTTGAAGGCAATCGTCAAGGCGGGATACAAGGGAACGATTACGGTGTCCGACGAAAAACATGTGGAAAACACTTCCCCAGAAATAATTAAGAGTGAAACGCAAGCGGAAGACCCGATGCGTGTGCAGTTCAATTCACAAAGTACGGCAGATGGTCAAGTCACCGAAAATGGAGAAGGAAAACTCGCATTCCAAGGAAAAGTAAATAATAAAAAATCAGTAGAATTCATCATTCCAAAGGGAAAAGAACTAGAAGCCGAAGACTACATTCAGCGATTTACAAAATCCCAAAGCTTTATCCACCTTCTTGATGGGACGCAACAACAATCAAATGCGACTCCAGTCACAAAACCAACAGTCCCAGCGATAATCCCAAATGATATAAAACAATCACAAAAACGCATCCAACTTTCGCTATCCGGCATGCACTGCACCTCCTGTGCGCTAATCATCGAAAAAACGCTCAAAAAGGTTCCCGGAGTGAAAGAAGCGAATGTGAATTTTTCCGCGGAAAAAGCACTTATCACCTATGACGAGTCCGCTGTCAAAAAGGAATCATTTATCGACGCCGTGAAGAGAACAGGATACTCCGCTACCTTTATCGACGAAAAGGATATGCAGTTCGAATCGAAAAAAAGGAACCAGGAAATCAAATCACTATTCACTTCTTTCATCATAAGCCTTATCTTAAGTCTTCCCATGATTTATTTCATGTTATTCGATTTTTTCAATTGGATTCCCGGAAGGACATATTTCCTACCTCTCGTAGGGCTTATTTCCATCATCCTCACGACACCTGTCCAGTTCATCATCGGGAAAGGTTTTTACAAGGGAGCATTGTCTGCCCTTCGCATGAAGACTTTCAACATGGATAGTCTTATCGCGATTGGGACCAGTGTTGCTTATTTTTATAGCGTAATCAATTACGTCGTGTACTATCTCGGTACAAAATCCCTCATCGGGATCGGAGGGGAAAAGATTCCTGAATTGTATTTTGAGACAGCAGCATTCCTCATCACCTTCGTCATTCTGGGAAAGTGGCTTGAAGCGCAGGCAAAAGGAAGGACATCAGATGCAATAAAGAAATTAATGGGAATGCAGCCAAAAACTGCGAGGGTTTTACGCAATGGCCAAACGCTTGATATCCCTATAGACCAAGTCGTCCATGATGACATCATCCTCGTTCGACCTGGAGAGAAAGTACCTGTAGATGGAATTATCGTGAAAGGATCATCAGCGGTTGATGAATCAATGATCACCGGAGAAAGCATCCCGGTTGAGAAACAAGTAAATGACACAGTGGTTGGCGGAACGATGAACAAGATAGGAAGCTTTGAATTCAAGGCGACCCGTATCGGATCGGAAACGACATTGTCGCGCATCATCCGGCTCGTGGAGGAAGCACAAGGATCAAAAGCCCCCATACAGGACTTTGCAGACAAAATATCCGCATACTTTGTTCCCGCAGTCATCACGATAGCAATCCTAACATTTGTCGTGTGGTTTTTCTTCTTGGGAGCGACGCTTTCATTCGCATTGATGGCATTTACCGCCGTTATCGTCATCGCATGTCCATGTGCCCTGGGACTCGCGACGCCGACCTCGCTTATGGTGGGGACGGGCAAGGGAGCGGAGCATGGTGTTCTCATCAAGGGTGGCGAGGCATTGGAGGC
>CAZKKK010000046.1:0-7654 GCA_964553365.1 uncultured Gammaproteobacteria bacterium
ATTCCTTAGTATTGAAATCGTTGATGATAGCTGCCAAGGAAGTGGACTTCCCCTCACCTGTCGGACCAGTAAACAAAATAAGGCCTTGTTTATATTTGGTAAACGTATGGAAGATTTCTGGCAAATTGAGTTCCTCTATCGTCTTGATTTCTGCAGGAATAAGCCGGAATGATGCAGCGGTTGCTCCTTTGGTTTGATAGAGATTTATTCTGTATCTCACCCTTTCAAAAGGATAACTCAGGTCAATTTCCTTATTCTCGGAGAACATCTGTTGTTGTACTTGGTTCAGTAGCGTGCGCGGCAATGTAGCCACATCTTCCTTCATTACTATGCCAAACTCGCGCAAATACAGCAGTTTGTTGTTTATGCGGATGGTGGGGTAATATCCTTCCACGATATGAAGGTCGGATGCATTCCTGAGAATCGTCTCCTTAAGCAATAGTTGGATACTAAACATAGGGTGAACTTAAACCTCCGCAACTCGTAATATTTCTTCTATAGTCGTTTCCCCTTCCAGGACTTTTAAATATCCATCCTGTTTCATGGTTATGAGATTTTCTGTTTTTGCTTGTTCCTCTATTTCGCGTGCAGATGCCATCTTTAAAATCATTTTATTAATCGCATTGGTGATTTTAAGCACTTCAAATATCGCAATTCGGCCTAAATATCCGGTGAAATTGCATTCTTGGCAACCCTTGCCTCGAGCGACTTTCATCGGTTCCCCCTTAGAATACTTAGCGGGCAAAACAGTCCCGAGGACAGTTTTGATATTATCCAGAACTTCAGGAGTCGGTTCAAACCATTCCTTACAGTTATTGCAGACTCTTCGCGTGATACGTTGTGCCAAAGATGCGTTCAGGACAGACGCGATAAGGAATGGTTCCGCACCCAAATCTATCAGACGGGGGATTGCCGTCGCAGCATCGTTGGTGTGAAGGGTTGAAAATACCAAATGACCGGTAAGTGCGGCTTGTATAGCCAACTGCGTTGTTTCTTTATCGCGAATTTCTCCCACAAGGATAATATTAGGGTCCTGTCGAAGAAATGAACGGAGTCCTGTTGCAAAAGTCAACCCAGCCTGAGGATTAACCTGCACCTGATTTATGCCCTCAATTTGGTACTCGACTGGATCCTCCAGGGTTGATATGTTGACAGTCGGTTTATTGAGCTTTGTCAACATCGAATACAGGGTAGTTGTTTTTCCCGATCCCGTTGGTCCCGTAACAAGGATGATCCCGTATGGCTTTGCTATGGCTTCCTCCAAATCCTTGAACTGCACACCTCTGAGCCCGAGCTCTGCAAGCGCAGGAAGGCCACCCGTTTTTTTAAGCAGACGCATAACGATCTTTTCTCCATGCACCGTAGGGAGTGTCGATACGCGCAAGTCCACTTCCTGATCTCCCACCTTGAAACTGAAACGGCCATCCTGGGGGATTCTCCTTTCGTCGATCTTCATTTGGGATAAGATTTTTACTCGTGACACAAGCGAGTCATGGATGGTTCGGGGAAGGGTTAACTTTTCCTGCAGAATACCATCTATACGGTACCTTATTCTCGTATTTTCACTCTCCGGCTCAACATGAATATCCGAGGCTCTTCCCTTCACTGCGAATTCAAGGATGGTGTCGACAATTTTAGCTATAGGGGCTTCCTTAACCACTGTGGATTCATTCACCTTCTCGGTATTATTTGTTTTGTTCCTTCCGACTTCTTCAAGCGCTTCCTTGACTTCAGGACTGAGGCCTTTCGTGTATACGGCGTTAATCGCTTTGTCGATATCTTCCGCATAGGCAAGTGCAAAGATGACTCGCTTACCTGTTTTTCGTTCCAGAAAATCCAGAAGGCTTATATTGAGCGGATCGGCACTTGCGACTGAAACGACACCTGTTTTCGTGTCAAATTCGTACGGTATGATGGTATATCTTCTTGCGACAGGTTCAGATACAAATGCAAGAGCTTGTGGATTTGCTGAGGTTGTGGAGATATCGACAAAAGGCACATTCAAGAATTCCGCCTGAATCTTGAGGACATCATTCTTTTTTATATTGCCCTGTTTGAGGAGATACTCATAGATGGGACTGCTTTGATGGAGTGAATCTATCTCCAGCTGTTCAGCCTCAACTTCAGTGATGACTTTGTTTGCGACAAGCTTCAATAGAAAAGATTTCGGCGTAATATACATACCTTCCTTAACTATAGTGTGAAATTTGGTAGAATGCAATATACGTGATACCAAGAATAATTACCATAAATGAGGGAGATGATTCTGACAAGATACTCTCGGACTTTGCAACGGAATGCGGCATAGAACTTGCATACAGAATTGTCGTTCAACCTGAAAAAGAGGAGCTTACGGTTGAACAGATTCATTTGATGCAAAAGGATATCCAGGTCTCCTTTTCCAAAATGGTCTTAGTTGCACTAAAGGGAGTTGATGATTCCAGCATTGAGGTTCAAAATTCATTGTTGAAATGCTTGGAGGAAGATGCTGAGCGTATTCAGTTTCTGTTTCTCGTGAAAAATCCAGCGCGTTTATTATCGACGATACTTTCTCGTTCTTCTCTACTATACATATACAATACTGCTCCCACTGACAAACTAGCCTTGATAAAGGATGTCTCAGATTTATTTTCATTTCAAAACAACTCGGACGCAACCAAGGAGGATGCAGTGGAAAGGATAGATTCACACCTACTGAGCTCCCTGCCGAAGGATATGAAGACGCTTCATCATTTACTCGTCATACGGAAACTTATCATTGATAATAATATGAATCCTCTGCTTGCACTTGATAACATATTGATTTTTCTTTCAAAAACAAGTACGATGAATGCAAGCCATGGAAAAAAACAATAAAGCCTTTACTCTCATTGAGCTGCTTGTCGTCATAGCGGTCCTCGCGGGATTTATGGTGCTTCTCCTTCCCAATTTTATGCAGGTCCGCATAAAGTCGCGGGATACGCGAAGAAAAAGCGACTTGGTAAGCATTCAGAAAGCTATCGAACTGTACAAACTAAGCCAAACGACTCCTTCCTATCCTGCTGTACTTACTGCAGGAGCCCAACTGACTGATGCAAGCAGCGTTGTATATATGCAAAAAATTCCACAGGACCCTTTATCCGTAGCGGGAAGTGTCCCCTATTATTACCTGAGAAATCCAGCGGATTTCAGCAAATATACATTATGTGCTTGCTTGGAGAACGCGAATGACCCTGAAAGATCACCCTGTCTGGGAGCGCCTGCGTGCACAAGCGGACAGTATTATAAATTGATAGAACCATAATGATGAAGAAATCCTTTACCTTACTTGAGATGCTCATTGTTTTGGGGATCATAGCCACCATCTTATCCGTATTGACCGTTTCTTTTTCCACAGCTCAGAAGAAGTCGAGGGATTCAAAGCGAAAAAGTGATATTAAAGCGCTCCAAAATGCATTGGAACAATACTATTCCGCATGCGATTATGTGTATCCCACTTCCATTCCAGTAGGAGGAATCATATGTAACGGAGTCGTTATCATGACGGGAATTCCAGTCGATCCCAAGTCCGCGACTCCTTATATTTATAGTCCGACGGGGGCAGCTGGCGCTGGTTTCGGAATTTGCACAAACTCACTTGAATCAGAAAGTCCTACAGGTTATTGTGTTCAAAGCCAACAATGAGAAAATCATTTAGTCTTGTGGAAATATTGGTTGTCGTGACGATAATATCCCTTTTGGCGTCTATAGCCGCTGTGTCCTACTCACGGTTCGTTAAGCAGAGCAAGGATGCAAGAAGGAAGTCGGATGTTGAACAGATCAGGGCGGCAATTGAACTCTATCGAAATTTCAAAGGCACCTATCCTTCCCCTGCGGCCGCGCCGGGCATGCTGTTTGGATCGGGGTCGATCGATGACTCAACCGTTGTGCCGACAATATCCTATATGAGCAAAATTCCCACGGATCCAATGCCTGCGACGTATAACTATTATTTCACGAGTCCCGGTCCTGCTTACCAGGACTACACCCTTTGTGCATATGTCGAAGGAGGGGATACGACAAGTATAAGTGCAAGTTGCGGCTCCGCATGTAATTATTGTATGGGTCCCTATGGACAAAAATAATGCAAGAGGTTTTACCCTCATTGAACTACTCATCGTCACTTCCATCATTATTTTGATGTCCGGAACCTCTTTGGCTATATTTTCCTCATTCCGGGAAGAGAAGGTCCTGGGAAATCAAGTAATATTGCTCACAAGTGCCATCGATCTTGCAAAAAATAAGGCTTCAGCCGGAGATGTCTCGCTTTGCAGTAGCAGCGCTACCGCCCATGTTGCTGGCTACTCTGTTATCGTCAATTCGGTTACCTATCCTAATAGAATTGCCATTCTCCCCGGGTGCGATACTGTTGCGACTCCAATAAAGTACGTCATCCCTTCCAGTGTGATATATATCCCGGCAACATTCACTCTTAATTTTGACAGTCAAAACTACCAAGGAGAAGAAGTAACTATCGTCCTTAAAAATTCTCTTACAAGTAAATGTAAATTCGTCCTCATAAGCAATACTGGTCTTGTTACCAATGGCGATACCCCATGTCCATAAAAAAATCCTTCTCATTAATCGAGGTTCTCATCTTCGTGACCATATTGGCTATGTTCCTTATTGCTGCCGCGTCCATTATCACGGTGTCGATGCGTCAGAACAAGGTTAAGATAAATATGTTGAGGGCGATACATTATAACGAACAGCTCCTTGAATGGATCACGGGAGAAAAGGAAATGGATTGGAACTTGTTTGTGGCAAAAGGAATAGTAACGGGCACCACTTACTGCTTCCCACTTGAAGATTTATCCTCGCCTTGGCCATTTGTCGTTGTCGGAGATCCGAAAACCGTTTGTACAAGCGACCTGGGAGGTATGTATAGAAGATATGCGACTGTGACAACCATTGGAGCTCCTGTGTCGCGGGTTGATGCGGTCGCCCATACAGAATGGGAAGAGGCAGGAAATATATATAAAACGGAGTTAAATACCGTATTCACGCTATGGGAATAACATCACGCAAATCATTCACACTTGTCGAACTTCTTGTCGCCGTTGGGGTTGTCGGTCTTATGTTGCCTTCGGTGTTCAATATTTTCTTCACAATCATTCGCCAGCAACTCGTCCTCATAGCCTATACGGAAATGAAACAGCAGGGAGACTCAGCACAAAGAAACATTAAGAATCTCCTGCAAAACAGAGCTGCTTACATCACTGACAATAACTACCTATCTTCTGATGTCTGTCCAGTCCTTACCTCACCCACCCCAGCATATTCCTCATCCTTATATGCGAAGGACCGGGAAGGTAATACCATTTGGCTCCATCAACTTATCGATAATCGTATTGCCTCAGATGCAGCAAAAGTTTATTATCTTACTTCACTGAATGTTGTCGTATCGAACTTGGGATTCACCTGTTATCATGTGAATGAATTTACTCCTCCAATAGTATCTGCAAGATTCACGGTATCGAAATCCACTGCATTCAAAGACATATCGATGCCCTACTCATTTTCGGTGAAACTGCGTGATTATTAGTGATGAGTCCTTGACTTTCGTCTCACTTTAGCTAATACTGTGTATATATGGCAGATACGACATTCAGTATTGATATTGGAGAAAAATTTACCAGAATCGCGGATGTTTCCTACAAGAATAAAAAGATAGATATTTCTTCCCTTGGCGAGGCGCTCACAATCGCGAACTATTTCAGTGATGACACGGAAAAGACAATAGAACTGCAGGCGGAGGTAATGAATAAACTCGCTAAGGATTTGAAACTGAACAAGAAAAACGTGAACGTGGTTATCCCCGATTCATATTGTTACGCACAAGTCATGGAATTTTCCAAACTCAACCAAAAGGAATTGCTTTCCGCTGTACGCTATCAAGCCGATCAGTTTATTCCGCTCCCCATAGACGAAGTTGTTTTCGATTTGGAGGTAGTCAGGGAAAACGCGACAACCAAGAAAAACACCATTTTGGTCATAGCTTCCCCAAAAAAGTTAGTGGAGCGCATAGAGAAATCTGTCGAACTTGCGGGATTCATGCCTGAATCGCTTGAAAGCGAACTGAGCGCCATGACGAGATATTTTTCTGATTTGGGGACCTATTCTCAGGCCCAACCCTCATCCTACTTGGTTGTCAACTTCAGTTTTTCAACGACGAGTATTTATCTCATCACTATGCCAGGAGGGGTGCTTTCGGAATTGCGTATCGTGAAAACGGGATTCGATCTTTTCATAAAGGAACTGAAGTTCAATCTGGAGCTGCAGGATAACAAGGCGATGGAGCTTCTTGAGTCCGTAGGATTTGAAAAGAATGGGACATATGACCTTGCCACTTTTGCCGGCCCGCTTCTTCGGGACCTGGTAAATGAACTGATCAAATTCGTGGTGATTTCCAAAGATAAATATAATCTTCCTGTCAATAAGGTTTATCTGTGTAATTTTGACAATAGAGTCCATTCCATGGATAAAAAGCTCAGCGAGCTATTGAAATTGCCTGTCGAGAGTTTACTCATGAGAGATGTGCTCGTCAATAATCCTATTTCCCAGTCGTTTTCACCTAAAATGTCGTCATTCGTTTCGTGCATAAGCGCAAATATACGGTAATGAAAAATAGAATAAATCTCTTTAAACGAAAACCTAAGCTAGACTATATCAGCGCAAATGGTCCGAAGTTCAAAAGATACTTGACTGTTGCGGGAATATTCTTGTTTGTTCTTTTCCTTTTTTTGATAAGTCAATCTTTAGGTCTCAATGCACAACAACAAAATTTGTTGAAAAGCAAGGAAACGTATCTCAGATATCTTCTTACGGAAAAGGATATTGAGGCGAACATGCGCTACTTCAAAAGCAAGCAAACCCAGGTAAATACATTCCTTAAGGATGATGCCCAATTTTTACCGTATTACCAAGTCTTGAAACAATCGCTTGCAGGGATGAATGATGAATCCATCTTGGAAGTGATCGACATTGACAAAGACAGAAAGACAAGGTTTGTGGTAAAGTTCAGTAAAGGTGAAGAAATGTTGGCATTCCTGAAGTATATAGAAGGAGAAGATTTTTTGAAAAACTTCGTTACGCTTTCGCTCCAAAATTTCAATCTCAATCAACAGCAAGCAAGAGGAAATAGTTATCAACTCGAATTACAAGGAGTGTTCAAGGAAATTAAAACTCAATAATGATACCGATTCGTCTGTATAAACTTAGGAGAATAGTGATAGAACAGTGGAGTCTATTGGTTACGGTTGGCGTCTTCGTCCTTTTAATCCTCGTCGTATTGGTCTTTTATGGGCGGTTCAACGAACAGAAAAAGGAAGTTGAGCTGATGAATGCCGAAGTAAAGCTTCTAAAGAATAGATTTGATACGCTCAAATACAATAAGTCGCTTACTGAAGACCAGATCAAGGAATATAATTTACTGCTTGCGAGTCTTGTCCCGGAATCGGAGGATTTCTTTTCCATAATCTATGCACTCGAACAGATAAGCGTCATTTCCGGTTTTCAGATTACGGATTATACAATCGACGTCAGTAGGTCTACAAGGGAAAAGTTGACGCTTACCGCGATTGGCAAAGGAAATGCAGAAGCGTTCTTAACGTTCCTGAGGGAGTATCAATTTTCT
>CAZKKK010000047.1:0-7651 GCA_964553365.1 uncultured Gammaproteobacteria bacterium
CGTTACGTATATCTTTCCGTTTTCGACTATTCTGTTTTTTGATTTCTTTGGTGTATTCATAAATTGCTGTTAATAATTATTTTTTTGCTGGTGCGGCAGGAGCAGCAGTTTTTGTCTGCTCTAACTTTGCCCATACTTCTTTCTTCAATGCTCCGACTGTCTTTCTCTTTCCTTTCTTTGTACGTGAGTTTGATTTTGTTCTCTGTCCTCGGACAGGAAGTCCTCGCATATGTCTGATTCCTCTATAGGAAGTTATTTCTTTGAGTCGTTTGATGTTTTCACTTACTTCTTCACGAAGGTCTCCTTCTACTCTATAATCCTTTTCGATGATCAATGTCAATTTTTTAAGTTGCTCTTCTGTAAGATCTTTCATCCTTTTGTCGTTCGTAAGGCCTGCCTTTTTTAATGCAGCTGCTCCGTTTACCCAGCCGATGCCGTATAACTTAGTTAAGCCGAAAAGCACTTTGTCTGTATCTGGAATGATGACTCCGAATAAACGCACCATAAATAAATCAAAAATAAATAATAATCACTTATCCCTGTCTTTGTTTGTGTTTAGGATTGCTGCAAATGACGTATAACTTGCCATTTCGCTTTACCATACTGCACTTTGCGCATCTTTTTTTCACTGATGACTGTATATTCATACAAAAAAACAATTAAACTCTATAAATAATCCTTCCTCTTTCCATGTCGTACCGGGACAACTCGAACTTCACTTTGTCACCAGGTAATATTTTAATATAATTTTTCCTCATTTTCCCCGACAAATAGCACAGTATTATTTTTTCAGAGTTAGAAACCTTTACTCTAAAAAGAGTATTCGGAAGGTTTTCAAGTACTTCTCCTTCCAAAACAATAAAATCACCTGCTTCTTCCTTCATAAAAAGTATATTGTAACATACATTTACGTTAAAACCAAGGTGTTTTTATCCGTAATTGCCACTGTGTGCTCAAAGCATGCAGACATACTCTTATCAGCCGTGATTATAGACCATTCAAGAGCTTCTTCATAGGCTATCTCTGCGCTCCCCATTGAATAGATGACTTCAATGGCCAACACCATCCCTGGTTTGAGTTTCATCGTTTTTTCGACACCTTTCGATAAAAATCCCGGAATGAAGGGATCTTCATGCAGTTCGTGGCCAATTCCATGCCCGGTAAGCTGCCTCATGACTGTATAGCCCGCCCCTGTAACCACTTTTTCAATTGCTTGCGAAATATGGCCTATTCGGTTGCCTATTTTGGCCTGAGCGATGGCTAATGTGAGGGCTTCCTTCCCTACCTGCAGGAACCGTTCGATTTCTGGAGTGGTTTTACCACCCACGACGACCGTAATCGCATGATCTGTGTGGAATCCCTTATAGAAGGCACCAATGTCGATCGTAAGCACTTCCCCGTTTTTCAATACTCTCTTTGACGGAGTCGTGTGGACTACCTGCTCGTTTATGGGCACACAGACTGCCCATTTGTATCCGTCAACCTTGTTGAACGAGATATCGGCCCCTTGCTCCCTTAGGTATTCCACTGCCAAATCGTTGATTTTGTTCGTCGTAATCCCTTCCCGTATCTGAGGGACTAATTGCTTCATCACAGCTTTGAGCTTTTCACCACCCACACGCATTATTTCTATTTCAGCATCGGTCTTATAAGTAATCATGTGTGTTTAAGAAAAATAAACCTGGCGATACACCGTTTCAAGTTTGTCAGTAAAGTCGTCTTTCGAAAAATTGTTCTTTACGACGAAGTCCGCGAATGCTATCGTAGGGCCCATATTGGTGCCGATAAGTTCGTTTATGTCCCTTTGTTCCCCGAATAGATTCTTTCTGTATGCCCTATGTGCTGCCCGGTGATACCGTACGGTTTTGTCCGCATAGATGTTGATGATGAAGATGCGCGTTTCTGTGAGATTCTTTTTGAGGTAGAGATATTCTTCCCATGATCTCATCCCATCGATGACAATCACTTGGCTCTCCTTGAATGAGGCTTCTATTTTTTCCATGTTGAGTACCGCCAATGCCTCTTTCCCTAATTTTTCCCGCAGTTCCTCTCGTGTCTTTTTATGCACGTCTTCCGTGTGCTCAAGTCCTTTTTTGTCGATATAATCGTTTATTATTTTTCCGAAATGGATGATGGGGAAACCTCGTTCCTTGAAAAACTCGCTCGCATCCGTCTTTCCTGCCCCCGGCAATCCGACAAGGGCGATGACCGTTTTTTTTGGCTTCCATTCGACGATTTTATTTTCTACCAATTGTTTTCCGAGCCCTTCGAGGATTCTTTTGTTTACCTCTTCGATAGATTTCGTACCATCTATGTCGATAAGTCTATTTTCCTCATCATAGTGCTTGATGACAGGATCGGTGAATTGATGGAATAATTCGATTCTCTTTTTTATGGCGGGCAATGTCTCATCGTCTCTCGTATCTTTTCTGTGGGTAAGCCTCCACAATGCTTCCTTATCGGAAATATTGAGGTAAATGACCTTGTCGACATTATTCTTGAATTTTTCAACCTGTTTGAGGGTGCGGGGGAATCCATCAAGGAGATATCCTCTTCTATATTCTGGTCGTGAAAGGTAGCCATTTACGATTTCTATTGTCTTGTCGTCCGGAATGAGTATTCCCGCATTCATTGTCTCTTTTATGTAGCGACCTAGGGTTGTTTTCTCCTTTGCGATTTCACGGAAGACGTGGCCTGTTGATAGGTAAGGAATGTTGAATAACTTTGAGAGGATGTTCCCCTGTGTTGATTTTCCAGATCCTTGTATACCGATAAGTACCAACTTCATAGAAAATTAAAGCGAATGCGTATAATTAATCTAGTTTTTTGCGTTCTTTATGAGCTACTTTCTTTTTGCATTGATTGCAGTACTTTTGCAGTTTGAGTGGTTCTGTGGTGTTCACTTTGTTCTTTTGGGTAACATAGTTTTGTTTTCCACATACTTCACAAGTCAAACCGAGAAGCACGCGAGATCCTTTTTTTGCCATAGTATTTTAAATAATGTTGATAATGTTACTTCGCGAATTTATCGTAGCTCTTCATGACGAGTTGAGATTCCATCATCTTGAATGATTCAAGGATGACTGATACTACGATTAATATGCTTGTTCCCCCAATGACCAGTCCCGTAATTCCCGTGATAGCGGATAAGATGGTAGGAAATACTGCGATAAGACCAAGGAATAGCGCGCCGACACTCGTTATTTTGTAAAGAACCTGTTCCAAATACTGCTTTGTCGCAAGTCCTGGACGGATGCCAGGGATGAATCCACCTTGTTTTTGTATTTCTTCCGAAATTTTCTGTGGGCTAAAAACGATTATCGTGTAGAAGAACGTGAATCCGATGACAAGAAGGAAGTAGAGGATATTATATACAACTCCAGATGGGTTGAAAGTGACCACGAGAAACCTCGCGACTGCTGCGATGATGGGTTGCTTTGAATATTGAAGGAAGTTTCCCACTAATTGAGGGAAAAGGACAAATGATACGGCGAAGATGATGGGGATAACTCCCGCTTGGTTTAACTTAAGGGGAAGATAATTGGTCGCCCCTTGATACACCTTGTTCCCTTTTATGCGTTTTGCATAATATACGGGGATACGTCTGATCGCTTCATTGATGAATACCACTGCTGCTATTACGCCAACCGAAACGACGACGAATACAAGGAAGTTGATGATCATTTCCTGATTTAAGGTTGTTGCCGTCTTCCCTAAAATAACAGGGAGTCTCCCTACGATACCCGCAAAGATGATGAGCGATATTCCGTTTCCCATACCGAATTCCGAGATAAGCTCCCCGAACCACACTAGGATAAATGTCCCCGCAACAAGTGTGAATATGAACGAAAAGAATTCGAGCGGTGACACATTGGTTATTATTTTTTGGTTTTTGAGGAGAACGTAAATGCCGACAGCCTGAACTATGGTCAGAGGCACCGTCAAAAAACGTGTGTATTGATTCATTTTGAAACGCCCATACTCACCTTCTTTGGCGAGTTGCTCTAACTGGGGGAATATGACGGAAAGGAGTTGAAGGATGATAGATGCGTTGATATAAGGATTTAAACCCAATGCCATGATGGAGAAGTTAACGAGAGTGCCTCCAGAAAAGATATCAAGGAGGGAAAGGAACTGACTTTGATCAAAGAGGGCCTTTAACTTCGTAAGATTGATTATCGAAACAGGAAGAAATGCGAATATGCGGAAAAAGAGGAAGATTGCGAGAGTGAAAAAAATCTTCCTTTTAAGAGTTTCATCGCTGGCAAGTAACCTTAGTTTTTCCTTGATATCTTTCATACTCTCACGGTACCGCCCGCTCGCTCAATCATTGCTTTTACCGATTGAGTAACTGGTAAAGCAACTGTCAATTTTTTAGTTACTTCTCCTTTCTTGATGAGCTTTACGATTGGGCTTTTTGCATCTGCCTCGATAAGGTTCGCCTTGAATAATGCTGCAATGTCAACAACGGCGCCATCTTCAAAAACATTAAGTTGCTCGGAATAGATGACATACTTATATGCCTTTCTGCTGTAATTTCTTCCCTTTCCACGAAGGAGAGGGAATCTCTTTACGAGCCTTCCTTGTCCACCTTCAAAGTGAAGGGGGATAGTAGAGCGTGCTTTTTGGTGTCGTGTTGTGCCACGTCCACTTTTTGCACCCTTTCCACTACCGAGTCCTCGGCCTAATCTTTTTTTTGCTCGCGCCACTAACGTTGGTAAAACTGACAGAAATGATATCATTCGTTCTTTGGCCCTTCGGAAACTGGTAATGTTCTGTTTTTCAACATACTGATCGCTTTCATGATGAGGTGAGTGTTCACTATCTGATTTCTTGATCCGATGATTTTGCCTGATACATTATATACTCCTGCAAGATCGAAAATGGTTCGAATTACGCTTCCAACCTTAAGACCTGTTCCTTCTGGTGCTGGTTTCAAGAATACGAGTCCAGCTTTATATTTTAGCATTATTTCATGAGGAATAGTCCCTTTGTATACAGGAATGGTGATCATTTTTTTCTGGGCTTTCGTGAAGGCCTTGCGGATAGCCTGTGGAACTTCTCTTCCCTTACCCATTCCGACTCCTACCTTGCCTTTTCTATCTCCAACTGCGACAACTGCGACAAAAGTAATGTGGCTTCCACCGGTTATCTTTTTTGTTACTCGCTTGATAAGCAAAATTTTCTCTTCTAACTTTTTTTCTTGAAATTGTTCTACCATAAATCAGAAATAATTATTAAACCTGTATCCCCGCCTCACGAAGACCTTCCGCGAGCCGTTGTACACGACCTAAATAGGTATAAGGACCACGATCGAACACTGCTTTTGTAATATTTTTTTCTTTCATGAGGAGTCCAAGCTTCTTCCCGACTTCAAATGCCTCTTCTGCTTTTTTTGCGTTTGGAACAGTCTTGCTATGTGCAGCACAGATTGTTTTTTCTGTCAGATCATCAATCGCTTGAAGATAGACATTCTTTGACGAACGGTATACTGAGATTCGTGGTCGATCAGAGGACCCGATGATGTTCATGCTCACTCTTTTCTTTCTTCTGAGTTTTCTATCTGTTGTAATGAATTTTTTCATAGGTATGGTTCGGTTGTTATGCCGTCTTGGCTGCCTTCTTACCTGGCTTAATTCTTAACTTTTCCCCTTCATACTTTATCCCTTTTCCCTTATATGCGTCTGGCTTCTTCAACATCTTTACCTTATATGCGATCTCTCCCACCTGTTGTTTGTCTCTTCCGCTGATGATGACTTTGGTGTTTCCATCGACCGCGAATGTGATTCCTTCAGTTTCCTTGTAGATGACCGGGTGTGAATATCCCACCTTGAAAACGAGGTCTTTTCCCTGCATCTTTACGTTGAATCCTGTTCCCACGACTTCAAGTCTTTTTTCCCATGCCTTGTCAACTCCAATGATGGCATTGTCGATAAGAGTTCTGAATGTTCCATGGAGGGATTTTAATTCCTTCGAATCGCTTCTGCGGACTACTGAGAATGTATTGTCCTGTCCTTTTTCTACGGTGATTCCCTGTGGTAATACAACGGTTAAAATACCTAACTTTCCTTTTACCGTCACTATGTTACCCTCGACTGTAAGTGTTACAGCAGCTGGAACAGTGAGTACTTTTTGTCCAATTTTTGACATAGTATTACCAAATCATAAATAATAATTCGCCCCCAAGCTTCTCTTTTCGTGCTTCTCTATTCGTAAGGATTCCCTTTGGTGTTGATAAAAACGAAACACCCATCCCATTCATGACCGATCTTAAATCTTTATATGACACGTATTCTCTTTTTCCTGGTTTAGATACCAACTTCACATCTGTCAAAGCGGGGACTCCCTTTGTGTAATTAAGCTCGATTTCGAGTGTCTTGATGATATCTCCTTCAACGGAATATGATTTGATATATCTCATGTCCTGCAGTTTCTTCAAAACCGCTTCTCTATAACTCGAATGAGGCATTTCAAGAGACTCATTTTTTGTCATGTATGCGTTTTTTATTCTTATTATCAAATCAATTATTGGATCGTTCATAGATATATATCAATTATTAAGTTTTATCTGCTGTTCTCTTTGTAATCTTTCCGTGTCCCTTGAATGTTCTCGTAAGGGAAAATTCTCCTAATCTGTGTCCGACCATGCCTTCAGTGATGAGCACTTCAATGTGTTTTCTTCCGTTATGGATCCCTATTTTATGCGTTACGAATTCTGGGGCAATCTGACTTGCTCGAGCCCATGTCTTCAAAACGGTTCTGTCCGTTCCTTTTTTTTGGGCCATAACCTTTTTCATCAGGTTTTCGTCGATATAGGGTCCTTTTTTTATTGATCTACTCATAATTGTTTACCAAGAAATCTTTCTAACTCCTGGAATCTCTCCATCTAATGCTCTTCTTCTGAAACAGATGCGACATAGGCCAAATCGGCGCATATATCCTCTGGATCTTCCACAAATTTGGCATCTGTTGTGATTGCGTACCTTGAATTTCTGTTCGTGTTTGAATTTTACTTCATCTGATGTTTTTGCCATAGGTTATTTTTTAAATGCGACTCCCAGTTTCTCAAATAGTAATCTGCCCTTTTTCTTGTCTTTTGCCGTTGTTACTACCGTTATCTGAAGTCCTCTTAACTTATCCACCTTGTCGTATTCGATTTCAGGGAATAATGTCTGTTCTGTAAACCCAATATTTAAATTTCCATGAGCATCTACTGCACTATCATCAATTCCCTTGAAGTCTCGAAGACGTGGAATGACGATAGTGATGAACTTTTGCAAGAATTCAAACATCCTGTCGCCTCTAAGGGTTACTTTCACTCCGATTGCAAGTCCTTCACGGATCTTGAAGGCAGAAACAGATTTGCGCGCTTTTGTGACTACTGCTTTCTGTCCTGCGATAAGGCTGATCTGTTCTTGGATCTTTGCGATGACTCCCTTGTTTGTGACAGCTTCTCCCGCTCCCACATTGAGAACTATCTTAACGATATTAGGAACTGCGAGGCTATTTTTGAGCCCAAGCTCCTTCATGAGGGCTGGTTTTACTTCTGTTTGAAAAAATTCTTTAAATGATGGCATAGTGCTTAAATAATGGTTTTACATTTTTTACAAATTCTTGACTTTTTTCCGGCTTCGATTTGGTATCCGATTCG
>CAZKKK010000048.1:0-7408 GCA_964553365.1 uncultured Gammaproteobacteria bacterium
TAGAACGTGCGCTTTGGGAGCGCAAGGTCGCGAGTTCAAGTCTCGCCGTCCCGACACTTAGGAACTTCTGTATAATAATCTTCTATATGAATATTCAAAAAAAACCATACCTCATCATTCCCTTTTTAATTGAACAGCCGACGTGGGGAGGAGAATACATTTGTGAAAAAAAAGGATGGCTCAATAAACCCGGCTTCGAAGGGAAAAAAATCGGCCAAAGCTATGAGCTCTATGATAGGTCATATCTTTCAACGACCATAACATCTTCAGATGACCCATCATTTGGTCCTGAAATCCAAAACGCGATTCCCATAGCCCAATTCGTGGAAGATAAACCTTTACCGTTAATCAAGTTTACTCAAGCAAAAGGGAATTCCTTCCAACTTCATATAAAACCAAATAGTGGGGATTCTCGCTGGAAGCAAAAAGCGGAATCTTGGTATTATTTTGAGAAGGGAAAAATAACTTTCGGAATCAAGAAGGGAATAGAAATAAACAGATACAAGGAAACCTGTATATCCATTGATAACACAATGAAGGAACTCAGTGAAAGTCTCGTTAAAAAAGAGATATCGAAAGAGCAAGCGCAAAGGGAAGCGAAAGCATTCATAAGCGAAAAAAATCCTTGGCAATTCGTGAATGTCTGTGAAGTGAAAAAAGGGGATATAGTAGATCTCAGTGGAGGAGGCCTGCATCATTCATGGGAACAAGACGATATCAACTATCCGATGGGAAACATACTCTATGAGGTCCAGCAAGATGTCATGGATCCAGTTTGCACCATCCGTTCGTTTGATCAAGGGAAATTCAAGGAGGATGGCACGATTCGGGAAATACACATAGACGACTACTTTAAATACTTAGACCTGGATGAAGGGCGAAACACACTCAAGACCCAGCAAAATAACACAGTCTTATTTAATACTCCTTTTTACACGCTCAAAAAAATCACATTAGGAAAAAAATTAGAGATGAAGACAGAAAAATCATTCCATCATCAATTTGTCCAAGAGGGACACGTTATTATCAAATCTGAACAGGGAGAATTGCATGTTTCTAGCGGGCACTCATGCTTTATTCCCAAGGGAGTCGCCTATACAATAGAATCATCCGAAAAGGGTGAATTATTACAAACATCATTAGAATAACTATGAAATTAATATATCCAAAAACTCATGATTGGTCAGACCAGGAAAAAATCCTTGCTCCCTATATTTCTCACTGTCAGGACGTGATAAGTTCCAAAGACTATGAATCTATGGAGGCATCTTTATGTCTTCCTTCAGACACACAAACAATTACCCATGTATCAGGCATAGTTATAAAAAAGAAGTCATCCAAACTGAAATATGTAATCGTGATTGGAATTGGGGGGTCAAATCTAGGGACAAAAGCTCTATATGATGCCCTTTACGGTTCAATGGATCAAATGATGCCAGACAGATATCCGAAAATGTATTTTTTGGACACGATCGATCCTAAAGCAAATGCATCATTTCTTGAATTCGCAAAAACCAATTTCAAAAGCGAAGAAGAATTCATTATTTCCATAATCAGTAAGTCCGGGGGAACAACCGAATCCTTGGTAAACGCAGAGGTGTTATTGGGATATCTGAAAAATCGTTTTTCAAAATGGAAAGAAAGATGTGTGATCATTACGGACCTGAACTCAAAACTAGAAAAAGAAGGGATACGACTTGGAATTGATGTGTTGGAAATTCCAAAGAAAGTTGGGGG
Source organism: uncultured Gammaproteobacteria bacterium (assembly GCA_964553365.1). Lineage (GTDB taxonomy): Bacteria > Patescibacteriota > Microgenomatia > UBA1406 > GWC2-37-13 > JAKBEU01. The sequence goes on from CAZKKK010000048.1 coordinate 1,738, forward strand.
AAGATATTCGGTTTTTTCCCCTGTTGGGTTATTCCCCCTCGCAATGGCAGGGATCGACATCAATTCTCTATTAAAAGGCGCAGAAAAAATGAGAGAGCTTTGCATAACGGAGTCTCCTGAAAACTATGCACGGTTCTCAAGCATCTTCCAATATCTCAACCTAAAAGAAGGAAAAAATATCCATAACAGCTTCTTTTTCCATCCAGAGCTTGAGTCGATTGGCAAGTGGTATCGACAGCTTATGGGGGAGAGCTTAGGGAAAGACCATAAAGGAATCACGCCAATGGTGTCCGTAGGGTCGGTCGATCATCACTCAATGGTCCAACTTTATTGGGGAGGGCCCTCAGACAAAACCACAGAACTCGTCTATTCGTTGAAATCACAAGATTGTTTTGTCCCCAAAGAAACGGTATTTCCTTCCTTAACCACGACACAAGGAAAAAACACCTCGGAGATTATGTCGGCAATCCAAAAGGGAACAGTCATCACTTATGAAAAACAAAAAGAACCTTACTTTGAAGTGGTGATCGATGAAATTAATGAATATGAGCTTGGACAGTATCTCCAGTATAAAATGATGGAAATACTGTATTTGGCTCACCTTATGGGTATAAATGCATTTGATCAACCGCAAGTGGAGCTTTACAAAACAGAAACGAAGAAGATTCTTGACAGAAAATAACTTATAATGCATTTATAATGCGGTCGATGTCTAAAACAATAAACGTGTTTGCTCGAGCAATGCGGGTAAATCAGTGGATAAAAAATCTACTGGTGTTTACTGCGGTGATATTTTCCGGAAAATTATTCGATTTATGGATTGTGAGCCAGGCCGTCATTGCGTTTGGCATTTTTTGTCTTCTTTCTTCCACTTCTTATCTTCTGAATGACATTATCGACTATCCATACGATAAAAAACACCCGGTAAAACGATATAGGCCCATCGCCTCAGGTGAAATCAGCATGCAGCAGGCAACTTTCGCCGTATTTATCTTGACCATTGTCTCCCTGCTTTTATCGCTTTTATTCTCGGTCAATTTTTTCTTTCTTGCCCTTGCTTTTATTCTCTTGCACTTTTTCTATTCACTCTACCTTAAGAAATTCCCCACAGTGGACATATTCACCATATCGCTTTCTTTCATATTAAGAGCGGTTGGCGGGGAGGTTGTCACTGGATATCATATTCCTGTATGGCTACTCCTTACCATATTCTTCATTTCCTTATTCATGGCCACAGTGAAAAGACATGCAGAGCTCATCACACACGGAAGGGAAACAAGAGAAAGCCTCTATCGATACCAGGAACATTTTCTCGAATTTCTCACTACGACGTTCGCTGCGGGAACAATTATCGCCTACGCAACATACACGTATGTGGAAAAAATACCACAAGTGAATACGATATTCACCCCGATCATGGGTCAATATTTGCCGGGATTTGAGGCGAGAAAATGGATGATGGTGACAATCCCTCTTGTCGTCTATGGGATTTCCCGATACGCCCAACTTCTTTATGAAAAAGTAGAAGGAGAGCGTCCTGAAAAGATAATCACAAAAGATATGCCCTTGGTTGCGACCATTGTCTTATGGGTATCAATCATTATTCTTCTCATGTACGTACTATAGCCCTTGACTTTTGAGGACTCCTTCGTTTAGAATGATGATATGAAAAAAACATTGAATGCTCTAACTACGTTCGGATTCTTAGCGTTAACAAATGTGGCGATGGCTGCCAATGTTTCTCCAAACACATCGGTTGAGCCAGGCTTCACCATTCCTTCACTTGCAGACGTCATTGGATTTTTGATTAAATTCCTTTTCTTCTTTGCTGGTCTTGCAGCGTTACTTTTCTTGTTGCTTGGAGCAATGAGCTGGGTAACTTCATCAGGAGATAAGGAAAACGTAAAAAAAGCACAAGATAAGATTCAAGCTGCCGTAGTTGGACTTGTCATCATAGTGGTCGTATTAGTGCTTATCGCAACTATGGAACAAGTGGTCTTAAAAGGATCATTTTGTATAGGGCTCACATGTACCATTAAGGTGCCCGCATTGTTGAACCCATAATAGGGTTAGGTAACTATCTATGATGAATCTATTCTCTTCATCGGTGTATGCAGCCGGCGTCAATGATTGGGCATCGTCAGGATGCATGGTAGACGGAGTACCCACTCTTAAATGTTTTGAGGTTGTATTCGGCAATCTGCTTTTTGATGCATCTGCATTGATAATGGTCGTTTTATTCATCATGTTCGTAAATGGGGCCTTCCATTATCTTACGTCACTCGGTAATCCGGAAAAACTCAAAAAAGCTCAAGGCACAATCAAATACGCAGTAATCGGTCTTGTTATATTTCTCGCCTCCTTTCTCATTCTCAATGTTATCGACACTCTCTTCTTAGGGGGGGAGGGAAAGCTCTTTAAATTTAGTATAGGAGAGTAAACTTACTTGCTATTCTGTTGTATCACTTTATTTGTATCTATTTCTTCAATAGGAGATACGAGCCCTTTTTGTTGGAAAAACAGGGAGAAGACTATATAACAAAGTATCCCGAACCCAATTCCTAAAAAAACAATACCAATCCTTTTCATACATTTGTCATTTCCTTTATGAGATATTGAGGTCTCTTCTGGATTTCAATATATATCCGACTAATATACTCCCCGATGATCCCTATGGTAAGAAGTTGGACGCCGCCAACAAACATAATGCCGACAAATAAGGCAGTCCACCCTGTTACCCATCCCACTGGATGGATAAATCTCCCGATAATCGCATATATGATTCCTAAAAATCCCAATCCGGCTGAGAAAAACCCCATGTACGAAGCGATGCGGAGAGGTTTTGTGGAAAATGAGATGATTCCCTCAAGGGCAAAGTTAATCATCTTCGAAATCGTATAGTGCGTTTCCCCCGTCAGGCGTTTTTCCCTTTTGAAATAGACATATTCAGCTGGATATCCTCCCCATGCAACAAGTCCGCGTAAAAAGCGAGACTGTTCTGGAAGGCTATTAAGAAACGAGACGATTTCTTTATCAAGCAATCTAAAGTCTCCCACTTCGTCGGGAATAGGGGTTTCGGAGAGGAAGTTGATCAGTCTGTAGAAACACGCAGCGGTCTTTTTCTTGAAAAACGAATCCACCTCTCGTGTTTTTCTTTTTGCATAGACCACCTTGACTCCCTTTTTCCATTTATCGATCATTTCATGGATTATTTCTGGAGGATCTTGAAGATCTGCATCGATAGTGATAGTACAATCTCCCTTTGCAAAACGGTAGCCACAAGTAAGCGCCATCTGATGGCCAAAGTTTCGGTAGAAATTCACAAGTTTGATCTTATTGTTTTTCTCCGCGTGTTTTTTTATCTCATCGCATGTCCTATCCGTTGATCCATCACTGACAAAAATAATCTCATATTGATATTTTTCGATAACAGGGAGCAATCGCTCAAGTAGGGGAGTGATGTTCTTTTCTTCATTGAAAACCGGAACGATTATTGAGAGAAGGAATTTCTCCATGGATAGAATAGCTAAATGCTTAAAGCTAAAAGCTCAAAGCTAAACTGGTTACGGGGCCAGGAGTCGAACCATGGTCTAGGAGATTATGAGCCTCCTGTGCAACCGTACACTACCCCGTATAGAATAAACAGTATAAGTATATCAAGAATTATTGGAAAAAAAGCCGCATCCACTGTCTATAGGGGTACTCCGAAGGCCGTACTATTGGTGTTGGAAGGGGGGAGGGAGAAGGGACGATTACGATGATTTCATTTTCACGGAGGAGGTTCTGTTTGTTGCGGAGACTTTTTTCCACTTCAAAAGGGGAGGACCCCGCTTGTTTATTCACCTTCAACTGCTTATTCTCAAGAAGGGACTTATTGAAATTATCTTTCGTTTGATCATAAAAGGAGATGTTCCGTTGATAGTCAGCCACATTACGGATAAGAGATATGACGAGAAAGAAGAGAACGATAAAAAACACTATTTTTCTCATACGAGGCTCAAGCTTTATTTAAAACAGCAAGGATCCGAGAGGAATCCGCCTTACTCTTAAGCTCTTTCATACAAATACCGATGATTGCCTTGGGATTTTTAGCGATTGCATCCTTATTATTCTCGATGAGCGTCTGTATCGCTTTTTGGAGTTCTTCATCTGTCATCTCTGGAGGGAGATAAGTGTTTACTATATCGAGTTGTTTTTGGGATTCCTGAATGAGATCGGTGCGTCCACCTTTTGTGAAGGACTCAATTGATTCCAATAGCTCCTTCTTTGTTTTTTTAATGACAATAAGCACCTCATCTTCATTTAGAGATTCCTTTTTTTCTATCTCCTTATTTTTAATAAGGGCTATAATACCCCTAATTGTCTGTAATTTTAAGACGTCCTTTGACTTAAGAGCGGTTATTTGTTCGGCTTGCAATTGTGTGTATAGCATAGAATAATTATACTCTAACGGTTCGTTCGTAAATACCAATTTGGATATTTACGAATACGGTCTTTTGCGTCGTGTTTCTCAGAATGAAAATGTATAATCAATAATCGTGACCTATATGAAAAAAAAGGATTCGACACCAGACATGCTGAGATTATTCAAGACGTTTAAATCAGACGTATTGGATAAAAAAAGAAGCCATGAACAGATGGTCAGGGAGGTCTACATGATGAAATTTAAAATCCGGCCCCTCCAGGGTGATGTCTCAAAACTGAATTTTTCGAATGCCACTTTTGTGGAGACGATTTGGCAGCTCGGGAAGATGGACGACTTCATAGAAAAACACCTGCATAAGATAGACAAAAAACAGGAGCACGCTTTTTTTCACTATTTCGAAGGGATGTACAAACAACTTCAAAATACACTGAATAACCTTCCTTTCGCTCCCCAGAAAGGGGATGCTTTCGCTAAACATGATTTTATTGAGATGGAGATTTATAAAGAGAGAAAAAACAAGAAATTACGGAACTGATTCTCCCCGATTCATATGAAAAAATTTCCCGTTATCATAGATATCGAAACAAAGCATACGTTTCGTGAATTTAGTGAACATGAAAAACTGGGGATATCGGTAATGGCCCTCTATGATTATGGGAAAAAAGAAGGAATGGTGTTCGAGGAAAGAGAATTGGGGAAAGCGTTTCCCCTACTCGAAAATTCGTCATACGTGATTGGATATAACAGTAACGGATTTGACCTTCCGGTTTTGCAGGCATATTATCCGGGGAATATATTAGCTCTCTCAACCTTTGATCTGCTGGAAGATATACGCCTAAAAATTGGGCGCCGCCTTTCCCTCAATGATATGGCAGCGGCAACACTCGGCAAGAAGAAAACGGGGCACGGGTTAATGGCGATCGACTACTACAAGGAAGGAAAGATAGATGAATTGAAAAAATATTGTTTGGATGATGTAATGATTACCAAGGAGCTTTTTGAATATGGCGTCAAATATGGGGAGGTCCACTACATAAACGAAATCGGTCGGAATATCATTCGGGTGGATTGGAGACAGTACATGGAGGGGAATGGGAAAGCCCAAATCGAACTTACGCTCCCATTTTGAGGTTTAAAGCCTCGTTTTGTTTGGTATAATTAACCGTCACAAATCCCCTGTAGCTCAACGGTAGAGCAGGTCGCTGTTAACGACAAGGTTCCAAGTTCAAATCTTGGCGGGGGAGC
>CAZKKK010000049.1:0-5294 GCA_964553365.1 uncultured Gammaproteobacteria bacterium
CCAATCCTTTGCAGAAACAGTGGGATTGAAACACCCGTCTATGTAGCTGAGCTGTCGTTCAAGGATCTGATGAATGCGGCGCACGTCATGCCAGACTATAAATCATTCAGCCAATATGCCCACATCACCCATGACTTAACCGTAAAGAAAACGAAGTCGTACACCGAAATGAAGAGGCTGGCCCTTGCCACTTCACATAAACTTATTTCGGTGCATCCAATTAGTAACTATAAAGATACAATCACGCTCCGACTCGAGTTCACCGATTACACAAGGAATATAGTGGAGAGTGAGGTGAAAGGTGAAGAAGAAAAAATATCCGCAGCACTCTAACTAGTGTGCAGATTCGCTGGCTGGAATATCAGAAGACGCGACATAATCCCACGGCTTATTCAGTCCAAATTTAATCATGGACTCTCCTGACTTATCCTTTTCATTCGTAGATCTGACTTTTAATTCGTATACTTTATCTTCTTGTATTCCTAACTCTTTAAGAGAAATTTCAAAATCAGACTTATTTTCATTGTAATTTTTCTTTTCCTCTCCATTCACCCAGATTTTCACATTTTTCAGGTTACTCATCGATACCGTTTTAATTCGTACGTTCATTCCTTTGTCTGTAATCATCGAGTGATCGGAGATATTCTTTATAGAGACAACGACATCCTCACTTTTATTGTCCGAAACGTCAGTTGGACATTTCCACTTATCGTCACCTTGTTCCTTACGCCAATTATCGATCCCTTCTTGCCATCTGTTTTTTCCATCAGCGGAAACGGGATCGCTTTCCGCTACCACATAGCAATCTTTTTCCTCATAATTCCCTGTCTTGATTTCTATATCATTCGCTAGTTTTCCATTTGACTTAGAAATACGCACCTTCTTGTAAAAAGGGGATATGTCTTTCGGTTCGGTACCCTCAATGAAATACTCACTCCTTGTTTTCGAATTATCTTTTGGCAATCCACCAAATAATGGATCAATTTGGAGAGCCTTCACTTTTTCAGGTTTATCGATTATCCCATCCTTATATTTTTTCAGTAATTCACTCATGAGCGTGTACCAAATAGGGGAGGCCCCTGTGGCTCCCGATGTTACGCGCGGGTCCATGATGGTGTTATCGTTATTTCCCACCCATACGCCAACAGTCACTCCTTTGGTGAAACCAACTGCCCAGTTGTCCTTTTTATCATTTGTCGTTCCTGTCTTTACAGCCACCGTTTTACCTGGAATATTAAGATAAGAACTCAACCCGAATGCATCGGAGCGCGCATTGTTGTCGGATAATATATGAGAAATAAGAAATGATATTTCAGGCGAAATAACCTTTGTCTCCTTGCTGGGTCGAGCCGTGAAGATTATCTTGTTAGAATGGTCCTTGATTTCTAGGATGGACACTGGTTCTTTTCGCACACCGCCTCGAGCAAATACGGAAAATGCATTTGAAAGATCAAGTAGACTCACTTCTCCTCCTCCGAGTGTTATAGAAAGACCAAATCTATTCAGATTTTCTTGAGTTGGAGAAAGCGTATGAAGGCCCATGAGGTCGGCTCGTTCCAGAAAATCTGGAATACCCACCATCGACACAAGCTTAACAGCAGGGATATTATAAGAGTTTGCAAGGGCAAATCGAAGTTGCACTGGCCCACGGAACTTTCCATCATAATTGACTGGGGTGTAATCTGGTTGATCTTTTACGGGAAATGAAGTCTTCACATCCATCAAAACTGAGGCTGGGGTATACCCTTTTTCAAAAGCAAGCGCATAGGTGATCGGCTTTACAGCACTTCCTGGTTGTCTACGGGATACCGCTGCATTATATTTTCCATACTCCATATCGTTATAGTCGTATGAACCTACCATACTGAGGATTTCATCCGTCTGGGAGTCCAACACCACCACTGCTCCATTGCCTACCTTATATTTTTTGATGCCGTCGATTTCATCCTTCACGATTTTCTCAGCTTTTTGTTGCATATCAAGCGAAAGGGATGTCTTTATCTTCAATCCTTGTTCCAGGATTTTTGCCCCATACTCCTTTTCGATCAAATCTTTCACATAAAACACAAAGTGCGGGGCATTCATCGACATGCGGGATTCAGAAAAGGTAAGTGTGTTTATTTTTGCGAGAGCTGCTTTTTCTTCATCAACCGTAATATACTTATCCTCTCTCATTCGACGCAGTACATCTTTTGTTCTCACTTTCCAAACATCCTTGACTCCTATAAAGGGTGAATAAACGCTGGGACTTTGAGGAAGACCTGCAATAAATGCAGACTCCAGAAGGGTAAGCTGATTCGGATTTTTCCCAAAGTAACCTTTTGCGGCAGAGCCCACTCCATAAAAACTTCCTCCATAGGGAGCTTCATTGAGATACATTTCCAATATCTGATCTTTCGTATATTTCCCTTCCACGGAAATAGCAAGTATTATTTCCTTCAGCTTTCTGGTTGCGGTTTGCTGCGAATCAAGGAGAACATTTTTGATTAATTGTTGGGTAATGGTTGAACCACCACCGGACACTTTTCTTGTTATCAAAAGCATAAAAAAGGAACGCAGAATTCCTACATTTGATATTCCTCCGTGTTTATAAAACTCCTTATCTTCAATTGCAATTGTCGCTTTTTTCAAGGGATCGGCAATATCTTTAAATGCAATAGGAAGCCTATTTTTATCTTTATACATTTGAAACAATACTTTTCCGTCACGGTCATAAAAAATAGTGGCGTTTTGTTCGGCTTGAGAAAGCTTTCCAGGCGAAGGAAGGTCCTTAGAGAACCATGCAAATACGCCAAAAGCAAGAAGGAAGAGAAAGGTTACGAGCCCGATAGAACCATAAAGGATGTACTTCTGCAGCCTCGTTTTGTCTTGAAATAACGAATGCCTTCTTCTTCGAGAAATCATAATTGAATTATACCAAAAAATGCTATACTAGTGTCATGGCAAAAAAATGGAAACTAAAAAAGGAAACGGTGTGGAAAGGCATCATTCTTGTCTCGTCAATACTCCTTATTCTCACCTCCCTTGCTCCTCTCTTTTTGAGATAATAGGGTATGTTGGACACATCAATCAAGCTCCTTCCCCACACAAGTGGACTGACGAAAAAAAGAATGAGTCTTGTAGGTATAAATACCTATGAAGACCTTTTGAAATATCCGCCAAATCGGTATGAGGACTTTTCTCAAATGGTAAAAGTTCTCTATTTGCGAAATTGGATAGGCAAGAAAGTAACACTTCAAGGCACGGTTGTTTCCATCGCTACAGTAAAAACCAGGTCTCATATCACTTTACAAAAAGTCACGGTTGAAGATGCTACTGGAAAAACCGCAATTACCTTCTTCAATCAACCATACCTGATAGCTCAATTGAAGAGGGGGCTCACCTTTGCTTTTTCAGGAACCGTTAAGTTTTTTGGTCCTACCTATACGCTGCAACCGGAAACGTTTGAATTAGTGCAGGAAGGGGAAGCTCCTGGAATTCAAACAGGTCGTATTCTTCCGGTGTATTCAGAGGCAAAAGGACTTTCAAGTAGGCTGCTTCGCGAAAAAATTGCAGGAATACTTCCTCTTACGGCATCTATTGAGGAAACTCTACCGGCATCTGTAATAAAGCAAAATCATCTTCTCCCTCTCCCCGCAGCACTTCAAACATTACATAGACCTCTTAAAATGGATGCTCTCACGTGGGCAAAAGAACGCCTCGCGTTTGAAGAGTTATTTTTACTACAGCTTTCCACAGCTCTCATTAAAAGAAACTGGCAGGAAAATAGCGTGAAAGAAATAATCACCTACACAAAAGCGCAGGAAAAGAAAATGAGTATCTGTATTTCTTCACTTCCCTTCAAACTTACCGACGACCAAACGAGTGCAGTTAAGGATATCATTGCTGATCTCATAAAAGAGCAACCCATGAATAGATTTCTTCAAGGGGACGTAGGATCAGGAAAAACGGTTGTCGCTGCCTTGGCCAGCTATCTTTCTTATTTGTCTGGTAAAAGAACACTCTACATGGCCCCAACAGAAATTCTTGCATTGCAGCATGCGGAAACTTTCAAAACCCTTCTCGCACCATTTGGCGTCACAGTGGGCGTACAGACAGGTTCAAAAAAACAACTAGCAAAAGGGGAGAGCTTTGATGTGATAATAGGAACTCATGCACTTCTTTCTTTACCGGTACAAGTTTCCTCGGTTGCTTTAGTAATCATCGATGAGCAACATAGATTTGGCGTAAAACAAAGAGCGCTCCTTAAATCAAAGGGCATTTCGCCCCACCTCCTTACCATGACCGCTACACCAATACCGAGAACTGTGGCACTTACTGCATTTGGAGAGCTTGATATGAGTGTTCTTGGCACTATGCCTGCAGGAAGGAAGCCTATCAAGACGTATGTAGTGACTCAAACGAAGAGAAAGGATGCTTATGAGTGGATAAAAAAAGAGATTTCCAAGGATAAGGTCCAGGTATTCATTATATGTCCACTCGTTGAGGAGTCTGAATCCGAAACTCTTTCTAGTGTCAAGGCTGCAACCACGGAGTTTGAGCTTCTCAAAAAGGAATTTAAGGGGCTTAAATTGGGATTGCTCCATGGAAAAATGAAGCCAGCAGAGAAAAATGCCATCCTTGATTTATTCAGAAATACATCAATAGATATCCTTGTCTCAACCTCGGTAGTTGAGGTGGGAATAGATATCCCTAATGCATCAATAATGATTATTGAAGGGGCTGAACGATTTGGACTTTCCCAGTTACATCAGCTGAGAGGAAGAGTGGGGAGAGGAACTGCACAATCTCACTGCCTACTTTTTTCTTCAAACAATGTTCCTGCACCTCGACTTACCTTCTTTTCGCAAACCCTAGATGGAATGAAGCTCGCTGAATATGATCTTGACGAGCGAGGTCCAGGTAATATATTCGGCATAGAACAACATGGATTCATGGAAATGCGATTCGCATCTTTTTCGGATAGTGCACTCATCCATAAAACCCAAAAGGCCGTTGAGGAGTATCTGAATACCGATATATCCGCCGATTCCCATCTACTTGATTCGAGATTGGTGAAGTTCCAAATTGACAAAATAGCCAAAGACTAGTACAATACGTACAAATGACACCACTACCAAAACGAAAACACTCCACCCAACGGGTCGGAAAAAGGAATGCATCCAATGAGGTCAAGTTATCTTCATTGATAGTCTGCAAAAAGTGTGGAAAAAACAAGCTTCCACACAGAATCTGCAAATATTGCAATAAATAATTATGGATATCCGGCATAAAAGACGGATTGAAGTCGTAGA
>CAZKKK010000049.1:5394-6983 GCA_964553365.1 uncultured Gammaproteobacteria bacterium
TATTGCAATAAATAATTATGGATATCCGGCATAAAAGACGGATTGAAGTCGTAGAAGACCTTTTTGCGTATTCATTCGTACAGCCTGACTTCAAGGCTCCTCATAAAAGTGAGTTATTTGAGGCTATCATTCCCACCATTCCTGAAATTGATGCAAAGATAGGGGAGTTCGCACCGAAGTTTCCCATCGATAGACTGTCCAAAATCGACCTTGCCATCCTTCGCCTTGCCATCTACGAACTTAAGATCAATTCAGTCGAACCCATAAAGGTCGTGATCAATGAGGCAATCGAACTTGCGAAGGAGCTGGGAGGGGAAAAATCATACACATTTATTAATGGCGTTCTTGGAAAATTGATACCCCATGATACAACTCAGTGAAACAATAAAAAAGGAAACGACATTTGAATTCATCAATGAGGATCTCCTTTTTAATGCCTTCGTCCACCGGTCCTATCTGAACGAACACAAGGACAAGAAACTGAGTTCCAATGAGAAAATGGAGTTCTTGGGAGATAGCGTCCTTTCTCTCGCCACATCAATCTATTTATTCAAGCACTTCCCCGACCTTGATGAGGGGACCTATACGGACATTAAAGCATCGGTCGTACGTACTGAAAGCCTTGCTGAGGCTGCAATCAAGCTTAACTTCGGAAGCCTTATCTTCCTCTCGAAGGGAGAGGAATCGAATGGGGGAAGAGAAAACAAGAACATCCTTGCAGATTGTTTCGAGTCCTTTATCGCTGCATTGTTCCTCGATCAGGGATTCGAGAAAGCATATTCCTTCATCCTTGCCTGGCTTTTTACTGACAAGCTGGATTTCGTGGTAAAGAACAAATTATATCTGTCCCCGAAAAGCCGCCTTCAGGAGCTTATCCAGGCTACGCACAAGTCCCTTCCTCTCTATACCATCTCTACCGAAAATGGTCCTGAACATAAAAAGGAGTTCATTATCTCTGTTTCCTACAACAAAAAGGAGCTGGGGATGGGCAAGGGAGCCTCAAAAAAGGAGGCAGAGGAGCAGGCTGCAAAAAATGCATTGGAATTTTTGAAGAAAAATAGTTATAATATCTAATTACTCTATTAGTCATTTAGTTTATTTATTGTATGTCAGCAACAATCAGGCTCATGAAGTTCGGAAAAAGAGGTTACCCAACATATAGAATCGTTGTCTTAGATAAGAGAAAGAAAAGAGACGGATCCTACCTCGAAAAGGTCGGGACATACAATCCTCACACAGAACCAGCGACTCTCCTTATTGACGACACCAAGCTCAATGAATGGCTCAAAAAAGGGGCACAGGTGTCCGAAGGAATGCGCAGACTTCTTAAAAACAGAAAGTCCAAGTAACCAGCTTAACTTAAAGCTTTATACATCGTCTTTTTACTTGCTTTCCTGCACGAATGGATTTTCCTTTGTATTGTAGTCGGTACTTACGGTTTGGAAGCTCGTTGAGCTAAATTGGAATTTTATCTTCTGTTTAAGTTCATTCAGTTTGGCTATCTCCCCTTTCGAAAGTTGGGGCACCTGGATCGACTCATTGATCGTATATTGTTTATTGTAAAAGTTGAGCACTATTCTGGTGTTTCC
>CAZKKK010000050.1:0-6552 GCA_964553365.1 uncultured Gammaproteobacteria bacterium
ATACTGATAGGGTCGTTGGATTCGATGAAGAAAAGGATTCTTTTCGTGTCTTTTGTGACAACGCTGTTCTCCGTCCCCATTATTCCCGGAAGATCGATTACTTTTCCTGCACCATCATCAATTATGATGTCTGTTTCATCGAGATGATATGATTTCCCATCCAAAGTTACAAGTTCCTCCCCTTTTTTTGCATGGCGGAGAATGAGGGTATGTGTGCTTATTCTGTCATAGTCAAATACATGTGTGGGGTGCCCAATTTCGGTCATCACATAGTTTGTCACGTCAACTATATTGTTGAGTGATCTCATGTCAGTGGCGATCAAACGACTTGAAATATACGAGGGTGATTCAGATACCCTATCCACTTCCATGACGATCCCTAATAATCTTCTGCAAACCCCTTTCGGGTCAGTTATGGAGATTGGAGATTGGAGATTGGAGGGTGGTATCTGCGGAACGCTATATATTTTTTTTCTTAGAACAGCTTTTTTGCCGAACATGGGAAGGATTGCGGCAGCCTCACGAGCGATTCCTAATACAGATGCGGTGTCGATGCGGTTGGAGGTTATTTCGATGTCATACACCGTTTCTCCATTCACTTCCTCGACCCGTTCCACTGAAGGACCGCAGAGCGAAAGATATTTTTGGATCTCAAGAGGGGTTGCATCTGTCTCGAGATAATCGAGCAACCAGCTGTGGGTTATTTTTATGTTCATATTAGAAAAGCTTTAAGAAACGTATGTCTCCCGTGTAATAATTCCGGATATCGTCAATTCCATATTTCATCATGTTCACTCGTTCTATGCCGAATCCAAATGCCCATCCAGAGTAGATCGAAGGATCGATTCCCCCCGCTTTCAACACATTCGGATGCACCATTCCCGTACCTCCCAGTTCAAGCCATCCCGATTTGCAGATTTTGCATTTCTTGTCATCAACTAACGCGGTGCCTTTGCACATCGTGCAGGTGATATCCACTTCAAACGATGGTTCGGTAAATTGAAAATGATGCGGACGCAGTCGGGTTTCGGTATTTTCCCCGAAATAGGACTTCACGAAATAATCGAGTGTTCCTTTTAGGTTGGCAATAGTGATGTTCTTGTCTACGCAAAGACCTTCAAATTGATGGAACATTGGGGTGTGCGTCGCATCCCAATTGGGACGGTAACACTTACCGATATTGATCATACGAATAGGAGGAGTGCTCTTGAGGCGCTCCATCTCACGCACTTGCCCGTTAGACGTATGAGGTGTTAGTACCATTTTTCCTTTTTCAGCGCTTGATGCTCCATTCAAAAATGTCGTTTCAAAGTCATCTCTTGCTGCATGGGTGATTGGCATATTAAGCACTTCAAATGCGTAATATTCCCAATCAACTTCGGGATAGGACATGCGGATAAAACCAATCTTATTGAATATCTGTGTTATTTCATCTACTGCGATGGTGATTGGGTGAAGGCTCCCTGGTTCCTCTGTATGAGGTGGAAGGGTAATATCAACCGATATGTTTTGTTCCTCCTTAAGATATAAAGTCTCTTTAGCCTTTTCAAATTCTTCCGTAACAAATAATTTAAAGGAATTGATGTCTTTCCCTGCAGTTTTCTTTCCTTCAAGCGAAAGCGATTTCATTCCTTTCAGCAGGTCATTTATTTTTCCATTGCGGCCAAGGTAAGAAAGCTCCAAATCCACTACCGCCTGTACTGTCGTAAGCTCCGAAAGCTCACTTAAAACTGTTTTTTTCAATTTCTGTATGTCCATAGACTATTCATGTATTGTATATCATACAAACATCAATGTGAAGCGTTTATGAGAATGTGTCCTTTTAAAACAGCCTTAGGAGATTTTCTTGACGATTTGCTCGAATGTCTTTGGATAGTCGATGGCGATTTGAGATAAGATCTTTCTATCCAGACCGACTTTCTTGTTGTTCAAGGCAAAGGCAAGATCCTTATATGATTTTCCCATTGCATGCATTGCGGCATTCAATCGAACGATCCATAATGACTTGAAGTTTCTTTTCTTGAGTTTGCGACCCATGAATGCATATTCACCCGCATGAAGGACACCTTCTTTTGCTTTTCTGAACTGCTTGTGGCGAGTCATCCAAAAACCTTTGGCCATCTCGAGCACTTTCTTGTGTTTTCTGCGTGTATGGACGCCTCCCTTGACTCTTACCATAGTATTATTTCAAACCCATCATTTTTTTAATTTTTGATGCGAATTTTCCGCCTAATTCTTTCATGAGCTTTAATCTTCGTTGATTTCTTTTTCCTTTGACTGTGCGCAGATGGCGCAAATTCTGTGAGCGATGCATCACCTTGCCGTTCTTGGTAACTTTGAATCGTTTTGCGGCTGATTTTCTGGTTTTCGTTTTAACTTTCATAGGAATAACAATAATTACTGAAATAACATTATATCATATGCTTTTTGTTGTGTCACTTCTTCTTTGCCACAACCGCGCGGACGACCCTACCTTCAAGCTTTGGCTCTTTAGCCACGTTGACGTCGCCGAGCTTGGTGATGCAATTATGTATCAAATCAAATGCCATTTTGGTCTTTCCCATCTCTCGGCCTCGAAGACCAAGATTGAGACGGACCTGATTTCCCTCTTTAAGGAACTCCACACCACGGGCAATCATACGATCTAAGTCCGCAGGGCCAATGAACAACGATAGTTTGATATCTTTCACTACCCCTTTTTTGATGCCTTTGCGAGCCTCTTTCTGTTTCTTCTCTTCCTGGTACATGAACTTCTTGAAATCGATTATCTTCGCTACAGGAGGTTTTGCACGTTCCGCTATGAGCACCAAATCCAATCCTTCAGCGGCGGCTTTCGCAAGCGCATCCGCCTTGCTCATCACCGCTATCTGTTCACCCTTTGCATCGAGCACTCGTAGTTCTGTTGCTTCAATCCTCCAATTGGTGATGTAAAACTTTCGGGGGGTTGATTTCTGAAATCTGCTATGAGTGGTTCTCAATTGTTTGAATTAGGGTGGAAATGAATAATTCGAGCGGTTGCATCGGCGTTTCCACTCCCTCGCGCGAACGCACTGAGAGTGACAGGGCTGATGCATCAACTTCCTTTTGTCCCATTATACCCATATAGGGCACTTTTTGCAACGTGGCTAATCTGATTTTTTTGCCCAGAGTCAACTGTTGGGAGTTTACATGTGCCCGGATACCTTTACTCAAAAGAACCTTTTCTACTTCATGGGCCTTGTCAATGAACGTATCTGAAACCGGAAGGAGCTCTACCTGCACTGGCGCAAGCCACAAAGGAAACTTCCCTGCATAATGCTCGATAAGGAATGCCAAGAATCGCTCATGCACGGAAAGGGGGGCTCGATGGATGACGAATACCTCATTGTTTGGAGTTCCCTTTTCATCGATATACGTCAAATTGAATCGCTTTTTTGCAGCGAAGTCTAGTTGGATGGTAGACATGGACTCCTCTTTTCCTATGACCGAGCGAAACTGTATATCCACTTTTGGGCCGTAAAATGCCGCCTCATTTTCGACCTCTTTGAAGGGAAGGTCCAATTCAATCATCACCTCTCGAATTATCTGTTCCGAAAATTCCCAATTCTCAGGCTCATTGATATATTTGTCGACATGTTTCGGATCCCATTTGGATAATCGGAACCAATAGTCCTTTAATCCGAATAGCTTGAAGTAGGCAATGGTGAGTTTAAGGACTCCCGCGAACTCCGCCTTGATTTGATCCTTGCGACAGTATATATGTGCATCGTTCATCGACATGCCGCGAACTCTTAAAAGACCGGACAGGGTTCCTGATAATTCATTTCGATAGCATGTGCCATACTCCGCAAGGCGAAGCGGCAACTCCCGATAACTGCGGACACCATGGAGGAAAATACGATGATGGTGTGGACAGTTCATCCCCTTCAGATAATAGATCCCATCATCCATTTGCATAGGGGGGAACATGCTCTCTTTGTAGTAAGGCAAATGTCCGGAAGTTAGGAACAGTTCCTCTTTTGCGATATGAGGAGTGACGACACGGACATATCCCGCTTCCTTTTCCATCTTGCGGGCGAGTTCCTCGATCAAGTCCCTGATTATCGTCCCTTTGGGAAGCCACATCACGAGACCCTTCCCCACCACTTCGTCGATGAAAAACAACTCGAGTTCCTTGCCGAGTTTGCGGTGGTCCCTTTTTTTTGCCTCTTCCAGTTCCCAAAGATGTTTATCCAATTCTTCCTTTGTCGCAAAACAAGTCCCATAAATTCTGGTCAACATAGGGTTATTTTCGTTTCCTCTCCAATAGGCACCGGCAACCGAAAGGAGTTTGAAGAACTTCAAGTCCTTCTTTGGCTCCCCGCTATGTCCCCCTCTACAAAGGTCTTCGAATTCCCCTGATTTATAGAGCGTTATTTTCTCGCCCTTTTGTATTATTCCTTCAATGAGTTCGAGTTTATAAGGATTATCCTTAAATAGTTCTTTCGCTTCCTCAGGAGACACTTCTCTTTCCTGAAATGTATCCCACTTTTTTACGATATCATGCATCCTCTTTTCGATCTTGTTGAGGTCCGCATCTGAAATTTTTGTATCGCCAAAATCGAAGTCATAATAAAACCCATTCTCGATTGCGGGACCAAGTGTTATTTCCGTTTCGGGCCAGATGCTTAAGACTGACGCGGCGAGTAAGTGGGCGCACGAGTGTCTGAGATATTCAAGTTTTGAGTTTTCCATACTGTTGATTATACACCCGTCTTATGCTGGTTTGCTCTATTTTTAGAGTCGCAAAACAGCTTAGAGGGGTGGATGCCCGTAGCATTTTTTTAAATGCTAGGGCGACAATGTTTAAATAAAATAATGTTATAGCCAAAAAAACCTCCTTTCGGAGGGTGTTTCTTTGGCAAATCAACAACCCTCCTTATCAGGAGACAGTAGTTGTCGTGGTAATTATATTTATGATTCTCATACTATTTGGGTGGACCCGACAGGACTTGAACCTGTGACCTTTTCAATGTCAATGAAACGCTCTAGCCAACTGAGCTACGAGTCCTGCGCAAGCGGAACCAAAGGGACTCGAACCCTCAACCTCTTCCGTGACAGGGAAGCGCTCTAACCAGTTGAGCTATGATTCCAAATTAACCAATATCACATACCAAAACATCATTCTTTGCAGCCCTTATTGTAGCATGCACCAGCTGGCCTGGCAAGCTGTTTTTTAGGTTAAGAACTCCTTCTACATGATTATCAAGGAGAATCTTTGTTCCTTCCTTCCCTTCTGCGATGACCAAGGCTTGAGACTGTCGACCTATCTGTGTTTCAAGAAATTCTAAGTATTTCTTCTTTGAGAGCATGAGAAGCCTTTCCGATCTCACTTTTTTCATTTCGGCCATCGGCTCAAGAAGCTGCTTCTTGAGATAAAATGCAGCCGTATGGGGCCGGTTGGAGAATCGAAAGACATGAAACCGTGAAATGGGGCTTTTCTCAAGGAGGTTATACGTCTCCTCGAAAAGATCGTCTGTTTCCCCGAGAAACCCCACAATCACATCCGTAGCTATGAGAGCATGGGGATTGATTCCCTTGATCTTATTTAACCGTACTAATATGTCATTGATATCATACTCACGTTTCATAGCCTTAAGCATTGTTTGGCTTCCGGATTGGATAGGCACGTGGAAGAAGTTGATGAATCTGGATTCCTTAGATAAGGTGTACTGGTAATATTCGATAAACGCGTCAGTGAGGCTCCATGGATGGACTGATCCAAAAGCGAGGCGGGGAACCTTTGTCTTGGCGAGGACTTGTTTTATGAGATCCACCATGGTTTCCCCAGTATCTGTGCCGAAGGCCTCGGTATTTATTGCAGTCAATACGACCTCAGAAGGGGTTTTGGAGAAAGAGTTTATGTAGGAGACAATATCACTGATTTTTTGGGACTGAGGAAGCCCTCGTAGGTAAGGGACGATACAGTACGAACAGAATCTATGGCAGCCGTCCTGTATCTTGACGAGGAGCCTATTGGAATGCCTGAATTTGTCCTCGCCAGCCTTGGCAGATGAGTCATCTGCCAAAGGGGCCTGTTCCTCCATCTTGGTGGTTCCCATGAGGCTAACTAGGCTTGATTTCCTGTCATTAGGCACGAGTATATCCGCAAGCTTGTTATCACCGGTATTGTATTTATCCCAGAGGGTGGCGCTGCATCCGGTTAGTACGATTTTAGCCTCAGGATGTTGTTTACGAAGCTGGTAGATAAGCTGCTTAGCCTCACGCTCCGCTTTGCCAGTGATTGCACATGTATTGATGATTAGATATCCCGGCATAACCAAATCCACAGTGAAGCCAGCCTCGATAAGCTCGCGATCGAGCCTAATTCGTTCTGCTTCATTCACCCTGCAGCCAAACACAAAGCTTTGAAACGTCTTTTTCATACAACTCTATTGTACAATAAGAGCCTTATAACCTGCTGCGATATAACTATTCACTTGACAATTATACATATTCATGGTATACTTCGTTTAGATCTTAAGGTTTTTCTACCAGCTAGAAGAGCTTTAAGATTTTTTTTATGGATAAAAC
>CAZKKK010000051.1:0-6522 GCA_964553365.1 uncultured Gammaproteobacteria bacterium
CTGTGCCCATTGAAGGAACTCTGTCGTACATTCCATCTTTCGTGTCGTGGGACCCGGCATACAATCTACATATTGGGTTTTTGGGCAAGTATAGTTCGATTGCATTCCCGTTGGCTTAGCTTCGATGGTTTTTATACATGTCCCCCCTGCATCAGGGTAGTTGCCTTCATATCTACAGTATGATCCGACTGGGCACGCTTTCCCAGCTATTCCTCCACAGAAAACCTTGTCTTGCGGAGCGGTTGGGCATTTCTCAAACTCACAGTTTGGAGCGACTCTTCCCACAAATGAGCCATCAGGGCAGGCTTTTGCATCCAACGTGCAAGCGACTGGGGCCGGAGTAGGACTAACTATCAATGTTGGAACTTGATTGACTTGCTCCGACAGCATTGTCTGATATCTCATCCCTAAAAGAAAAGAGACAATGGGGAGGGTGACAAACATAATCAATGCGACTGTTTTTGATAAGGTTGTGACTGTTGTCAATTCTTTTGGAAGCTGCATAGTATGATTATCTCATTTTTAAGTATTCTTTCATTTCTCTTTTTTCGTCACGAATTACTTCCTGTTTTTTTTGGATCTTTTTTTTCTCCAGATCCCTTCTTCCCCGGACAAGCGCTATCTCGAGCTTGAGATATGGGCCTTGGCTAAAACAAGAAACCGGCACAACGCTCAATCCTTTTGTTGCAGTTTTTACCTGAAGCTTAAGAAGTTCTTTTTTATGAAGAAGGAGTTTGCGATCTCGTTTTGCATTGTATTCTTCCTGCGCTGCGAACCGATATTTTTGAATATCTGCGTTCACCAGAAAGGCCTCTCCATCCCTCAATTTTACGTATGAGGTATCAAGATTTATCTGTTTCAGGAAAGTCGACTTCGTTTCCGGACCAGTCAATACTATCCCCGCCTCAACTGTCTCGAGTATTTCATAATCGCGTGTCAGCAGCCTATTGATCACTTTCATGAATCTATTGTATCAAAGGAAGACCTATTACTTCTCTTCAATTATTTTATGGGCCCAAGGTGCTAGAAGGGATTGGACACGGGGATCAATGAGTTTTTCGACATTGTTTTTATGAATGATATAAAATCCGTATGCGAATTCGTAATTTGGCTCCGGAAGTTTACTGAGTTCTACCGTGTAGATATGGTCCACTTCATGTTCGTAGTAGCCTGAAACATCGTCGAAGGCTTTATATTGGATTTTCTTCGCGAGCTTGATGTCATCAATTACGTCTTCTGCATGAATACCCCATTCCCTCCCTAATCCATCAAGAACCGCTACCACATTATCCTGTATTTCCTCGCCTACATATATTTGATGTGATGAAAAAGAAAAATCGAAAACATTGTCGAATACGGGATGCTTTCTGTGCTGCAGTATTAATTGGTCTTCAAAGGTGATGATAGCGGTATACCCTCGGTGTAAGATCCCTTTTTTATGTGCTTCCCATTTTTCTATCTTACCGACAATTTCGTCCTTTTCGTTCACTTCCGCAATATATTGTTTTTCCTTATAATAATTATTTTTCATGAGTCAGAAAGAATGATACCATTTCCATTATGGATTTGATGACTGATTTTTTTCTCATGAGTATGTTGACTTCTTGAATCTCGCCTTTCGTCACGATTTCACCACCATCATAGATATTCCTTATTTTTTTTGCCGAGGGTAGACCCTTCTTGTCCATGGCCAGTTCATATCCTTCCTTGTCGACTTCGATCTTGTATGTTCCGGCAGGAACGAAAAACTGATAGCTCCCTTGTTTTGACGTGTTAATTGGATTGGCCAATAATCCCCATTTTTCGTCCTGCATGAGAACAAATGAACCCGCGGGGTTCTTTATATAAAGAGTGACTTTTACACCGTCCAGTGGAAGGAGGGATGCGACGTCATAGACAATTCCTTGGGGATCCCATTTGATGATGACGCAATCTTTGTTGTATTTATCATTTGTGAAAAACAACGACCCTTGCTGCAATGCACCTACTTCTCCCTGATTTCCCGATTTCCAATCCAGGTCCTGCATTGTCATTATCAATCTCCATGCTTGGATATTCGTTTTACTTTCCCATTCATATGGACCAAATGCCCCTTCGCTTGTTGTCTTCGGAACACTGTTAGCATTTGATTGATTGATATTTACATTCTTTGTATCCGTATACGAAACAAATTCGTATCCATAATTGTTTTTCAGCACTTGTAGGTTTGATTTCGATAGGAGGGATTGATCAAGAGTATCGACTCCTGTGGTGCATCTATATGATATTTGATCAGATGAAATACATTCAAAAACATACGTCGGTGTGCCGTTCATCCTCAATGTTGTCCCATCTTTCGTTTTTATCAGAACCCTATGTTCTTTGTTCCCCCCCGAACAACTTACTCCCGATTGGGAACAAGGGATTGATTGGATACAAACCCAACTTTGGCCAAGTTTGCTTTTCCTATCATCACTGAAAGTCCCAGCGACAGGAAGAGGAAGCGCCAGTACCACGGTTGGTTGGACTGGGGTAGGAGTTGGAGGGGAGGTTGGCGTTGGAATAGGTGTCGATGATGGTGGTGGTGGGGGTGGCGGAGTGTTTGGTGTTCCCGAACATTTATGGCATTTTATGCTTCCAAAATTTCCGCATGAACAACTCACGGTCCTTTCATCGCAATTACCACAACCCGCCGGGCATCCTCCATTATCCATGTTAATGTCTCCACATGATGGTCGAAGACATACTGGACAACAGTTTGGACGAGAAGCTGGACAGAAGTTTCCTGCCGCTGCTTTACAGGGAGAGCAGTCACAATTATAGCTGCATCCACGAGGGTTGCATCCACTGACCGTGGCGTTTACCGTTTTTATTCCACTCAAACTATTCGATATCGCATATATGCTGATTACAGCGAGAATTGTCATTATTATTTTTTTCATTTTGTTTGTTGTTTGAGCTCAGACAAAACACCGACTATGAGGGAATTTGGCATCAAATTATATAATGTATTTTTTTTCAATTCCATGGTCAGGTCATAAAACGCCCCAACTCCCAGTTGATAGCTATCGGTCCCTTCAAAATCAAATTTATTTTGGTACAGGGTATCAATCGTATCTTTTATTTTGGATATCTGTCCCTGGTCTGGCGATTGCTTGTTGAGGGCCTGGGTGAAATAAAGTGCGGTCGCACACGAGTCCATTTTTTCACAGGCTAGACCCGCAATATGCTTGTCGTAGATAAACGCCGCAAAATCAAGATATTGTTTGTTTTTTGTGAGGTTGTACATGTCAAGAGCCGTGACTCCGAGCAAGGCAACATCATCATCCCCGGTAAGACCGTATTTTATATAGGAACGGACACCGTTATTGAAAAGGCCTCTTGCTGTCAATAAATATTGGTCGGGATTATCCATGGCGTTCTCTTTTGCAAACAAATATGTATAAATATATTCACTGCCAAACGCCGCATATATATTAAGTTTGTTGGGAATTACCGCTCCGTCATCCTCGTTATACTTCCCCTTTTGCATGAGGGGGATATTTATCTCGCTGATCGCTCCTTTGCTGTTCGCAACAGTTTCTACGGGAGTGATTACTTCGGGGTTATGTTGAATTCGGTCAAAAATCAACCTCAACTTCTCTTTTTGCTCAAAGGTGATGAGGGGGCTTTTCCATACCTCATACATCAATTTGAAACTCCAAAGCTGTGGCTGAATAGCCGAGATCGATTTCATATCTGAATAGGTTCCTAAATCCTTTTGAAGAACGGCAAGTGTTATTGGGTCGCCGTTCGCTTCATAGCTCTTGAATCTTGCCCAAACGGCATAAAGCCCAATGTCATTCGCCGGTGCAAAGGTATTACAGACCAATTTGTCTTCACAGTATTGCCCTGCGGCATATCCCCCATTACAAATATATTGCCCTACCTTTGAGGGGCTCGCTAATTTATCCCCAAATACCCGTGTTTTATCGAGCCATGTAAGGACTTTGGATGCGATTTCTTTGTATGAAAGCTGCACGACGCTCAGAACATTGGGCAACTTATTTGCCGTTAGCCATTTTTGTATCGCTTCATCTGCTTGGGATGTTTTTTTCGTTATGAGGATATCCTGCGCGGCAGGATCGATTTTAAGGCTAAAATCTGCTGTTTCTATTGGTGCCGCCCTTACTTTGTCTTTTATCATTCCAATGGCCGCCTGCTTTCTTGCGGAAATGGATGCTGATGGAGAAAAAGAAACCCTATTAACCTTTCCCAACCCTTGATCCTTATTGGTGATTTGTGTGTTTTTTTGTCTCGATAGCAGCAGTATTGCCCCTACGAAAAGAAGGATAAGGACAAGCCCTGCCGCCGCTATTATGATTACTCGCTTTTTGCTCATCGTATTTTGTTGCGGCTCCATTTACTGATTATAACAGAAAATAGCATGATGCATACATAATATTCGTACTCATGGAATTGGTCTGCTAAAATATGTCTGTGGCATTACTCGTTTTTATCTTTTCACTCTTTCTTCCTACTCAATTTGGAAAGCATTTCTTTCTTAATTTTTCTTATCTTTCCGGGATACGTATAGATTACCTTGCGCCAACGATATATTTTATTGATATACTTTCCCTCCCTTTGATTTTGGTGGTTTTGTCCAAATATATCCACCAATTAGGCCACATAAGGATGTGGATACTCAAAAATAAGCTTATTGTTTCATCTGTCATCATCCTTGTCGCTTTCAACTTCATTTTCTCCCTTTCGAAGCCTATATGGCTTTATAATTTTGTGCGATTGATACAATTCGCATTCCTATTTTTGTTCTTTCGTGAATATGGAAATAAGAAAAACATATATTCATCCGTTGTATGGGGTTTGTTTTTGGGGGCATGTTTAGAACTGGTTCTTTCCCTGCTCCAACTATCTCTACGCCATAGCTTGCAAGGAGGATGGTACTATCTGGGCGAAAGATACTTCACTATCTTCACTCCAGGCATTGCGAAAGCATATTTCATGGGAAAAGAATTTTTGCGTCCCTATGGCACTTTTTCACATCCCAACTCCCTTGGAGGATTCTATCTTCTGGTATATGCATTTATCCTCACCCAGAAAAAGATAAATAACATCACATTGAAAAGAGCCCTTCTTTTTCTCACATCAGCACTCGTACTCATATCATTTTCAAGGACCGCCATTGCCGTCTACGCACTTATCAACCTCCTGTACTTCCTGCGGAATGGTGTATCATGCAAGACATGTTTTCTGGCGAAAATTACCGTCGCTTTTTTCCTTATTCTTTTCACTCTCGGAATTTCTGGCGATTTGAACAGTTTCCAAAAGAGAACTGATTTTTTTGAGAAGTCACTGTCCATCATTGCCCAAAAACCTTTTTCCGGGACAGGAATGGGAGCCTATCTCATAGCTCAACATAACTATCCCCAAAAATTTTCCACATTTTTTGAACAGCCAGTCCACAATATCTTCCTTTTGGCCGTCGCCCAACTGGGTATTCCCTTGATGTTCATATTCATTGTTCTTATCATCAAATCTTTTAAAGCGTGTATCCGGCATATCCACATCATTTTGCCGCTACTAGTCGTTCTTTTGACGGGAAGCGTAGATCATTATTGGATAACCCTTCAGCAAAACGTGTTGGTTTTGGCAATTATTTTTGGCATACTAATGAAATATGAAAAAAAGGCTTCCTGAGATTGATGACATCCGCGGTATCTCCATTATCCTCATGATCCTCATCCACACAAATGTCTATTTTCTCTCCAATAAAATCTCTTATGCAACTCTAGAGTTGAGCCAGTTTGCGGTAGTGGCATTCATTTTTTGCTCCGCCTATTTGTTTTACCTCAAGCAACAGGTATATGGATGGGGCGAATTTTTCTCTCATTTATGGAAGCGGGTAAAAAGGCTCATCATCCCCTATTATATTTTTTTCGCGATATATTATTTGATTGTCATATTCAAGGAACCGAAGTATCTCAATCTCTCATATGTAGCTCAAAATATATTCCTTTTTGGGGGTCTTGATTTCAATTGGCTTGTTCTCCTTTTTATCGAACTTGCAATCCTCATGCCCTTCATCTCCTTTCTTTTTGAGAGAAAAAGGGTATGGTTTTATATCTATTCGTTTCTCGCATTCTCCTCTTCCCTTGTGTTTCTGAAATACACGCCCCTGCCGTATTATCGATTCATCATGTGGCTACCTTGGTCCCTCATCCTTATTTACACCTACTTATTCGATCGACTGAAAAAAAACATGAAGTTCTTTATTTTTGTGACCGTTGAAATTTTCATTTTATATTACCTCATTCCCATTCTTGCACTAAAGCCCCTCGGTCATTCCCTTTATATGTACAACAATAAGTATCCTCCCAATCTGTATCATTTGGCGTACGGTGTTTTTTGCGTGAATGTCCTATATCTGTTGTCGCTGGGGAAGTTTTTCTCAAACCGCATCGTGCAAGGAATAATCCATTTCTTCAGCGTCTATTCCTATTCGATCTTCTTCATCCATATACTAGTGATATATGTCGTGACGAA
>CAZKKK010000052.1:0-6476 GCA_964553365.1 uncultured Gammaproteobacteria bacterium
TACATTTTTTACAAATTCTTGACTTTTTTCCGGCTTCGATTTGGTATCCGATTCGAACTGTTTTCTTACAATGAGGGCATACTACTCCCACTTTTGAGATATCCAATGGGCGAGGAACTTCAACGATTCCACCCTTTGGCATCTGTTCGCTCTTTCTTACGTGTTTTTTATACAAGTTGACTCCAGTGACGAGGATCGTGTTCTGTTTTGGATATACTTTCTCCACCACACCTTGTTTTCCTTTGTCTTTTCCCGTCTGAATTGTTACTTTGTCGTTCTTTTTGATTTTCATATTAATACATTTCCTCTGCCAAACTTGCAATCTTCTTGAATCCGTTATCTTTTACCTCTTTTGCAACTGGGCCGAATACGCGTGTTCCTTTTGGATCCTTATTATCCTTTGCCTGCAAAATTACACATGCATTATCATCGAATCTGATATAACTTCCGTCAACTCTTCTGTATTCCTTGTGTGTTCGTATGACAACTGCAGACAATACTTCTCCCTTTTTCACTTGGCCGAAGGGAATAGCGTCTTTCACAGCGACATTGACGATTTCGCCGATGTATGCGTATTTTCTGTTTCCCTTGAATGGCATGCCGATCATCATCGCTTCTTTTGCGCCACTGTTATCCGCCACTGTCAAAATTGTCCTTAGTTGTATCATTTCAGGTTGTTTTCTTTAACTTTTTAATAACGGTGAATCGCTTGTCTGCCGATTCTGGTCGTACTTCCTGCATTTCGACGAGGTCTCCTATCTTATACCCATTTTCTTCAGCGTGCGCCTTATATTTCTTGTGTTTTACGATGACTTTTCCGTACTTTGCATGTCTGAATTTACGCTCAACCGAAACGACAACCGTTTTCTGCATTTTATCTGAAACCACTGTTCCTACTAATGTTCGTGCCATATATGTATATTTTAACTCTTCTTTTGTCTCAAGACAGTCAAAAGAACTGCTAACTGTTTTCGCTTGTTTGGCATTGTGTTTGTATTCTTTTGTTGTGAGACAGATGATTCAACAGCTAATTTTGCGATTTCGAGGCGCATATCAAGGATCGCTTTTTCAAGTTCCTGGACTGTTTTCTTGGATACTTCCTTCATGTATGTGCTCATAGTTCTTTGGTAACGATTTTCGTTTTTACTGATAACTTCATTGATACGCCTTTCAACACTGCCCGTGCTTCTTCGATTGGCAATCCATCTATTTCGAACATGACCTTTCCTGGGACGACTGAAGCGACGAAATAGGCGACATCCCCTTTTCCCGCACCCATGGTTACTTCTGGTGGTTTTTTAGAAAAAGGCTTATCAGGAAAAATACGGATCCAAAATTTTCCCATTTTTCTTGTTGCACGGGCCAAAATGACACGGCATGCTTCGATTTCTCTATCTTTTACCCAACCCTTATCCATTGTTTTAAGTCCGACTGAACCGAATGATACGAGAGCACCACGAAGCGCGATTCTTCTCCATGTTCCTCTGAACGTCTTTCTAAATTTTTGTCTTTTTGGTGCCAACATAGTTATTTACAAAGCCAAACTTTTACTCCGATGTATCCTGATTTGGTTAACGCTGGATAGCGTACGAACTCTACATTCTCTCTGATCGTCGAGGTTGGGATACTTCCAAGGAAGTATTTTTCTCTTCGTGAAATCTCAGCTCCGTTAATTCTTCCTCCGAGTTGTATCTTGATTCCTTTTGCTCCCGCTTCCATGACGCGATCCATCGTATGGTGTATCACTGCTCTGTGTGGAAACCCCTTGATGATCTTTTCTGCGATCATCTGTGCGACATAATAAGCGCTTAGATATGGTTTCTTTACTGGTTCAATCTTGATTTCAACCTTTAATTCCTTATTTGGTTTCTTGTCCAAATCCGCTACGATATACTTTTTCACTTCTTCAAGTCCTTTTCCTCCGCGTCCGATGATCATTCCTGGCTTCACCGCATAAATAATGGCCGATATCTTCTTGATCGCGCGCTCTATATCAATTTGAGTCACTGATGCGAATTTAAACTTCTGCATGAGCTTCTCTCTGATACGGATATCAGAGATAAGAGAATCCTTAAATGTTTTTTTATTGCTAAAAAACCATCTGGATGTCCATGTCTGGGATATCCCCATTCGAAGGCCTTTTGGATCAACTTTTTGTCCCATCTATTATTTTGCTGGTGCCGCTGTCTTCTTTTTGAGGGAAGGTTTTTTAGCAACTGTTAATGTTTTTTTCTCTGTGCTTTTGACTGGTTTGACGTCTTCAATCGCATCTGCTGTTTTTTTTGTCGCTGAGCCCTTCAGACCGACCACAACATCAATATGTGAAAACTGTTTTCTGTATGGTTTTGCGTTTCCACGAGATCCCGGATTGTATCTGCGTAATGCATGTCCCTGGTCTACTTTCAAAAGCTTAAATTCTAACAGATTAGAGTCAATCTGTAAAGTCGCTTTAGCGTTATCAACTGCCGATTTAATCACTTTATACAAGATCTTCGCTGATTTTTTTGGAGAATAAAGAAGATGATCCATAGCTCTCACTGGGGACATCTTTTTTACATCTGTCAAAAGAGTCCTCAATTTTTTTGGTGTTGTATGTACGTCTGTTACTGATGCTTTTGCTTCCATAGGTGTTATGATTTCACTACAAACTTATTACTCCATTTAACTTTATTTCTTGTTTTCGTTCCTCTTGCCGATTTACCCCATGGCGTCTTTGGATGCATACCTTCTCCTGATCTTCCTTCTCCTCCACCGTGTGGATGGCTTCGAGGATTCTGGGCAGTACCACGGACTGTTGGACGGATACCCATGTGGCGGCTTGTACCGGCCTTTCCTAATATTCTATCTTTGTGTTCTATGTTGCCGAGCATCCCAATCGTCGCATAACATTCCGCAAAACATTTTCTTACCAAACCTGAAGGAAGTTTTACGTGAACGTAAATACCTTCTTTAGCGACGACTACTCCCGCAGTTCCTGCACCTCTGATAAGTTTCCCCCCCTGTCCTGGGAATAACTCAAGGTTGTGGATTTCAATTCCGATAGGAATCAAACGAAGTGGGAGTGCATTGCCCGCTTTTATGTCCGCCTTTTCTCCTGAGTAAACTGCATCGCCGACTTTGATGTCATTTGGCTGTAGGATATATCTTTTTTCACTAT
This sequence comes from uncultured Gammaproteobacteria bacterium, assembly GCA_964553365.1. Classification (GTDB taxonomy): domain Bacteria; phylum Patescibacteriota; class Microgenomatia; order UBA1406; family GWC2-37-13; genus JAKBEU01. The sequence goes on from CAZKKK010000052.1 coordinate 3,158, forward strand.
CCGTATATTCCACTAAACAGATAAGGGAGTTTCTGTTAGGATCATATTCGATTCCTCGAACTACACCTTCCATATCTCTCTTGTCTCTTTTGAAATCGATGACACGATAGAATCTTTTGTGACGTCCTCCTTGATGTCTAACGGTGATTCTTCCAGCATTATTGCGTCCAGAATGCTTTTTGAGCAGTTCTGTGAGATTTTTTTCTGGTGTACTAGATGAATTGATCATATCTTAAATAACAAACTTATGCTTTTGGAAACAAGCTTATCGATCCTTTTGTAACGGTGACATAGGCCACTTTTTTATTTGCGATTGTCTTTGGAACCATTCTTTTTCCTACTCGTTGTACTTTTCCTTTGCGAATACTCACGCGGATGCTTCCTACAGTGACATTGTAGAAGGTTTCGACTGCATGACGTATCTGGTCTTTCGTTGCGAATGTTCCAACGGCAAAAAGATATACGTTTTTCTGTGCAAGCGCAGTCGCTTTTTCTGTTACTACGGGTGATTTTAAGATTATGGTTGTCATTATTTTGTAAACATCTGTTGCATTGCCTCAAAAGCATCTGCTACAACTAGTATATTTTTTGATTGCAATAATTCGTGTGCGTTGAGTGATCCCATATTTGTTATTGAAGCTCCGGTGATATTGCGAATTGACTTGATGAGTCCCATCGCCTTTGAATCAGGAAGGACAAATAACACTTTTTTGGCGTCAATCTGTGTTTTTTTCAAGAATGCTGTGATTGTTTTTGTTTTTGGAGGAAGTTTTACTATATCTGACTCTACAACTGCAACCGCGCCTTGTTGTACCTGGAAGGCAATTGCGCTGAGAAGTGTTCCCTGTCTTTGTTTTTTGGATAATTGAAGTCTATATTCTGCTGGTTTTGGACCTCCGACAACTCCTCCACCCTTATAGATTGGGGCTTTGAGTGATCCGTGTCGTGCTCCACCGGTTCCTTTTTGTTTATATATTTTCTTGGTTGTACCACCAACCTCTGCCCTTGTCTTTGAGGATGCATTTCCTTCTCTTTGGTTGGCAAGGTATACGCGGACATATTGTGCAAGGAGAGTTTGATTTGGTTTGAAGTCCGAAAGCTCTTTATTAAGAGTGACGACTCCAGACTCCGTACCGTCAACGGTAAAGTTTTTTACTGTGAGTTCTTTCTGTGCTTTTATTTTTTTTGTGGCTTCCATATCAGTACTTTTATGAATTTCTTCTAACTCTCACTAATCCGCCCATTGCGCCTGGAACTAATCCTTTAAGAAGAATTCCCGTTTCGGTTATTTCCATGACACTGAGTCCGCTGATGGTTACCGTATCATTACCCATTCTCCCTGCCATCCTCTTTCCTTTGAAAACGCGTCCTGGAGTTGTAGACATGCCGATAGATCCTGGTGCTCTTTCGCGGTCAGACTGTCCATGTGTTTTTGATCCACCTTTGAATGCATGTCTTTTCACTACACCCTGGAATCCTTTTCCTTTGCTCGTTCCTGTTACGGTGACTGAGTCTGCGATTGCAAATAATTGGGTTGGTTTCAATTCCTGTCCCACTTCAACGATGACTTCACCGAATGCGATGCTTTTCTTGCCCTCTTTTTCCGTAACGAGAAGAACTTTTGGATCAAATCGAAACTCTTGGATATATTTGAGTTTTTTTTCGACTTTTGCTTTTTTAAGAAGTCCTAAGACTGGTTTTGGTATATTTTTTCCTTCTCCATATCCAACGATAATCGCGGAGTATCCATTCTTATCTGATAGTTTAATATCAAGAAGATAGTTTGGGGTTGTTTCAATGGTTGTGACTGCCACCCGTGCGCCTTTATCATCGAACCGTTGTGATTGACTTTTTTTTGTACCTAAAATAAACCTGTCCATAGCGTTATAAAAACTTATCGGACAATGACGAAAAAAATATGCCATTGATTCGGCATATTTTACTATCCGGAACTTTGTGATTATATAATACTAATCTCCTTTTATCAAGCCTAGATTACATTTTTACTTCTACCTCTACACCTGCAGGAAGCTCTAAATGCATAAGGGAATCTATAGTCTGATTAGTTGGGTTCAATATATCGATCAGCCGTTTATGAGTTTTCAATCCGAAATGCTCTCTCGAATTCTTATCGATAAACGTCGATTTATTCACCACGAACACTTCTACCTTTGTTGGAAGAGGAATAGGACCCATTACTGAAGCTCCTGTTCTCACAGCTGTATCAACAAGCTTTTGGCATGTCTCATCGATTATACGATAATCATAAGACCTCAATTTAATTCTGATTCTTCCTTTAGGCATAGTGTAAAAGTACTCTTAAAATCGAACCATTATTTAATAATTTTTGTTACGACTCCAGCTCCTACTGTGTGGCCACCCTCACGGATAGCAAACTTTAATCCTTCTTCCATAGCTACTGGGTAGATAAGTTTGCCGGTGACCTTTACGTTATCTCCTGGCATAACCATTTCCACTCCTGCTGGAAGGATAATTTCTCCGGTAACATCCGTTGTTCTGATGTAAAACTGTGGTCTGTATCCATTGAAGAATGCTGTGTGTCTTCCCCCTTCTTCTTTCTTAAGGACGATGATTTCAGCCTCGAATTCTGTGTGTGGTTTGATTGTTCCTGGTTTTGCAAGGACTTGTCCACGTTGCACATCTTTCTTTTCGATTCCTCTGATAAGGATACCTGTATTGTCTCCTGCTCGTGCTTCTTCAAGTGTTTTTCTGAACATCTCGATTCCAGTAACAACTGTCTTCGTTGTATCTTTCAATCCAACGATTTCAAGCTCTTCCCCGATTTTGAGGATTCCTCTTTCAACACGACCTGTAACCACTGTTCCACGGCCTGGGATCGTGAAAACGTCCTCGATAGGCATAAGGAATGGTTTATCTGTTGGTCTGACTGGGTCTGGGAAGTATGAATCTACCTGATTCATGAGTTCTTCGATCTGTTTGATAGCTTCAGGATCATCTTGGAGCGCTTTAAGAGCGGAACCTTTGATGACTGGGACTGTTTCTCCTGGGAATCCGTATTTTGTAAGAAGATCTCTTACTTCCATTTCGACGAGGTCAAGGATTTCCTTGTCTTGAACCATATCGACCTTGTTGAGGAAGACGATGATGCCAGGAACGTTAACCTGTTTTGCAAGAAGGATATGTTCTCGAGTTTGTGGCATTGGACCATCTGGAGCGGAAACGACGAGGATCGCGCCATCCATTTGGGCAGCTCCTGTGATCATGTTCTTGATATAGTCTGAGTGTCCTGGAGCATCAATATGTGCATAGTGTCTTTTTTCTGTTTCGTATTCTGAGT
>CAZKKK010000053.1:0-6275 GCA_964553365.1 uncultured Gammaproteobacteria bacterium
CCGCCCACGCCCAAGCCCACTCGCGCTCCATAGTTCCGACCCCGGAAAGGAGGTTAGTGTGAAGCTCCACGCTTCGCGATCCTCCAAAAGGAGGGGTTTTGAAAGGTTGATATGACAGCTTTTGTGTTTGGCCTGCGCACTTCGCAGGCCAATAGCACACTGCTATTCATATCAATCTCTTCATCACCCCTCTCTTTCCCCATCCATATAAAGAAGATTTATGTTGAGAGGGAAGGAGTTTATGAAAATAAGTGAGAGAACCAGTTTTTCGCTTTGAGCCACCAATTTTTATACCAGGGAAGTTTTTTGACGGGCTCGGGAGGAATCTCTGGTTTATCTTCGGGCGGTTTTACTTCCGCTTCAGCTACTACTTGTTCATCCACCTTTTTCCCAGGTTCTTTTGAATCGGCAGGAGGTGCTTTTATAATTGATTGGTGTTCTTGTTCGTAAATATACCCCTCTGCCTCGACGCTTATCTCATGATTGAGGCCTGCGATTTTTGAATCCATTCCATTTTCCTTTACCGTTCGTATATTAGTAGAAACAATAGATTGTAATGCTTTGTCTTTGAATAATACCGAATTCCTATCTATGCGTACAGTTGCAGAACCACCTACGCCTTCTACCATCAATGAATTTCTATTTCTATTCGATCCGGTAATCTTAGTGTCCGCAAAGCTGTCATGGATCGCAAGATCGAGACCTGATCCTCCGATTTTACTGAGCTCGGCTGGGGTAAAAGGAGGAGGGGTTGTCCCTGCATCGGCTAGTAATCGCGTATATAAATCATATGCATCCTCCATTTTGTCTGGCCGGAGGCCGAGATTGAGGACGAATTGAGCCCTCTCTTTTTCTGCCGTTCCTCCATAATCTTTCAATAGTTTTATGAAGGGAAGCAGGTCGGATTTTTGAGAACCTTTTAATTTAGCGAGAGAATCATTTGCGCCTTCAAAAGCATCATAATATACCTCAAGCATTGCGGCAAGAGCGGAAGAATCTTCTAGCACTCCATATTTAAGCCCGTCAGCAACAAGACTCGCATTGTTCATATTGAGCTGTAATGAAGCCATGAATTGCCCCTTGTCTGTAAGGTTCCCGTCCTTATCCATAGCTCCCACTTTTTGCAGCCGTTTATACGCCATATCGACATGCGACCTATCCGGTTTATTCAAATATTTGAACGCGTTAGCTTTTGTACTGCTTGGGTATGGATCGTATCCACTTGCTAACAATGTAAGCATTTCTCGTGTAAGATCCGTTCTTTGGATTTCCGCGGTTTCATGTTTTTTTCGTCCTTCCCAATCGGATTTTGTAGTGAGGGGGTAATACTTATCAAGCTGTCCTTTTCCCGGATCTTTGCGGCCAACACGTCCTTTTCGCTGTGTGAGGTGGTCAAGGGGGGCTTTTTCTTCGCTTAGGGTGTCTCGGCCTGTAATCGTATCCAGCGTATTATGTTTATGGGTACACGTATCGACGACTACCTTAATAGGCCACGTGAGGCTCTCCTGCGCTGCGTTTGTCGCTAAGAATACCATCCTTTTGCCGGTCTCTTTGAGTTTCTTTGAAATCTCATTTTGAGCCTCCTTGGTCATGGTGCCATAGTAGGGGTGTACTTCTATATCATCTCCCAATTTCATTTCTGCAAGTGCTTTTTGGGCTTCATCTATCTGTGGTTTTCCGGAGAAAAAAACAAGGATGTTCCCTTCATCACCTTTGTCGATTGCCCACTTCACTTTTTCTGCAGCTGCTTTTGGGAGTTCTTTTAGCGGAACTTCCTTATCATGATATTGCACGTCAACATCGAAATTCGCACCTGGAATTTCAATCTTTGCCGCTCCGGGAAAATAATCCTTAAGCTTCACTTCATCCATAGTCGCAGAGGTGAGGACGATTTTAAGGGGGTGTCCACTTTTTGCACGTTTCGCTTGTATATCCTTAAGGGTTGCAAGCAATATTTCGTTTTGTTTCGATTCCTTATGGACCTCATCCACCATAATCAGGTCATATTTTGATAGGTCATGATCCCTTTCTACTTTATTCAAAAGGGATTGGATGGGGCAGAAGAGAAGGCGAGTGCTATCTGAATATTTTTTATGGTATCTGTTCGTGAAGCCGACTGTTTTCCCAGGTTCTTCCTCACCCATATCTATAGCTACCGTACTGGCGCCCTCTTCGGTCGCCTTTCGGAGATTTTCCGTCATCACCATATTGCCAGTCGATCCAATCGCTTCAAGCGCGATTTGAGTGCCTCCACGCGTTTTCCCGGTACCTGTTCCTGCGATAAGAAGAACCGTAGGATTATCCTGGATAGCTTTCAAAATTTCTGGCCGTTTCATCCACACGAGGAGCTGTTCCCGGGGAAGCATAGTGGTTGGGGCCTTTGGAAGAACCTCCGCGGTTGTCGGAGCTGCATTTTTATTTTCAAGAACGGTAGCGGGATTGGCTTCTGCCATTGATACAGCTTACTGCTTTTATGCCTGAAAATCAACCAGTTCCAATGAGTTTATTTCATTAGAAGGGAAAATGTATTGAAAATTTTCATAAATTGTGCCAACTCTTCCTCGGTTTGATAGTACGATCCAATCATATAGGTATTATTATTGTTTTGGAAAAAATATCGTCTATCATTTCCGGCATATCCCCATAGATTGTTGTTTTCAAAAACGCGCATAGATATATTATTTATCGTTATATCATTGAGTCTTTTAAATACGGACAGCGTACTAGCAGTATTGCCGGGAATGGTTTTTTCAACCTGTCTTTCCTCATCAACCTTCATATCGAAAAAATTCGTCACCATTTCTGGAGAACTTTGATTATATATTTTTCCGTTCTCCCAAAAACCAGGCGGAATGACAGACACGTACAAAATATAAGGATTTGGTATTCCAGGAGACACACTTTCTTTTATTTGCCGACTAATACTTGTAGAGTAGTCTTCTTCTTGTTTTGATAGTTCAGAAGGATACTTAAAAGAATAGGTGAATTTACTATTGGTATAAATAAGCCAACTTGTGGTTGGGTCCGGAGTAGGTGAGGGAGAAAGGGAAGGTCTTACAGACGACATTTTAATAGATGTATTATTTTTTCCAGCTTGCTTTACCCCAAACATATATCCTCCAGTGAAGGTGAGGACACTCAACAATAAACAAGTAAATAAGGAATATCCTGAAGATCGTTTTTGGGGTTCTTGAACTGCAAACTCATTTTCATTATCCATAGATATATAAAAAAGTATACATTACCGTGATATTTTTTTCTTCCTCCATAAAATAATTCCTCCGAACGTGAAAATAACAAGTATAAATCCAAGATATTCCAAATACTGCGGCCAGAATATGATGACGATATTGGTTATTGGCTTTTTGCCCTCCAAATTCCATCCATTACTCCAGTTATTAACTAATATATGTTCCTTTATTTCAGTTCCAAAGAGGAAGGGGAGCTTGGTCTGGAGCCAATTAAGCTTTGAGCCATCCGCTTTGAGTTCATACGCTTTCCACCCAGCGTTAAACGATTGAGACAACATAATCGTTCCTTGTCCATCCCACTTTGCCGTATATAGTGAAGGATTTAATTCCTCAAATGACATGACTTTGCCCATACGAGGGAGGACTTCATTATTTTTAGTTATCTTAATGGATTTTATCCATTCATAGGGGATAGTCCCCACGAGTATATCTTGGATTGAGTTTATCGATAGGGAGTTGTCAAGCGAAATATTCCTAAAATGTATGCTATACCCTGAGTATAAATAGGGGGACGTGGGAGGAATAATAATTATATTATCACTCTTTACTTCATCAAGTTTCGTATCAATGATATTAACTTTTTGTTGTGGATTATCCACGACGAAACGGAACGACAAACCAGACGTATTTTTGCTGCGAATTAACAAAAATAATCCCTGTCTCTGTGTGACTTGTGGAAGAAATAAGTCATAGCACGAAGAGCCATTTACCGATTGGAACAGTAGTTCTTGCCCTTCTCTTTTTACGGAACTTGTCCCCATTCTCAATTCTTCGGAACAAACCTGCTTCAACTTTTCTTCAAAACCAGTTGCCAATGCACCATTTGACATAACGCTCAATTGAGGGAATTCAAAAGCAAGTCTCACTTGATAGGTCCCTTTTTTAAGAAAGAGGGATTGGATCTTGTCGGGAGTGAGTTTTGGATACATCTGTATACTTTCTTCGGAACCATCTTGATAGAGACAATGGATTACGTTCGGAAGATCTGTCGCAAGAACCACATTCTTGGTCGCAGAGATGTTTTCTTCATTTATCGCACACTGTTTTATCGCTTTTTTTCCCGTTATGAGTACCTGTTGAAAGGGAGAAAATGCGAGTGTTTGGTCGCCTATTCTCAATGAGAGGGGAATGGGTTGGATATTAAGGCTATTTTTAGCGGACGTAATTTTTGCAAAAACATATTTTTCATGTGTTGCAAAAGAGGGAAGTTTGATTTCGACTGTTCCGTCTCGATCCATATTCAAGATGTTGTCTTTATCCAGGAGACTCATTTCGTCATTCTTTATCGTCACGCTTATGGGGACATCTGACTGTGTCTTGTTGGTGAATAACGAGGGAAAGGGATAGAATAGCGCACCATTTTTCTGGTTTATATAAGTGCCATTATCCCTATATTCAGCATCCTCATATTCATAGGAAAATGAGCTTTGCATGGAGGCAGGGGAAAGGGCCCGAATGAAGGGCTTTGTATTAATATGTATCACCGAGAGCTTATTGAACTGTGTGAGCTGACTCGCGGGGTAGAGACCGGTCACAAACCGTTCAAGCTTTTCCTTTTGTTGTACCTTACTCGTCTGTACGATATTCTCATCGATAAGTATGTAGCTTATGTCATATTTATCCACGATATTTCTAAAAAGGGTTTTATCTTCTGTTTGCAGCGCATACATGATTTCGTTGAAATATTGTTCGTTATAGTTGCTCCATGGATCGAAAGGTCTCTCAAGCATCGATTGCTCGATACCATACCATGCGAACCCCGATCCGCGCTCTCCCCATCGGTAATAGAGCCAGTTCCAGAAGCTCGATTGGGGAAGAGTCATGATCCTCGTATTGGGGGGTTCATTGTTGAAGTAGGAAATCACATCGAAATAGTCCTTGGGAATGGAAAGACGGATTGAAGGGTAAAAAAACAATCCAAAAAACGCGGGGAGAGCATATATGAAAAGCAAAGCAAAGGGAATGAAGTAAAGCAAGATCCTTATTTTTTTATGGATAATGTTCCCGAGTATTTCAAGGCCTTCCACCAGCAATAGGGAATACGAAAAGACAAAGACAAGCGCTAACTTGGTAAAAGGAAAACGAAATGCCTCACCAAAGAGGGGAATATACTTTCGCATGATTTCATTTAAGGTGCTTGCAATAGGGACGTTCGTTCCCAGCAATATGAACGATCCAACAAAGAGGAGAAGAGACGCATGAAGAACATACTCCTTTCTCTTTTTAAGTATCGCTAGAGCCCCAACCAACGAAAGGAATAGAGCAAGATAGGAAATGACAATCACCACGGCATTATCTATATGCTTATTCCATCCCTCCATGATAAACATCTGTTTCCCATCGAGCCCATTCTCTATCGTATCGAGCATAAAACCCCTGAGAAGGAGAACATTAGCGATGTCCCCTCTTTTTTTGTTTTTTTGATATATCTCCTCGGATGAAATCTGGTTTATCTTCGTATTCTTTATGATGTTTCCCTGTGTTTTTGCGCCATGGATAAAGGGGAGTAGCCAAAAGGAGTTCGCAAGGAGAATAATCATGAGAGCCCCAATAGTTATCCGTGTGGTAGCCCACGTTCTTTTATGGATGATTTCGACGACGCAATAACAAAAGATACCTATAAGGTATGCGATAAACACAGTCGGGACAAATCCTTGAGGAGTAAAAAGGAGATGGACGATAAAGAGGATCAATGCATTCTTTTTGTTGGGTTTTTGGAGAAAATGGAGAAGGGTAAATATACCCCAAGGGATTGCAGCGAAGTGAGTGGAAAACACCTCAAGTGGCGCATAAAACATCTGGATCGTTGCGAGATTCAAACCGTAAAAGACTCCTCCGAAAAAAGAGAAGTAGGTATTTTTCTTGAATCTTTTCCTTAAAAGGACATACATTCCCACCATTCCGAGGAAATGCATGAAAAACTGGAAGACATAGCGAAGTATGTTCTTCGGAATTACAGTGGAAAGGAGGAAAAGAAAAAAAGTATGTATGAGGTTGGCCGCGTGGGCCATGCCATCCTGTACG
>CAZKKK010000054.1:0-6040 GCA_964553365.1 uncultured Gammaproteobacteria bacterium
AACAAATATTCGAATAATACAATCGATTTGTCTAGCAGTTTAGATGTTTTTTCCATGATAGATAATTATACCAAGCGGAGATAAAACTTAGATCCATTAAAAATAAAGCAGGTTCGAACGTCGTCCATTCGCCTCGAAAATGTCCAGAGGGAGGGATTCGAACCCCCGAAGGCAAAGCCAGGAGATTTACAGTCTCCCCCCGTTGGCCACTTGGGTACCTCTGGTATAGCTTCCAATTATAGCAAATAAGTATCTTATTAGCTGACGAAAATGGTACAATATTTTAATATGACTGAACTCTTTCCTTCGTGCAAAAAAACGAAAGTAACCATAATCGGCGCTGGACGAGTCGGGATTACGGCTGCATTCACTATGTATCTCAAAAACACCGCACAAGAGATAATGCTCTATGGTCGGGATAAGGATAAACTTATCGGAGAACAATTGGATTTTATGCACAGCCTTTCTTTCTTAGGGACTACCCATATCACCGTGGGAAGTGAGCCTGCCGAACTTGCAGGGTCCGACATAGTCGTCTTTACTGCAGGCGCAGCCCAAGAGCCCGGTGAGACACGTCTTGATCTCGTGAAAAAAAATACGGAAATTTTGGAATCGATAGTCCCCGATATTTTGAAATACGCTCCAGACAGCATCATTCTTATCGTGACTAATCCAGTGGATGTCCTTACCTATAAGGCAGTCACCCTATCAAAACATCCACGAGGACGGGTTTTTGGAAGCGGAACTACACTCGATACAGCTCGTTTCCGGTTCCATCTTTCTGAATACTTGGGTGTCAATCCTAAGAGCGTTCATGCCTATATTTTAGGGGAGCATGGAGACAGCTCTTTTCCCACCCTTTCCTCGGCGAACGTTGGAGGCCAGCTCATCACTACCATGAAAGATTTTTCGCATGAAAAAGCGTTTGAAGCCTACACGAAGGCGAGGGACGCAGCTTATAAGATAATCGCAGCAAAGGGAGCAACGTATTATGCGATCGGGGTCGTCATCAATCAGCTTGTCCATGCAATACTTACTGACGCAGGAAGAGTGTATCCGTTATCTGTGATGCTTGAGGGAGAGTATGGCTATAAAGAAGTCTCATTAAGCGTTCCTTGTGTATTGGGACGGACCGGGATAGAACGAGTCATCGAGATTCCTCTGTCGGAAGAAGAGCGATTGAAACTACAGCTTTCCGTCGAAACACTCAAAAAATACTTATAAATTTGATACACTACACCTATGTTTCAAGTATATGCACAATGTCCCGTATGTATCATCACCGTCGGAGGGGGGCTTTTCATTGCAAAGAAATTAGGTATAGATGATCTTCTTACAGCTCTTTGGATTTCGGGCCTTAACACTGCGATTTCGTTTTGGTTCGTATCATTCATAAAAAAACCGAAATTCCTCAAAAATCCACTTATCTGGACCGCGATTATGTTCGCATCTACGCTTTTCTATTTTGCTTCGACTAAACAGATGTTCCATAAGAACAATACGTTCTTGCATATAGATAAGGTACTTGTGGGTCTTGTTGTGGGTATGCTTGTATGGCTTTTAGGGATTATACTCGACAAACTTATCCGAAAACATAATAATGGAAAGGTTCTGTTTTTTTACCAAAAGGTCATTGTCCCCTTGGCGATCCTTCTTGCGACCACCGGACTATTTGCAGTTCTCATTAAAAATATTCGCATATAATTATGGAAGAAAATAAAATGAAAGAATTCATGAACAAGGTCAAGGCTATGGAAAAAGGCGAAAAACTTGATTTGTCTTCTGGTGAAGATCTCTCGATCGGCATTATGAACCTTATCTCAATCGAAGAGCATCTATTTTTTTCTGGAGGAAAGACAGGACAAACGAAATATTATGATCTTCTGAATGAAGTCCGCAAGATGCGAGTCGACCTCATGAAGTCGATGATCAAGGAATATGAAGGGGAAGTATGGTGTATAAGTAAGCATCTTCTCGCTGCTTCGATGCGTGTAATGGAAGTAGGGACAAAAGCCCTGAAGAATAATGAAAAAGAAAAAGCCCACGAGCTGTTCAAAAAATCATATGAACTTTACAATATGTGCTGGGCCCTTAATTTAGGGATCTTGGAGGGAAAGGATCTTAAGAACATAGATATTTCCGAGAAGGAAAAACCAATAATCAAGGAAGAAAAAACGGTGTTTGCCAAGATGGGTTCAATAGTTGGCAAGATGCTTGATTGTTGTAGGGAATAACTGCTATCATGAAAGTATGTCCTTAACAGACCTCTCTTATTATGTTCGAAAATTTGCACCCTTTGCTGTCCTAGGGTTAGTTATTTTCATGATATTCTTTTTACTGTTCCAACTCTTCTTCCTGTTTATTGCGGCTAATCAAACCACACCTCTCTATATCGACCCTATCTTCAAAGAAATTAAACCTATTTACTTGAGTAAAGAAGCAACGACGAGCGCTGGTTTTTCCTTCACTCTCGATACAGTCGCAGGAAAACCAGTAACCGCAACAGAAGCCGCCCAAGTATTCCTTTTTCCACCTTCAAAGTTCCAATTCGATTATCTTCCTAAGGTATATCTGATGGCGAAGATGCTTGGCTTCGATACGGAGGTTGTAAAGCATAAACTTGTCAATAACGAAGCCGTGTTCCAAGATGACAAACAACGATTGGCGGTCGACATAAATACCTATAATTTTAGATATGACTATGATTTCAGAAAGGACTCCGAGCTTGTTGCAACTGCAGAAATGCCGGAGGTCGATTCCTCGAAAAATACCGCGATCAATTTCTTGAAGTCGATTGACAGATATCCAAAAGAATTAGCGCTTGGCGATATGACCGTAATTTATATGTTTTACGATAAAACAGCCTCGACAGCCGGAGTGGTTGCGTCTCAGCAAGAGTCTAATATGATAGAAGTTGACTTTTATCGTCAAAAGGTGGATCAATTCCTTCCCATGTCACCCACGTATTTCAATAGCCAAAATTATGTCATGCTTATGCCTAATGAATTGGGTGCGAAAGTCATAAGCGCCCAAGTAAGGTTCTTTGAGACGTCTTCCACGCAGGTCGGGGTCTATCCGCTTATTACGGGAAAAAGAGCATATGAGCTATTGCTGGCCGGTAAGGGAATCCTTGTTTCGCCTGGGTCGGGGAAGAAGAATATATCTATCAAGACCATGACGCTCGGATATTTTGATCCCGACATCTATCAGGACTATTACCAACCCATTTATGTGTTCACGGGAGATAACGACTTCGTGTCCTACGTTCCAGCGGTGTCGGAGCAGTGGCTGATTGATGAAAGCAAACTTTAGTTAAGAGGCATGGGTACGTGACTTACATAGAGATCGATCCACTGCGTGAGTATTTTAGTATCCTCGAATCTGTCAAGACTTTTAAGTACAACAATGATATATTGGTTCCCCCCCTTTTTATAAAAGCTCACGAGATTTTGCCCAGCCAACTCCGTATAGCCTGTTTTGAGACCTCCAATACCAACAACCTTTCCTAAAAGCTCATTTATATTATTCAACCTATGGAAATATTTATAATCGACATCAGAAATGGTTATTTCCTTGGTTGAGACGAACTTTGCCAAATAAGGATTTTGCAGGAGTGCCCGTGCCGCAAGGGCGAGATCATATGAAGTGGTGAGTTGCTCGCCGTCATCGATACCTATGGGATTTTTGAAGTGGGAATTTTTCATGCCAAGCTCAACCGCCTTCTCGTTCATTTTTTCGATAAATCTGTCATATCCATAGGTGTCTGCAAGAGTGTAGGCAGCGTCATTTGCCGAATAGACCAATATGCCATACAGGAGGTTCTCGATGGTCATTTTCTCTCCCGTCACCAATCCCATAAGTTGCCAGTCTGGTTGATCCTCTTTCGTTATCTGTTTATTGACCATGATCACATCTGTGGGTTTGAATACATCGGCTACCACAAGCGCGGTGATTATCTTGGCAGTCGATGCCGGGTAGAGTTTCTCTTTGCTGTTTCTTTCGAATATGGGGGTGAATGACGATAGGTCGGCGATATAGACCGACTCAGCTGAAATGAAGGGATAGGGGGCATTCTTGTTCACCTCAGGAATTGTGTGGAGGGCAAATTGAGTAGTCGGTTTCTCTTGCCACAACCCTTGATTTGAGAACACTTGGGTAAGCCAATAGTTTCCTGGATAAAACAAGAGTAAAAAGGAAAAAGACAAAAAAACAACGATGCGCAAAAGGCTCATATATTCTTCATTGTACTATAACTATTCCTTTGAGAAAGTCTCCACTTGAGGTTTTGCACTTTTTACAAAATCAGAGCACTTCATCATAATTGATTTTGTATGGGAGCCGGCATTGAAGACCATGTCCTCATTTTTTTCTTGAGACTTATCCATATAAAGAGGAATTCCAAACAAATTCCCGAATGGAGGTACAGCTCCGACTTTTACTCCGGTCACTGTCTCAACTTCGTCTGGAGTCGCCATACGTAAGCTCTTTATTTTATGGCTAAGCTTGAATAGTTTCATATCTACCTTTTTATCAGCTGGCAAAACCAACATTATCGGTTTATCCTCCGCATACATCACCATAGCCTTTGCTCCTTGACTTAATTTTGTGTTGCGTACCTTTGCTGCATCTTCTGAGGTGAACACCACTTCATGTTCAAGTGCGGTAAACTCCACATTGTTTATTTTCAAAAAAGAAATGATTAACTCATTAACATCTTTTTTTGGTTTAGCCAATTCAGCTGATTTTTTTTCTGTCGCTGCGAGCTTTATATCCACTCGTTCCATGTCTCGTGGGAACAGGGAAGCCTCACGCACATTGGATAGACCCAAAATATTCATGGTGATTCGCTCCAATCCCAAGCAGAAACCACCCTCTGGAGGCATTCCGTATTTAAATGCCTGCAAATAGGGAACCTCGAAGTTATCTGGGTTTTGTCCCCATTTCTTTATGTTAGCCAAAAGTGTTTCATAGTCATTGATGCGTTGACCGCCAGTGATCCACTCCTGCCCCTTTCCAATGAGATCGAAGCTCAGCGTTTCCTCTGGATTTTCCGGATCCGGATGGGTATACATGGGTCTTTTTTTTGTGGGGTAATGGGAAACAAACACCAAATCGCTTCCCTGCGTTTCTCGGGCCCATTTCGAAAGTTCTCGTTCTCCTTCAGGGTCTAGATCTGGCTCCTTTCGAATGTCGCGTCCGGTGCGTTTGAAGATTATTTCTTTTGCCTCAGTTAACTTTATGCGGGGAATCGACTTTTCGATTGCGGGGATTTCGACTCCATGACTTTCAAGAACATCTGCATGATTTGTCTTTACCGCATCGAAAATGGACTTCAACATGTGCTCTGCCATGTCCATAACCTCAGTCCAACTATCTATAAATCCCATCTCCACGTCCAATCCCACATATTCAGTAAGGTGTCTTGTCGTTACTGATGGTTCTGCTCGGTAGGCATGTGCGACGGTAAATACTTTCTCAAAAATGGATACCATTATCTGTTTATAAAATTGGGGACTTTGTGCCATATAGGCCTTATGTTCAAAGTAAGATACCGGAAAAACCTCCGCTCCACCTTCGGTTGCGGTCGCAACGATCGTGGGTGCCTGGATCTCTGTAAAACCCTTATCCTTCATGGTCTTTCTGAATGTCTGGACTATTGTTTCTTGTACTTTAAAGATATTCCGTACGCTTTGATGACGCAGAGTAAGGCTTCGATAATCAAGGAGTATAGGGAGCGAGACATCCAGTTTTTCCTTGCCCATATCGAAAGGGAGCTCTTTTGCCGCTGCAAGGGTAGTGAAGCTTTTGGCTTCAACTTCTATGGAACCTGTCTTTATCTTTGCATTGACTAGTTTCGCAGGACGCTCCTTTACGAGCCCTTTTATCGAAACGACAGATTCAGGGGAGAGCGTGGCGAATGACGCATCACCAACCACTTGGACGGTGCCAGTGCTATCTCTTAAATCAATGAAAACGATCTTCTTATGGTTACGGATTGTATTCACCCATCCTCACAGTTCAACTTCTTTTCCGACAAGGA
>CAZKKK010000055.1:0-5986 GCA_964553365.1 uncultured Gammaproteobacteria bacterium
CTGCGAGAACGATTGGCTTAAGTCCGGCACGTGATAAATAGAGCGCTGCGGAAAGCCCCGCCGCCCCACCACCAATAATAACAACATTCTGTGTATCCATACTATTTATTGAAAAATAATTAATAATAGAAATGTCATTTCGACCGAATCCAAGTCAAACTTGGTGGAGTGGAGAAATCTCAAGTATTGAGATCTCTCGACTTCGTCCTTCGGTAAACTCAGGACTTCGCTCGAGATGACATGCTCTTACGGTTATATCTAACCACTAACCACTAACCACTAACCACTAACCACTAACCACTTACAAGTTTATCGCTCTCTCAATCATCCTGCTTACCCTTGTAACGTCTTTCTGTGGCAAAAATTCACATATGTTGGATATGACGATCTCTTTTGAAAGTCCATCTATCGCTTTCTTCACGGCCGATACTTGTTGCAATACGTCTCCGCAATCGCGCTTCTCCTCTACCATCTTCTGAATCCCCTTGAGTTGCCCGATTACTCGACTGATACGTTGGGATAGTTCCATATGATGACATTATAAATTTATAATTCTGAATTACCAATTTATTTGGTACCCCCTACTAGTACCCAGTATAGTCTTCGGAAAAAGAGAATGTCAAGGAGAAATACTAATTGCACGTCATCCTGGGGAGCGGAGCGACTCCAGGATCAATGATTCTGGATGCGTCCTCCAATTCGGAGGACTTACCAGAATGACGAACACGTCGTATATTGTATTATTTCCCGCAGCACCCCTTTGTACGCAAGTTATACACAAATTATCCTTTTTGTGTATTTTCAAATTTATCTCTCTTAAAAATATGGTGGCTGATCATGAAGTTTGTGTAATTCGAAGCAGTATGCCAAGCAAGTGACCTTTATGCGGTGGAGAGTTGAGGGCGAGGTGGGAGAAACAATGCATAAGACGTCACTGCTGGCATATGCGAGAATTGCACAAATAGTTATCTCCTTATAATCATCCTCATCACTATCGCCACCGTCCTCAACAATATCAAGATATCTCTTCCTATTGTCCTTTTTTCCGCATACTGACAGTCCAATTCCATCCACTTCTTAAAAGACAATGCATGTGCTCCCGCGACTATCCACTCCGAAGTCATGCCAGGAAGCACGGAAAACCGCTCTTCGTATTTTTTAGGCACGTTTCGCGCTTCAATAAGGGGAAGTGGCCTGGGCCCCACAAAAGCCATCCTGCCTTCTATGATATTCATAAGCTGGGGAATTTCATCAATTGCTGTATGGGAGAGAAATTTTCCGACTCGCGTGTACCGAGGGTCATTTTCGATCTTGAATACCGGTCCGTCAGCCTCGTTTAAGCTTTTAACTTTTGGCTTTAAGCTTTCAGCTTCTGCCATCATCGTGCGTATCTTATAGATCCAGAAAGGTTTCTTGCCTTTCCCTGCTCGAAGCTGGAGGAACAAAAAAGGCCCTCGGGAATCAAGGCGTACTATAATATACAATAATGTCAATATCGGGAGACAAAGGAAGAGAAGGATCACTGCACATAATCGTTCCAATGCTCTATATACCATGCGCACTAGTATACACCACCCTTATCCCTTCAAGCTTCCCAAGAACTCCTCATTGGTCTTTACTTTTGTAAGCTTGTCGATCATGGCCGTCAATCGCTCTTCTGGAGTCAATAATGACAACATACGTCGAAGCGTGGTGACCTTCTTGAGTTGGTCTGGGCTGAAGAGCAATTCTTCATGTCGAGTTCCGGATTTTTCTATATCAAGAGCTGGATAGAGACGCTTGTCTGCAAATCCCCGATCCAAATGGACTTCCATGTTGCCCGTTCCCTTGAATTCCTCATAGATAAGGTCATCCATACGTGATTCTGTCTTGATGAGGGCTGTTCCGATGATGGTCAAGCTTCCGCCTTCTTCACAATTGCGGGCAGCTCCAAGGAACTTCTTTGCAGGGTAGAGCGCTGCAGCATCGATTCCTCCAGACATGCTTCGTCCACTTCCTTTTCCGCTCTGGCTTACGGCCATGTTTAAGGCGCGTGCAAGGCGTGTGATGGAGTCAAGGAGGATGACCACGTGATGTCCCATTTCAACCATTCGGCGGGCTCTGTCAAGGGCTAGATGGGCAACCTTCACCTGTTGGCGAGGGCTCTCATCAAAGTTTGATGCTGCCACTTCCCCTTTGAGGAATCGTTTTATCTCCGTCACTTCTTCTGGGCGCTCTCCGATAAGGATTGCCATAAGGGTCGTTTCAGGAAAGTTCGTGGTGATGGCAGCTGCGATTTCCTTCAAGAATGTCGTCTTCCCGGCTTTTGGCTGGGATACGATGAGGGCTCTTTGCCCAAATCCGATAGGAGCGATAAGATCCACGATACGGGTGGACAACACTTCTGGAGTCGTTTCCAAGCGGATCTGCTTGTCTGGATGTGTCGAGGTCAATTTGTCAAACTCTTTTCGAGTGCGGCTTTGTTCCTCTGTCAATTCCACTCCATTGATTTTCTTGATAAGAAGAAGGGAATGAAATCGTTCACCCTCTTTTGCAGGGCGAGCCAACCCTTCCACTTCATCTCCTTTTCGAAGCCAAAAGCGACGAATTTGGGAGGTAGATACATAAATATCATTGTCTGGGTTGATGACGTAATCCTTTCGTAGGAATCCATAGCCACCAAAAGTGACGTCGAGAATCCCTTTTGCGGGATAGCTCATCTTAAGGTCTTCTCTCAATCTCTCTTCCAAAGGAGCTGCCTTTTGTGAGGCTGCTGCAACAGGCTTGTCCTGAGCTGCACCGAGGGATTTGTGTGCCTGAGCTGGTGGCTGTTGGTCATAGCTGTTTTCTTTGGTCATGATAGGTGTTGATTCGAGCTGATCGAGCATCTTGGAAACATCAAGTGTTTCGCTTTGTTCCTGTGAAGAAACAGGGGCTGTTGAGGCAGACTTAGCGCGTTTGGTAAACATAGAGAGAATAAATTAAATAAATAAAATAATAAACGACTAGATTAATAAACAAATTCTTTCAATTGATACGGTCTTTATATAAATCATCGGCATTCAACAACAGGAAGACTGCTGTCAACAAAAGTGAATAAATCGATCCTCAAGGACGGTTGTGCAGAAACTTTTTCTCGATAATATGTAAGGGCTGTGGTGAGATCTAGGCCGGGGCTTTCGATACTACGCCATATTTCTGTTACTTGCGTAACAAATACCCTATTGTAAAATTGTTCAGAAAAAGTTTTCAAATTGCCAATCCTATCGAAGAGGATCTAGAAGAAAGTATAGCACACTAAACAGTGTTGTCAAATTGTATACTATTCCTCATGAAGCGCTACTTCCAAGTTTTTGTGGTCACGATGAAAGAATACTTTGCCTATCGGCTTAACTTCGTGCTCTGGCGCCTCCGTATGGTACTTTCAACGCTTGTCACGCTCTTCCTGTGGCTTGGCGTATTCGATACGCGCGCTTCATTTGGAAGCTACTCAAAGGAGCGCTTGCTGAGTTATCTTCTCTTCTCCAGCCTTGTCACCGCATTTATCGCCAGCTCCCGCATTTCGGGGCTCGCCTTTGAAATACAAAGCGGAGGAATCATGAATTTGCTCCTCAAACCTCTTTCCATTTTTGGGTATTACGCATCCACCGATGCCGCCGATAAGCTGACGAATCTGCTTTTTGGCGTTCTTGAATTTGCCCTCATCGTCACTTTTTTCAGAATTCCGCTCGTCGCACCTCAACAGATAGGGTGGTTTCTGGTGTTCTTCGCTTCTGCTGTATGCATTTCATTCTCGATCAACCTGATGCTTTCGTTCGTTGGTTTTTGGACCCCGGAAGTATGGGCACCGCGCTTCCTCTTCATGATGCTTGTCACGTTCGTTTCAGGAGCATATTTTCCACTTGATCTTCTTCCCCCCCTAGCCTATCGTATCCTTCTGTTTACGCCATTTCCCTATCTCTATTTCTTACCCACGAAAATATTGATTGATGGAGTCCAAAGTAATTTTTTTGCCCAACAGCTCATCTGTTCAATCGGATGGGCGATTGTGCTTTTTTACCTGGCTAAAATGATGTGGAAACGGGGAATCAAGGAATTTTCATTTTGGGGTCGTTGACATATGAGACACAGTTTCACTATATTCCTGCTTTTCGCGAAAAATAGCATGCGGGTTACCACGCAGGGCCGTATTGGCGTGGTTGTTTTCACTCTCGGCAAAATAGTCCGTTTTGCCTTCATGTTTTTCCTCCTTTTTTTCATATTCTCCAAAACCCGCGTTCTCAAGGGCTATACATTCCAACAAGCGGCTTTGTTTTATATGATTTTCAACCTTATCGATACCATTTCCCAAATATTATTCCGCGAAGTATATCGTTTCCGCTCTCTCGTGGTGGGCGGATCGCTTGATACTATCCTTCTCAAGCCATATCACCCCTTTTTACGGATTTTAGTGGGGGGAGTTGACATTCTTGACGTTATCTTACTCATCCCCTATTTGCTCATCGCTGTTTATATCTCACTTCAGGGGCATATTATTTTCATCAACTTCATGACGTTTCTTGCCCTCTTCATAAATGCGATCTGGATCGCCACCTCATTCCATATCATCGTTCTGGCGCTTGGCATCCTCACCTCGGAAGTGGATCACACCATCCTTATCTATCGTGACATGACAAGTTTGGGAAGATTCCCTATGGCTATATATAAAGAACCGATAAAAAGCATCTTCACTTTTGTCATTCCCGTGGGAATAATGACTTCTTTCCCCCCCCAAGCGCTCCTAGGCACCCTCTCGCTTCCCGGATTTATCATTTCATTTGTGATATCATCGATACTGTTTTATGGAGCGATGAAACTGTGGAATTATTCATTGAAAAAATATCAGAGTTGGGGAGGGTAAACATATGATCTCAGTCAAGCATGTCTCTAAAATCTATAAGTCCCATGTCCGGCAGAACAATCTTCTGAAGGATATCTTTTTTCGCACCTTCAAAGAACACGAGGCAGTAAAAGATATTTCTTTCGATATAGACAGCAATGAACTTATCGGATTTATCGGCCCCAACGGCGCCGGCAAGACATCTACCCTTAAGATGCTTGCTGGTATCCTTTATCCTTCTTCAGGCTCAATTTCAGTCTTAGGACACACACCCTTTGACAAAAAGCGAGAATTCCTGAAACAGATCGCCTTCATCATGGGCCAGCGCAACCAGCTTATTTGGGACCTGCCGGCTTATGACAGCTTTGAGTTGCAGCGAGCCGTGTATGAAATAGACCAGACAGAGTATAAAAAAACCTTGGACCATCTCCTTTCCATCCTTGACTGCGCTCCCCTCATGGAAAAACCCGTCAAAACGCTTTCGCTGGGTGAGCGTATGAAGATGGAACTCATCGCAGGGCTCCTGCATAGGCCAAAGCTCGTATTCCTCGATGAGCCGACAATAGGTCTGGACATATTTTCCCAAGAAGCGATCCGCATTTTCATCAAGGAATTCCAACAGACGTATAAAGCGACTGTCATCCTCACCAGTCACTATTTGGAGGATGTAAAGAAGCTGGCCAAACGTCTCATTATCATCCATAAAGGCGTCATCATGTATGATGGCTCTCTCAAAAACATCATTGAGCAATACTCGACGGAAAAACGGATAAAAATCACCTTGGAGGAAAAAGTCTCAGAGATAAAAGTCAATACGATAGGAAAGCCTCTCTCCTATATCCATCCTCAACTTATTTATTCCGTGAAAAGATCTGAAATCCCGGAAAAAATCAAGCAAATTTCCGCCTCCCTTCCCTTTTCCGACCTGACGGTGGAAGATGCGAGTATCGAGGATGTGATAAAGACATTCTTCAGCGAGAAGAGGAAAGAAAACCCTAAATCCTAGACAAATAGGACAGAATTTAAAATTCACAATTTCTAATTTTTAATCAATTTTTAAATTGAATTCAAATTTAAAATTTTAAATTAAAAATTAATTAGAAATATAGAGTTTCTTGTAAACTCCCT
>CAZKKK010000056.1:0-5904 GCA_964553365.1 uncultured Gammaproteobacteria bacterium
TAGGTGGTTTATTTTTGCGCTTGTATCGAATACAGGATTTTTTCATGTTCCTGGGAGATCAAGGGCGTGATGCACTCATCGTCAAGAAAATAGCCACTCTCCAGGCTTTCCCGGCGATTGGCCCACCTTCGTCAATCGGCGAAGTGTTCCTTGGACCATTTTATTATTATCTTGTTGCCCCTTTCTTGCTTTTAGCTCGCCTTAATCCCGTCGGATTGGCGATTGGAGTCGCACTTTTGAGCAGTTTGGGAATATATGTCGCCTACCTTATCGCAAAAAAAACCATTCCTCACATGGGAGCTGTATTCTTTTTCCTGTTGACCACATTTTCTTTTGAACTCATTCGGATTGCACGGTTTTCATGGAATCCCAATCTCCTTCCCTACTTTTCCTTCCTTACGCTTTATTTTTTCGCACGATCAATGGAAGACAAGAATAAAAACAAGATAATCTATACCCTTCTTTTTGGGATATTTTTTGGTTTATCTTTCCAGCTCCATCACCTTGCAGGACTCCTCGCCCTGCCGATCGCCGCTTTCTTCATCTTTGAGTTAGTCCGTAAAAAAAACATCAAGATATTCATCGTACCACTCCTTTCCCTGGGGGCATTCCTCTTTACCCTCCTTCCTTTGGCGATATTCGAGCTGCGACACCAGTTCCTGAACACACGCAATCTCGTATCTGTTTTCACCCAACAGAATATCGTTTCAAGCGGCCCGTTACCTGTGAGGCTGTATGAAATAAACAAGGCTTTCGTGGATGTGGCATTCCACTTTGCTTTTCCTTCGATTGTCGCACTCATGATAATGGTCGCGGTCATTGCACTCAGCATCTGGAAATGTTCCAAGAAATATAATGGATTTGTCTTGGTAAACATCCTTGCGGTCGTCCTGTATCTTTTTGGATTCAGCAAGGTGAACTCAGCCCTCATCCCCCATTATTACAATGCGATATATCTGAGTTTTTATTTCCTGATTGCCTATGTCGTCTCTTCTGAAAAAACAGTGAAACTTAAGAATATATCTCCCCTTACTACATTTTCGTTTATCGCACTGGGAGTATTTATTTTCATACAGGCAATGGGATTTGATTTCATCACCGGAAAGGGTTCGTTCCAGGACGCCAATCCTCGGTTGATCGGGTCCTTCATCGCGAAAGATGCCGGTAAGAAAAAAATTAATATCACCACATATCCCACAGACTTCACTTCTCGTGATTGCTACCAATACTTCATCGAACTCGATGGAGGAAGTGTGGTGAGTGGAGCGAGCCCTGAAGTGACCGACACGATGTATGTCCTCTGCAACAAACAACCATGCAGGGTGATCAACTCGGATTCATGGAATGTCCAAATGTTCGGCAAGGCGAAAATTGATACAATGTGGAATAAGGATGGCGTAGATATTTATAAGCTTGTCCACCAACAATAATGCATACCATTTCACTCATCATTCCCTGCTATAACGAAGAACTCAATATCCAGAAAGGCGTTTTGGACAAGATCGGTAATTACGTCCATCATATCCCTATGATTAAGGAAGTTATCATCTCCGATGATGGATCCACGGATAATACCAAGCATCTGATAAAAAAAGAATATCTCACGGAATACCCACTCTTCAAGCTTCTGGAGAATGAGCATAAGGGAAAAGCCCAGACCCTCATTTCGGCGATTATGTCGGCGAAAAGCGATTACGTATTGTTCACCGATATCGATCTGGCGACTCCAATCGAGGAAGTGGAGAAGATGATTGCGGAAATCGAAAAGAATACGGAAATCATCATCGGTTCGCGTAGCGGTGCTCGCAAAGGAGCTCCCTTTACTCGCAAAATCATGGCAGTAGGACTTATATTTATACGTAATTTCATCATTGGTCTGAAAGACATTCGGGACACCCAATGTGGATTCAAGGCATTTAAAACTGAATCGGCAAAAAAGATAATCAATTCCTTGGTGGTGTTCAAAAACACCCAAGGAGTGCATGGGCCTTCAGTTTCGGCAGGATTTGATATGGAATTCCTCTTCCTCGCGACAAGGATGGGGATGTCCATAAAGGAAATCCCGGTCATATGGAAACATGTAGAAACCAAGAATGTCAATTTCATCACCGATACGATAGAAACATTGCAGGATATTCTCCGAATCAAATACTATGACATCACCGGGACGTACAAAGTATAATATTTTTCCCGTCGTGCTTTTGCTTGGCGCATTGGGGGCATTCATCATCTTCTTTCGCTTTACCCTTATCCCAAAGACGCTCACATTCGATGAGATTGAGTTCGCCAAACTCGCTTTGTCGCTCGATAAGCAACCATACATCCCGTATAGCCCCCTCGCCACTGGCCACTCCACTCTCTATTTCTATATCCTCCTCTTTTCGCTCAAGCTGTTCGGCATCACCTCGTTCGGACTCCGATTGCCCTCTGCGCTTTTTGGCGTTGCGGGCGTAGTCACACTCTTTTTCGTATTACGGAAAGTCGCGCAAAAAATGGATATATTCCATTCCCAATTTCTGGATGTTTTCTTGCCCATGATCGGGACATTTATCTTGGCGACCTCCAGATGGTATTTCAATTTCGCGCGGTTTGGATTTGAGGCGACGTTCCTGCTTTTGCTGGAACTCACAAGCTTATTGTTCTTTCTCCATTATGGCGAACACCGACAGAAAAAATGGCTCATACTCGCCGGTATCTTTGCGGGTCTGGCGTATAATTCCTATCAACCGGGGCGGCTTTTTTTCATCATTCCTTTGGTCATGCTGTTCCTCTTTATCCTTGAACGGAAACAGCACAGGCTGGACTTTTCCTTTTTTTCGAAACACACGATTGCCTCGTTCCTCGCATTCCTTGTCCCCTTCCTCATTTTCATCACGCCCCTTTCACTCTATCTTTCCCAACACAAGGATGTGCGACTTACCCAGCTCATGTATCCTACAAATAATGAAATGTCCGTCGGGGAAAAATTCCAGTTCTTCGGCCGGAATGTGGCCTCGACTTCCCTCATGTTCTCGGTGAAGGGTGACGTGAATGGTCGGCATAACTATCCCAACAAAGCGGCGCTGAACCCCATCATGTCGATCCTGTTTTTTTCCGGATTGATCTTGGCATTCCTTAATTTACGTAACAAAATGAACCAGCTGTTCCTTATGTATTTTTTCATCGCGGTAGCTCCAACGCTCCTTACCTATCCTTGGGAAAACCCCAACATGCTCCGTACGATGACCTGCCTTCCTGCCGTCATCTATTTTTCCGTATATACCTTAGCAAAGGCATATCAATTATTGGAAACAAAATACCATTTTCGCTATAAGGTCCTCGTCGTAGGAATATTCATATTGATCTGTGCATCCGCCTTATACGAAGTGAGGACATATTTCCTATTCCAAGCTCCCGTATTCAGGGAAGCTTTCGAGGCACCTATGCCATTATCGTATTACATCCAACACCCCGATGCGAAAGTCAAAAAGTGACAAAAGTGTCAGTTTAGTCATGCCGAACTCGTTTCGGCATCTCTTTAAGATCCTGAAACAAGTTCAGGATGACAATTCCAAACTCATAAGTATTTTAATGATTATTCTTGGATTTTCGTACTTCTTCTATTCGATATTATCTCACTCCTCAGTCCTCTTCAAGAAGTTCAATCCACAACAAGCGGAAATAGTGTACGGGCAATCCCAGTGGCAGCAATCCCAAAACGTCGCGCCCGATAAGGCCCGGGATGAATGGGCTATACGCAACCATTATGACGGATGGTCCAACTTCGTGACTGAGAATAAAGGGAAGCTCGATATCAAGAAAGTGAGCGACAAGATCCTTGCGGATATCGGGAAAAAAGGTGTCTCGGACAGCTTCCTGTATAGTTATGTGGGATATAAATATATCAACGGGGCAAATCCAAGCTTGTTGAATCCCGAACATCCGCCACTTGCCAAATATCTCATCGGCTATTCCATCCGCACATTCGGCAATGAACATGCAGTAGGAATAATCTTCGCATTCCTCATATTGTTGTTGGTCGCGGCTATTTCATTCCAGATGCATCGATCTTTCCTGAGGGCAAGTTTCGCCCTTTTCCTCACTTCCCTTTTCTCCCTTTTTATCGACCAGGTTACTCATGGACCTCAACTTGAGCTGTATCAGCTTTTCTTCTTCCTGCTCGTCGTGCACTTCCTTCTCATGCACATGAAAACGAAAAGATATATGTATGGCATAGGTGCGGGGATATGCTTCGGCCTCCTTTTGTCGACAAAAACCTTCCTCCCCTTTTTCCTTCTCTTTAGCGGATGGATCATTCTTTCATTCTGGCGGCAATGGAAGTTGGCGATTGTCGTTATCAGCGTCGGCATCATCGCTTTTGTCCTAACCTATTATCAATACTTCGTCCTTGGCGGGACGCTCCGTACATTCCTTGGCGTGCAGAAATATATCGTGGTTTTTTATGGGAATGCGAGTATTCCCCTTCTTGAGTTTGCAGGGAATTATCTCCGCCTCATACTCACGGGTTACTGGAAGTTCTGGGACAGTGCACGGTCTGTATCCGCATATTCCGAATGGAATATCCTTTGGCCAGTCATATTTCTTTTTGGCATGTACGGACTGAAGAAACAATGGATACAGAATAAACGCACCCATTTCCTCATTTGTTTTCTTATTTTGTATAACGTATTCGTATTTATCATTCCTGTCTTCCCCCGTTATCTATTGTTGTTATTCATCCCCTTAATCGTTCTCATATGAAAAAATATATTCCCTTATTCATCTTCTTATCCGTATTCCTCGGCTTGAATCTTTTTAAGGTGTTGACTGATGTCCGCCCCTTTTTTGACTGGGATGAAAGCATCTATGCCCAAGTGGGGAAAGAGATGATACAGGCAAAATCATACATGGTACCCTTGTGGCAAGGAAAGGCTTGGCTGGATAAGCCCCCCATCCCCTCACTTCTCTATGGGCTCATGACAGTGCTTCCCATACAAAATGAGATATCAATGAGGGTCCTCACCGTATTCCTTAGTGCCGCGGCACTTGTCCTTTTGTATATCTTTGCACTCCGTAATTCCAAATCGATATTCGTCGCTCTTACCACCGTAATCATCAGTTCCTTTCTTCCGGCTTTTCTCCAACGTACTCAAAGCCTCAATGTGGATGTTTTCCTCCTTATCGGTTGGTTGGGTTACGTGCTTTGGTATCGCAATCTTTGGGTAGGGACTTTTTTCCTCACTTTCGGTGTATTGAGCAAATCGCTTCTTGGGTATTATCCGGTGGGAATGGTTTTTTTCTATGAACTGTTCCAGTGGTTCTTCAACAAAAAAAAGAGAAAAAAAGAGCTCATTCTTTTCATGAAGAACACAGCGATACAGGTAATCATTTCTTCCCTGTGGTTTTTCGGGATGTATTTTCAGTATCGTGACGACTTTATCCAATATCATTTTGTCGATAGCCATTTCAAGAGGGTTACCGCCTCCATCGAACAGCATTTTGGCCAACGGACCTTCTATATCGATCTGCTTCTTGAGCAGCTCAGATATGGACTAATACCAGTCATAGTCTCAATGATTGTCCTGAGCTATCTGGCTATTAAAAAAAGATCGCAGGAAGCCTTCTTTTCCCTTATCTTCGTCCCTTGGTTCCTTTTCCTGAACCTGACCAAGACAAAAATAGCGTGGTATCTGTATCCCGTGTTGCCGCAATTCGCATACCTCTCCGTTTATATGATCCGCTATTTCAAAAGACTATGGATACAGGGG
The DNA here is from genome assembly GCA_964553365.1 of uncultured Gammaproteobacteria bacterium. Lineage (GTDB taxonomy): Bacteria > Patescibacteriota > Microgenomatia > UBA1406 > GWC2-37-13 > JAKBEU01. The sequence goes on from CAZKKK010000056.1 coordinate 5,748, forward strand.
TTGGTTTCCGTTGCGGTCCTGTGGTATTTTTTCAGTTTCATGGTTCCCGTCAACTCCTATCTCACGACGGATTTTTCAAAATGGGAAGATCATCAACTCATTGCCCTTGAATCGAAAAAGACAGGGTGCAAACAGTTGGTCGTACTCGTGAATGACA
>CAZKKK010000057.1:0-5334 GCA_964553365.1 uncultured Gammaproteobacteria bacterium
TTCATCAAGACTCTCATATGCGGTTTTTGACATGATGATCTTTGTTTTATTATCCAACGACTCCAACTCAAGGATGTTGCCTGCAAATGCATCTATCTGTTTTTTTGTCAGGTCGATCACTTCCTTCCCCGTTTTCGCGAAAGATCCCTTCAGTCTCTTCTTTTCTTCTTCATCAGGGATCGCATCCATGCAAATCGCCACCCATTTTGCGCCCAGTGCCATGAAAACATTCGTATGATAGATCGGTTTTTCATGGTCATACGCATGGAACGTGACCACCTCATATCCAAGGATCTTGGCGACGTGGTCAAGCGGTTCCTGGTGTGTACGGGCGGAAAGACATGCGTATATCATCTTGTTTTGACGGTCTAGAACCATACTTCCGGTACCCTCAAGGAACTGGTTTTCTTTTTCGAAATAGGAGAGATCGATAATTTCCGAGACGACATATTTCTTTTTCATCTGGGCTATGATATCCGCTCTCTTTTCGGTCCGTCTGTTTGGTGCAAGGAGCGGATACACTATTATTTTTCCATCAGCATGAGTGGTAATCCAATTGTTGGGAAACAACGCATCGGGCTTTGTCGGAGTGCTTGTATCAATTACCGCAATGACGTTTATCTTTTCCTTTACGAGCATCGCACAGACACGGTCCCACTCCTGTTGCGCTTTCAGCTGGATATTCTTTTCCGAGAGATTGAGGTGATGCTGGAATACATTGGACTTTGCCGTCTCAGGATTGAATCCAAAAGACGTGGGGGAAACCAAAAATACGGTATTTGTTATTTGGTTTTTCATGGATAGTGTATTATATCAGTATGAAATTCACCGGTACACACGTTATTGGACGGAAACGGGCTCGTACTTTGGGGTTTCCCACGATCAATCTTCATGACATCAACACCTTCATCAATGAGGATGGCGTGTATGCCGCATGGGTAACGATTCACAACCATCAATTCATGGCAACGCTTTTTGTAGGAGACTCCCCCACCTTCAAGGACAATGAAAAATCCATAGAGCTCCATCTCATCGGCCTCAAAGCCGGGGATGTGAAGAAATATCATCTCGAGCCACTCGTCACGTCCAAGATTGCTGTTGAGATCGTCCGCTATCTGCGACCGGTCATCAAATTCAAAACAACGAAAGAACTTATCCAAAGCATAGGGAATGATGTGAAGGAAGTCACTGCGATTTTGGCACAATAAGGAAAACATTCCAGAGAGACTCCCTCTTTGTCGCGCGGACATATCCATCAGGGATAACCTGGCTTCTATGCGTGAATATCGCTGGCTTATATTCTTCGATGCATCTCTTCATCGCACGTGAATATATTTTCTCCAGTTTGGGGTCATATGACTTCCAATCCCAGTTCACCGTTATGTTGTAGCAGTTAATGTTTTTCCCATCAAAAAGAGGATATAATGCTTGATCAATATTGGTAATGACAAATGAATCGGGATGGATTTTTTTATATTCGGTTAGTTTATCCATCGCCTCTTCATAGAATCTTTTTTCTTCAGGGGGCACTTTCATTCCTCTTAAGACTTCTGGTTTGGTGACTGTCGGATAAGCCCAATAGTTTCGTATTTTCCGCCGTGCAAGACGTACGTGATACACCATATCGGGGGCAAAAAGAAGCAAACAGATAAGCAAATAAATGATTTTTTTCCTGTTGTCCGCTCCAAGGTTCAGTGCAGCATACAGCGCAAACCCGATCATCGGAGACAACGCCCACCATTGATGATGGGTGTCACCGACAGGATGATATTGTAGCCATGATCCAAGGGTTATACATATGAAAAGAAGCGGCAAAATATCCCCTTTTGAAAGTCTCCTTTTCATCACATAGGTAAATCCCAAATACAAAGCAAGGAGCGGCATAAGGGTCCAGATGGAAAGGGGGCTATAGGAGTTAGGGAACATATTCCCGACGAAGTTCATGAAGAGTACAATCGGGTTGTGGGAGGCTGATGTCACCCATATTCCAGGAAATCGGATCGTTTGGTAGAACCACTCAGCAAGCGCTTTGTTTGCGATTATCCAGATGAAGAAAGCATCATGTACCAGAACATAAAATATGAAAAATGGTTTTATGTATGGTACCTTGAATTTCCTAAACTTCAGGAAAAGGAGATAAAAGACTATACTTCCAAAGAGCATTATTCCTACTGGTTGCCTGCACCAAAACGTCAGTGCAGCCGCACTACCCGCAATGATTTGCCATCGAAGTTTCTCTGTCTTGAAAAACCTAAGGAGCGAGTATAAAGTCACCAACTGAAAGAATAGTGAATACACAGAGGACCAGGTGAAAAAAACCAGGTTTGGTTCATGGAACGGGCTGAGGAAAATAAGGATAATGCATGCCAGCGTCGCAAGGGCTTCGGAAATAAAAAGCCTCCAAATAAACCAAAGCATCACGGCTATTAATCCATAAAAAAAAGCCGTGAGCAGTTTGAGCACGACGAGATAGTTTCCGAAAATAAGGAGTGCCCATGATTGTAAGATGGTGGTGAACGCCCCATATTGCGTGAATGTGTCACGGAAAAGCATCCGTCCATGGATGATATCCGAAGCGGGCTTAAGCATTATCCCATCATGATGGGGATCCACCCCAAGAAATGAAAAGTATCCTGCGATACCGAATGTCACCAAGAATATCAGCGTTACTTGCAGTGCGGAGATCATTCTTCTCTTGTTTTTCTTGTTCATTCTCATGTGCGGGAGGATGTATTGATAAGTTGTTTCACGATAAAACCAGGTCTCCCCTTCACTTCATCATAAATGCGCGCCATATATTCACTGATGATACCGAGCGAAAAAAACAGAAGCCCAAATAAGAATAAGATAAGCATTATCACTGTCGCGATTCCTGGTGCCTCGCGTCCATGGACGAAAAACAGATATGCATACCAGACTATCATGCCGAACGAAACGATCGTCACGCTTATTCCCAAGAATGACACCAATCTCAGGGGTAGGTATGAGAAGGAAAAGATCCCGTTGAGTGCCACCTTCAGGATGGTTGCGAAATCCGCCTTCGACTCTCCCGCTACCCGATTCGCCCGTTGGAATGGGATGCCAAGTGAGGGGAATCCTGTCCACATGATAAGCCCACGCAAATACTTGTTTTTTTCCTTGAGGGAGTTTACCGTTGTATATACTTTTTTATCTACCAGCCGGAAGTCACTTGCATTTTCCGGGAACATGTTTTGGGTAAGAGCGTTTATCAGTTTGTAGAAAAGGATAGAACCCGTATTGATAAGGAATCCTGAAGTCCTTTTTTGGACGACGCCATATACGATCTTATATCCTTTTTCCCAGGCATTGATGAATTTCCCGACGATTTCGAGGGGTTCCTGCATATCCGCCATCATGATGACAGCCGCATCTCCCCGTGCATACTGCATACCCACCTCTATCCCCCCATCACATCCGACGTTCCGCGTGAGCTGGACTACCTTTATCATTTTGTTTTTACGAGCATATTTGTTCAGGAGAATGAACGATTCATCAGAAGACCCATTTTCCACAAGGATAATCTCGAAGTGATATCTCGTTTGTTTTTTCGCAAAAGAAAGAAGGGCCGGTATGAGATGAGGAATGGATGCCTCTTCATTATAGACCGGTATGACAAAGGAAATCAGCCCCTTTTGTTTCATCTGAGTATTATACCAAGAGTTTTATAGATAGTTGTCAATTAAGCTTCCCAACACTATAATAGGGTCATGAAAGTCATCATTTTGTGCGGGGGCGAGGGTACGCGGCTCAAGGAAGAGACGGAGTTCAAGCCCAAACCAATGGTGCTTGTGGGGGGAAAACCCATCATATGGCATATCATGAAACTGTATTCCCACTATGGATTTCGGGAGTTTATTTTGGCTCTTGGTTATAAAGCGGAATACATAAAAGATTATTTCCTTAACCAAAAAGCGTTTATCAACGACTTCACCCTCACAACTAAAAATCATAAAACCGTTTTCCATTTAAAGGGCAACGAACAAAAAGATGATTTCAAGATAACGTTCGTGGACACCGGTCTCAAGACATTGCCAGGAGAAAGGATCCTTCGGTGCCAGAAATACGTGCCCTTGAAAGACTCTTATTTCATGGTCACCTATGGTGATGGTGTCACTGACTTGAATTTAAAAAAACTCCTTCAATTCCACAAATCGCAAAAAACAATCGGCACCATCACCGGCGTCCATCCCCGCTCGAAATATGGGCTTGTCCAGATTTCCACCGATTCAAAAGTAAAATCATTCGTCGAGAAACCAGTCCTTTCCGACTGGGTCAATGGAGGATATATGGTATTCAATCAGAAAGTTTTCAACTATCTGGAAGTCGGGAAAACGGAACACGTCGCATTGGAACGACTTGCAAAGATAAACAGACTTTCGCTTTATAAACATGATGGGTTTTGGATGGCGGTGGATACCTATAAGGAATTGGAAGACCTGAACAGGATGTGGGCAACTACCAAACCCTGGAAAGTGTGGACATAAAATATATGAATACCATAAAAGGAAAAAATATTTTGGTTACCGGCGGGGTCGGATTCGTCGGTGCCCATCTGGTCGAAAGACTTATCGATCTTAAAGCCAACGTCATCGTCATCGATATCAATTTGGACAGGAAGTCCTATTTCTTCACGAACAATCTTCACAAAAAAGCAAAAGTGATAAAGCTTGACATGTGTAATTACAAAAAACTTTCGTCATTGATAAAAAAACATGACATCGATTACGTATTCCACTTAGCTGCTCAAGCTTTGGTTGAAGATGCGTTCAAGAACCCAAAATATACGTTGGAAAACAATATCGTCAGCACCATCAATATCCTTGAAGCGACTAGATTGAATCCCCATATCAAAGCGCTCGTAGTGGCCTCTTCGGACAAATGTTATGGAAAACTCAAAAAGAAAAAATATGTGGAAACAGATTCCCTTTCGGGAGATCATCCCTATGATACGTCAAAATCGGCTACAGACTTGATATGCTCCACCTATTATTCGACCTACAAAACCCCAGTCGTCATCACGCGTTTCGGTAATATTTATGGCGAGGGAGACCGAAATTTTTCGCGGATAATCCCGGGAATAATGAAGTCACTCGCAACAAATAAAACCCTTGAAATCCGCAGCGATGGCAAATATATCCGCGATTATCTGTACGTTAAGGATGTCGTGGAAGGATATATACTGCTTGCTCAGAACATCGGAAAATCAAAGGGCCAGGCCTACAACTTCGGATCAGACGATAACCTTTCGGTCCTGGAGATAATCCAAACTGCGGAAAAAGCCCTGGATCGGAAAATCAAATTCACGATCCTCAA
>CAZKKK010000058.1:0-5291 GCA_964553365.1 uncultured Gammaproteobacteria bacterium
CAGGAATGACAAGGTAAATAATCATTCCAAAATATCCCAATATAAAGAGTAGTATCTCTTCATTGAGTATTTTTTTTATTCCCTGTGATCTTGAAGTGAAACACATCCCAAATATAACGATAAATGGCCAAAACAAATATTCAGATAAGAAGGCATCCCTCATGTAGAGAACCCCATTCTTGATAGAAGTTAACATTCGGAAATGTGAAAAGGAAACGACAGGCGAGAATGCCGGAGCTCCCTTCATCCATAACAACGGTGCAGGGAAAAAAGGATTAGAAAAGATGATCGCATTTCGAATGTACCAGGAGAGTCCTAGTAACGAAAAGGGAATGAGGAATATAAAAACTCTCCAAATAGAAATATGTTTCAACAACCCCCTTCCATATATAAGCATCAAGCTTAATAAAAATAAAGGACCCGAGAATTTTGCTCCAACTAAAAAACCCGCAGCAAATCCCAAAAGAAGAAAATAAGAAAGTTTTCTTTCTGGCTTGAGGAGTAGGTACCATGTCCAAACGAAAAAAACAGCTACCCACAGATCGACCGTTTGAGACAGGAGAAGTCGTACGAGCGGCGGTAGAGTCAAAATAGAAAAACTGAAGATAAGACTATTGTTTTTCAAATTGAAAAGCTGTCCCAACCTATAGATAAGTATTCCTAATAACACCCAAGCAATCACATTAAAAAGATTCAAAGGGATATGGAGAACCATCATGACGGCAAGAATCAACTCTGTTGACGCGGGAAACGTACTGTTTGGGAAAAGAAGTTTATCCGGATGGATTATTTTTCCATTTAAAATATTTTTTGCGAGGGGGATATGATAAATGATGCTGTCGAATTCGGAGGGAACGGTAGAAAGTGCTTTGTAGGAAAAAAACCCAAATAAAAACAACATCCCACTTGTGATTATCATCATTACGATTGACTGCTTCATTGTATTCATGGGTATCGTTGGGAAATTATAGCAAAAAGATATTGATTCCTTTTGCTACGTCAGCATATTTTCAGGTAAGCCATCTATAGTGGTGGTATTTGGCGTCCCGAGCTTGATCGCTCGGGCGTTTCAGTTTGCCTATCTTTGCCTTGAATATATATGGGTTTGCTTCTATACTGACCAGTAGAGATGCATAGTCATCTGCTGAGATTAACCCTCTTCGTATTTATAGGATTAATAATCCTCCTCTCTCTTTTATTTACTATTCGCCTATTTATGGGCGGAAATGAAGATTTGTGGGTATGCCAGAACAATATGTGGATAGCTCATGGAAAGCCATCCTATGCAAAACCAGAAGATCCCTGCGGAATAAAGAAGGCGATACCAAAAACGAAAGAAGAATGCCTTAAAAACGGTGGGGTTTGGAAAAAACTCGGACCCGATCCTTTCGAAACATGTAACATTAAAGCACTTGATAGAGGAGCAATTTGCACTGACAATTCCGAATGCGAGGGTTGGTGTCAGGCGGATATAACGCGAGATCAACTTCGGGAGGGCATGAAGGGAAAGACGCGGAAAGGCAAGGGGCGATGTTCCGTATGGAGGATAGAGCTTGGTTGCTTCGGAATGTTGAAGAAAGGGGTGGTCTCGGTGATTTGTATCGATTAATTATAAATTAATTAAACCTATGGAAAAATATATTGTTTTTGGGCCCATTATTCTATTCTTTGGTTTCTTTTTTCTTCTCATTCTTGGATTTTTTGCCTTAATCGGTAAACTATTCATGAAGGGAAAGAACGATAGCTGGAAAGCGGAAGTTATCGAAAAGAATGTAAGCATACAAAAAGATGATGATTCAAAGCGGACAACGCGTCTGCTATCGTTACGGATACAGTTAGAGAACGGGGAAACCCACAATATCCCTGCCACAGTGGATTTTTATAATAAAGTCAAGGTGGGGGATAAGTTAGAAAAGAAAAAAGGCGCATTATGGCCAGAAATAATATGAGGAAAAAAAAATTCACGATTTTACATTCCAACGATATGCATGGTGATTTTCTCTCCGAAATCAAAGAGGGGAGGAAAGAACTCATCGGGGGTATAGCTCTTCTTTCCGGATATATAAACAGAGTTAGGAAAGAAGAAGAAAATGTTTTATACGTCATTGCCGGAGATATGTTACAGGGATCTCTCATCGATTCTGAGTGGAAAGGTCTTTCTACTATCGAAATCATGAATTGGTTGGCTCCAGATGTCGTGACGCTTGGAAACCATGAAATTGATTATGGACTTCCCCATCTTTTGTTTTTGGAAAAGATCGCGAACTTTCCGATAGTAAATGCAAATCTCTACATCCGCAAGAACAACAAGAGGCTCATGCAACCCTACCTTATTTTGAAAAAGGCAGGATTCGATATCCTGTTTACGGGAGTCCTCACGGAAAAAGTGATGGATGCGCTGAAACAAGACTCACTCATCGGGAGCTTCGTTGACCTTTCAGAGGCAAGTAGAGAAGTTGGGAAGATATGTAATACATATAAGAATGATGATATAGACTTAACAATCATATTGACCCATATAGGATATGAATCTGATCTGAAGTTGGCAAGTATGATGAAGCCCGAATGGGGAGTAGATATGATTATCGGAGGCCACTCACATACTATCCTCCAAAAGCCCGCGAAGGTAAACAACATCCTTATTGCACAAGCAGGAGTCGGGACTGACCAAATTGGGCGATTTGACATTACGGTAGATGATGATACGAATAGTATCATCGACTACAAATGGCAACTTGTGCAAATTGATGAAACCATCGCGAAGCCTGATAAAAAACTTGAAGCATATATCGATTCATTCAAGGATGAAGTGAATAGGAAATACAACACGCTTATATGCAAATTAAGCACCGAGCTGACGCACCCCAAACGAGAAACTGAAACAAGTTTGGGAAATTTTGTCGCCGATGCATTTGCAGGAAGAGCGGAATGTGATGTTGCGCTTGTCGGAAGTGGTTCGATACGTGTAAAAAAAATCGGCCCTGCAATTACACTTAAGGAATTTCTTTCCTGCTTCCCATATGATGATATCCTTACTCGGTTTATGATTACGGGGGTGCAGATGAAAAAAATATTTTCCCACTTTATGAGGGCTGAAAACAGGGATGGGGAAGGGGAATGCTACCAAGTGAATAATAAAGTGAAGGCGGTCTATTCGGATAGCCTTAAAAGGCTACAGACCCTCACTATTGGCGACGTGCCAGTCCTGGACGATAACCAGTACAGCATTTGCATTCAAAATTTCCATATTTCGAATGCCGATCAATATCTGAATATTTCTCAGGATGAATTATCAGGGTCCGGCAAGACCAAAGTCATAACGACATCAATACAAGAGGTTTTAGAGGAATATTTCCGAAATCACAATAATTGTTCCGCGAGAATAGAAGGCAGATTGGTTTATGTGTAATTATTAATTTATTTATACCTATGGGAAACTTAGTTATAGGAATCGTACTCATTTTCATATTTATTTTTGGATTTGCAGTAATGAATTCTCAAAAACAAATAAGTAACCCCCCAGTAAGCTCAACAAAAACGACAGTCAGTGTGATTCCTACTTTGTCATCGACTCAAGGAACCGTTCCCCTTCCTACAGACACAGATATTATTCGATCATTTTTTTCGTTAATTTCAAGCCGTAGGGCAAGTGACGCAGTGGGCCTGATGAGCGAATCTATTACACAGGATGATAGTGCTAAACAAGCGTGGGGTGTCCAGTTAAATGCGATGAAATCAGTAAAGATTGTCGATATTTCGCCTCCTACCCCAAGCGAATGGAAAAAAGATGAGAAACACGTATACAAAGTGACTCTTGAAGTTTTAATGGATCCATCATCGAAAAACGCTCCGATCCCTTATTATGGCTGGGAGAATGGAACGAATATACGCTGGATCACGATGGACAAACCTGGAAAAATGTGGAAAATAAAGGGAATCGGAACAGGGCCATAGTTATGACTATGGCCCCCTGACTTGCTGAGGAATATCTCAATCCTTGTGAGCTACCTCTCTTACTTCCTGACCATGATTATGATTGTCGCCATGATGAGAACTGGAATTGTTCGTTGCGACAACTCTAACTTCTTGTCCATGATTTTGCTCTTGCACTTCCTGGGCAGTCTCGACTTCATGTTCGACTTCTTCCACCTCATTTGTTTCATTTTCCTCACTTTCCTCATGATGAGGTGTTGGTGAGATAGATGGAACTGGCGTGGTCGAAGGAAGCGGGCTTGGCGTCACAGACGGACCAGGCGTTGTGGATGGAACTGGGCTAGGAGTGACTGTCGGATCTGGCGTTGTTGAGGGGATCGGGCTTGAACTAGGTGTTACTGATGGAACTGTCGTCGGCGTAGGAGTTGCAGTTGGTGCGACATATATATATGGCGTCATTCGGGCTATATCAGCCGCATGTGATGGTATTGACATAAATAGCGCAGTCATATCTGTACCACACACAAATATATTTCCTCCTGCATGTACTCCTGGTACCGTAAGTGGCGCAACGTCATACCGTATACCTGAAATGGTAACGATGCATGGCGCTGGAGTAGCCGCTTCTACACTTGTAGCGGTAGTTGCCAACTTTGACAACCCAGTGATAGAAACGATAACAGCAATGACTCCGACGAGCATTCTTTTGTATAGTTTTTCCCTATTGATTTTCATAGATAACAAAATAAATTTTTATAAATGACTAAAGGAATTATTAACATCCCCATAGTACTAGGGGGGAGGTTAAGAGAAGATTAAGAGGAATAAGAAAGATACTAATCATATCCATAACACCGTATACTGTCAGCTATATGATTACAATTGAATTCCTTCGGCATTTTCGTTTTGCTGGGTATGCTATTTTTGACCTGGCCGTTTCATTCTTAGGTATTTATCTTCTATCCCCGCTATTATCAAGACTGTTTCGTATATTCAAGATTCAGATATCAAGAAACAATTGGCTCTTTCTCACATTGCCATTAGGTATTGTTATACATCTCCTCGTTGGAACTATAACCCCCATGACAAAAAACTTTTTTGACATGAACGGAAACTATATTTTAAAATTAATCATATTTATTTCATTATTTTTTGGACTGAGGGGTATTAAAATATCAAAACAAAGAAGTAGAAAGGGATAATAATACACCTTTACTTTTTTAGATATTTGTCAAAAAAATCCACAGATTGCTGTAATGCTACCGATAAATTATTTGATAAATTATGGTCATCTCCGTCATAGGTATATAAAGTAACGAGTCTATTTGCATTTTTGAGTGCTTCATCCAACTTTTGGC
>CAZKKK010000059.1:0-5269 GCA_964553365.1 uncultured Gammaproteobacteria bacterium
TTTACACATCGGCAACTCCTAACGAGTGGGAGGTGGAACTCTCAAAACAGGAGGCTCTCAAGATGGATAACAAGAATATAGCCACGAATCATGCAGGCATAGTGCAGCAGTTGGTACGCCCGACAGGGATCGTAGATCCGGAGATTATCGTCCGTCCCTCTAAAAATGAAGTTGAAGATTTGGTAATAGAAATCGAAAAGCGGGTAAAGAGGGATGCGAAGGGAAAAATCCTCGTAACCACCCTCACTAAACGAATAGCCGAGGACTTGGCATCCTATTTGAAAGATAAAGGGATCAAAGCCACCTATCTGCATTCGGATATTGAAACTCTTGAACGTTCCGATATCCTGGATAGCCTGAGAAAACATGAATATGACGTGTTGATAGGAGTCAATTTGCTCAGAGAAGGCATCGATCTCCCAGAAGTGAGTCTTGTTGCTATACTAGACGCTGATAAAGAAGGATTCTTGCGTTCCAAGACAGCGCTTATCCAAACGATGGGAAGAGCTGCCAGAAATGTCGGAGGGGAAGTGCTCATGTACGCCGATAACGAAACGAACTCGATGAAAGAGGCGATTGAGGAAATAAGAAGGAGAAGAAAATACCAAGTAGCATATAACCTAAAACATGGGATCACGCCAACGACCATCTATAAACCAATCCGTGAACGAATCATTGAAAAGGAACAGGACTTGGAGATGCTGAATGAGCCAATCAAGGGTCGTTATCAGGAGTATATCCAGAGTATCAAGCCGGATGGGATGACTCCATTCGACCGGAAAAAAACGGTAAAGCGACTGGAGAAAGAAATGAAGCGTGCTGCGGAGGACATGAACTTTGAAGCGGCTATCATGTTAAGGGAGAAGATAAAGGAAATTAAGTAAGGGAAATCATATGAACCAAATAACAATCAAGGGCGCGCGCCAACATAATTTAAAGAATATCGACGTCGTCATTCCAAAAAACCAATTGGTCATAATCACGGGAGTGTCCGGCTCCGGAAAATCCTCGCTTGCTTTCGACACTCTTTATGCCGAAGGACAACGAAGATATGTGGAATCCCTATCCGCCTACGCGCGTCAATTCCTCGGAATCATGGAAAAGCCGGATGTTGATCTCATCGAAGGTCTATCCCCTGCAATATCCATCGATCAAAAAAGCTCTTCGCACAATCCTCGATCAACGGTCGGCACCGTTACCGAGGTGTTCGATTATCTTCGTCTTTTATTTGCACGCATCGGACATCCGCACTGCCCAAACTGCCACATAGAAATCACTAAGCTGAGTCTCGATGAAATTGTCGACAGGATAGTGAAAGCTTCCGTAGTTCAGGTTCTAGCGGATAAATCGGTTCCTCATGCATTCATGCTTTTGGCTCCTGTCGTTCGCCAAAAGAAGGGAGAGTTCAAAGATCTTTTCGATAACATCCGCACAAAAGGTTATTCAAAGGTGTTCGTGGATAAGAAGGAGTTCGATCTCCAGAAAGACGATATCCCTCTGCTCAAGACTAACAAACACTCGATCGATGTCATCATCGAATCATACAATCTTACGCAAAAGGAAATTAAGGATGAGATATATATGGCTAATTTGAGATCTCGCATCACCGCAAGCGCGGAACAATCATTAGCCCTATCTGACGGCCTGGTTATCCTAAGGGGGATCGCTGACATCTTATTTTCCGAAAATCTTTCCTGTCCTAAATGCAATCTTTCCCTTCCCACGATAGAGCCAAGGATGTTCTCGTTCAATTCCCCCCTTGGCGCCTGTGAAAAATGTAAAGGGCTGGGAACTGTCTATAAAATAGATCCGGAACAGATAATAAACAAGAAACTGAGCATCAATGAAGGCGGCATCCTGCCTTTCAACAAAGTGTATTTTCAGGACACCTGGTACATCCGCCTCCTGAAGCAGTTTTGTGAGGAAGAGGGAATTGACATGAACCAACCATTAGGGGTTCTTGACGAAAAACAAATGAAGTTGTTGCTTTATGGATGTGAAACGGTTTATCGTGTCGTCGGAAAAAATCGGTTCGGAAAGGATACGGCGATCTATGAAAAATTCTTGGGACTTGTCCCTGAGTTCGAAAAAAGGTTCTTTGAATCTCAAACAGGTACGGATGAAATAGAAGTGGGAAGATACATGCGCGAAGAGCGATGCGATCAATGTAAAGGGAGACGGCTGAAACCTGAGGTATTGGCGGTAACTGTTGACGGAAAAAATATCATGGATGTCTGTGACGAATCGATCAGTGCACTCAGACCCTATATCACGACCACTCTTCCGGAAAAGCTCAACAGATATGAAAAGGAAGTGGGGACAATGATCCTGAAGGAGATAAGTACACGCGTTTCATTCCTTGCAAATGTGGGCTTGGCCTATCTTACCCTTAATCGAGCAGCACGCACATTATCGGGAGGAGAACTTCAACGTATCCGACTTGCTTCCCAAATAGGAAGCGGACTTACGGGAGTATTGTATGTGTTGGATGAACCATCGATCGGGTTGCATCCACGGGACGTCGATGCGCTTATCAATACGCTAAAACATTTGCGCGATATCGGGAACACGGTGGTTGTTGTGGAACATGACAAAGAAACGATACAGAATGCCGACTATCTTATAGAGCTTGGTCCCAAGGCGGGAAAAGAAGGGGGATATTTGGTTGCCACGGGTACACTTCCGGAAATCGAGAAAGAAGGGAAGTCTCTCACGGGAGCTTATATTTTCGGGACTAAAAAAATCCCTATCACTAAACGTAAACTTATTATTGAAAAAGGGTGGATTGAACTTCACGGAGCGACCCAGTTCAACTTGAAAAACGTCGATTTGAAGTTGCCTTTGGGAAATATGATTGCGATTACCGGCGTTTCCGGTTCCGGTAAGTCAACATTGATCACCGAGACTTTATATCCAGCTCTTAAATACCACATTGATGGTTATTATCAAGACATCATGGGTGACTTTAAACGTCTTGTTGGACAGCATAATATCGAACGGGTTTACTTGGTAGACCAGTCTCCTATCGGAAGGACACCCCGTTCCAATCCCGCGACCTATACTGGCATGTTCGACGAAGTCAGGGATATTTTCGCTGAAACGCTTGAGGCGCGTGCCAGAGGATTCAAAAAAGGGAGATTCAGTTTCAACATGAAAGGCGGGAGATGCGAAAAATGTCAAGGAGCAGGAGTCATCAAAATCCAAATGCAGTTCCTTCCTGATGTGTACGTGACCTGCGATGTATGTGAGGGCCATCGTTATAACAAGGAAACCCTGGAAGTGAAGTTCAAAGGAAAAACCATCTACGAGGTGTTGAACATGACCGTCGTGGAAGCTGCGGATTTCTTCAAGAACCACATCCGTATCTATCAAAAACTCGCGTTCCTCAAGAATGTCGGTCTGGGGTATGTGACAATGGGACAGCCAGCTCCTACCTTCTCAGGAGGGGAGGCTCAACGCATCAAACTTGCTCATGAACTATCTCGAAAAGATACAGGGAAAACTCTCTATATTTTGGATGAACCAACCACAGGGCTCCACATGTTCGATACGGAGAAACTCCTTCATACGCTTCATCAATTAGTCGATGGAGGTAACACTGTCGTCATTATCGAACATAACAGCGACATCATTAATAACTGTCAATATATCGTCGACATGGGTCCTGAGGGTGGGGACGGAGGAGGGGAAGTGCTGTATCAGGGGCCATTAAGTGGTATCATGAAAGTAAAGGGCTCATATACAGCTCAGTACTTGAAATAATAATACCAATAATAGGTCAAATAGAAAGACAAATAAAAAATGCAAATAAAAAAACAAGTAAAAGAATATTCATTTGTTCGTTTATTTGTTTTCCTATTTGCATCTTTATTCGTTCTTATATTAGTGCCTCGGGTAGAGGCTGCTGACTTTCGCACCTCATACAACATTGAATACTTCATAAAAGATAATGACCCGCAGAACCTCACAAAAACCTCGTATACGATAACCTTGACCAACTTGAAGCCAGATCTCATCCTAAAGAGATTTACACTCATACTGCCCAAGTCGTTCGGAATAGGGAATATCGTAGCTAAGGATTACAAGGGAGCAATAAATCCCCTTATCATAGAAAAGGAACGGACGATTGAGGCATCATTTGAACTGAATGAATCGAAGGCTGGATTGAATGAGGTGAATATCCTCTATTTGGATTTCTTGCAGAAGAATATCTTCCGTTCGAAAGGCACCATTTGGGAGGTTTTTATCCCGACGCTTGAGAACAGGGATGGAGATGCTTACTCCGTCACCATAAACTTGCCGGTAGGTAAGAACAAGAAGCTTTCGCTCGCAAAGCCCATCCCGGACTTGGTGACGTTCGATAAGGTCGTATGGAATAACTATCAAGGCAGGACTATTTATGCAGCCTTCGGGGATGAACAAAGATATAGTTTAGATCTCACCTATCATCTCTCGAACCCCAATGTTTACAAAGTCTATACCGATGTCGCATTCCCTCCGGATACACTTTACCAGAAAGTAGTCGTAAACTCTATAATCCCGCCTCCTGATTTGGTTTACTCGGATAGTGATGGTAATTATATGGGTAGGTATGTCCTCAACGCAAAAGAGGAGAAACAGATTCTTTTTACCGGGATTTCCACCATTTATGCAACCCCAAGGAGTGACTATAAATCGTACATAAAAAAACAATTTGAGGAATTGCAGCAGACCCTTTTCAACCCTCAACCTTTTTGGAAACTCAACGGAGAAACTCCCGTTACATCCAGTAAGATAAAGGACCATTATGATTACACGCTAAAGACGCTCACCTATAATTTCAACAGGGTGATAAAAGGGAATTCACGAATGGGAGCTGTCGAAGCCCTTAAGATGCCGGATCAAGCGGTTTGTACGGAGTATTCCGATGTCCTCATTTCTTCCGCTCGGCAACGAGGAATTTATGTCCGTGAAGCGCAGGGCTTTGCTTTTGCCAACGAGCAAGAACTTCGTCCTATTTCTCAAGAATCCGATATCCTTCATTCCTGGGTTGAGTACTACGATATCAAGAGGAACATTTGGATACCGATCGATCCCACATGGCAGGATACATCTGGCATCGATTACTTTGACTCCTTTGATTTCAACCATATCGTATTCGCTCTCCACGGGAAGAAAGCGGATTATCCCTATCCTGCGGGCAGCTATAAATCAAGGCTAGGAGGAAAAGACATCCGTATAGAACCGACTACCAGTGTCATCGTCGAGAATAAAAGAATATCGGCGAATC
>CAZKKK010000060.1:0-5244 GCA_964553365.1 uncultured Gammaproteobacteria bacterium
GAGGCAGTAAGTATCATGCCAGTTGGAGCTGTACATGTACTGGATGCGGTTGTACAGAATGCAAAGTTAATTGTTTTGATTGCTGTGGTTGTGGGAGTAGTGAATGTGAACGTATGGAGAGACGTAACTCCGGAACGAGAGTCGCTAATCACATCTTTTGCAGTGGAAAGCGTTGCCGCTTGAGTCTGAGCGATAAAAATTTGGGAAACTAATACACCTGCAAAAACAATAAGAGAAACAATCGCAATAAACCGATTCTGTAGTTTTATTCTTTTTATCATGGATATATACAAACTAACACAATCATCCCCTATTTGTAAAGGGGATATTTAATAGGTTGGTGTGGTAACTATTATTACGTCACCCGTATAGTTTCCTGCTGGTTGGATACCATTCACCTCAACCTGCCATCCCAGTCGTGTCGTTTCT
Organism: uncultured Gammaproteobacteria bacterium; assembly: GCA_964553365.1. Taxonomy (GTDB): domain Bacteria; phylum Patescibacteriota; class Microgenomatia; order UBA1406; family GWC2-37-13; genus JAKBEU01. The sequence continues at coordinate 430 of CAZKKK010000060.1, forward strand.
CCGGTAAGGGTCGAACTTGGGTTACATACAATCTCGTATGCTGTTGTTTCAAACCCAGCCCATTTATCTCCTCCTGAGGAGGTGAATCGATCCGTAGTCCCTGTGCACAGAGATGTGTCCTCTGTGGTGTATCCGAGAAATCCTGTGTTCACGTTCGCACTATTTCCTGCAGGAGAACTCCAGACTAGGGGAAGTGAATTTGGCTCCGTAAAATTATCAATATTGTTTGATCCATCGACAAGAGGAGGATTACTCGCCTTCACAGTCACTGCATAACCATGGGATGAGTTGTTTACCACAGTAATATCGTGTGCTGCAACTTTTGTTCCTCCCGTTGCAAGCGTACCAAAAGGAATTGTGTTTGCTGTCGTTGTTGTTATGTTTATCGCTTGTCCATTTACCGAACCTGTCGTGACAGCGGATAAAGCAACACTAAATGTGGCGCCCACATCTGCTGTGACGGCAAGAGACGAGGAAGAAAGAGTTGCAAAGGCGACAGTAACGGAATCAATAGTCACATCGGAGCCATCTTTGGTAGCAATACGAACAAAAAAAGTCGAGTTAATAGATGTGGGATTAGTGATAGTCCCATACGGAAGATTGATTGTTGTTCCTGAATTAATAGTGGTGGGGGAAGTTACTGTAAGGATAAGTGTTCCATTAGTCGTTGTATTTGTAGTGCTTGACCCTAATCCTGAAATGCCCCCTTGAGAAGCGCCTGTCGTGATGATTCCATTTGGGGTGGAGCAAGAACCGGAAGGAGTAGTACAGTATATCATCTCCACTGTTTTTATCGTTCCTGATGTTCCCGTTACGAATGAAAAAGTGTGGACTACTCCCACCTGTCCTGCTCGTGAATCACTTATCGTAACTTTTGCAGTCGTGAGCGTTCCTGCATAAACAGGAGAAAGAAATGAAGAGATTAACAACAATGTCGAAATAAGTAATGAAATAATTGCATGCATAATTATCCTTTTATCATAATCTCAATTGCCTTTCTCATTTGTTTTCTTTTTCTGTAAAAACTCACACCTATCGTAATAAAGAGTACCAAAATAATTGCCTGTTGAACAGGGAAGATGACAAATGAGAATGATTTTTTCTGTGAAAGGCCATTTCCAATAGATACAAATAAATCGGCAGAGTAATAGAGTGCTGTTGTGTTTTGTACAGTGAATGAAGTATTCCAAGCTCTTTTTGTCCCAGGGAAAACCAATTTTTCTTCCAACTGAACCGCTTCTGTTTTTTTAAACAAAGGATGAATCATAAGATATGGTTTTGCAGATATATGATTGAGAGCAGTGCTTTTTACTATAAAAGAAAGTGGCAACGTATTAGTTTCGGAAATAGGAGTGGCAAGAATTGGTTTTTGCAGCTCTATTGAGTTGAGGGGCACATCTTGCACCCCAACCGATCCCAAAATGAGGACGCCCATTTTCGTAAGGATTAATGAGCCTGCGTTTGTTTGTGTGGGCGAAAGCTGTTCGACATACAGCATTCCGTAATATCCTCCAAGGGGAATCGTTTTAGGAAGAGATATTTTTATATCCACCTCAACTTCTTTTTGTGCGGGGAGCAAAAGGGTAGGGTTGGAAATGGTGATCCAACTTCCAATGCTCTGCAACGGTTTAACAGAACTGTCGGACAAAGTTGACAAAGGCTCAAAACGGAGGCGGATCGGAAGGGGTACTTCACCATTATTTTCTATCGAAAGCACCGTTGTTGATGTTTTTCCTGGGGAGAGTGACAAGGAGATGATTGAAGGGTGAATGGAAAGCGATGTGGTGTTTTGTCCTGCAGCATGAACAAACGGCGCAAGGAATAGGACAATGATCAAAGACGTGAATAGGAATATATTTTTCATATCAATACGTTGGGACTGCTACATATATAACGGTCGTCCGATATTGTCCCGCTGTCGTTGTTGCGGCTGCCGTTACCCGATAGGAAACGGTAAATTGTTCGCTTGCCACAGGAGAGAGGATGGGTCCAGGATGATCTGCCACGGGGTCGCCCGGCCCGGTCGTGCTAAACCCTGCATATTTGGTTCCTGAGGTGAAACGACCGGCAGTCCCACCGGTCAAATCATTATCGTTTGTTGTATATCCGAACCCCGTACTCGACCATGTGGTGGGGACAGAATTTGAGCCTGCATAATTTGCGATAGTATAAGATCCATTTGTGGTATGGGTGAGGGGTTGTGTTTCATAGCCATATACAAGATAGCCGTTATATGCATTGGTAGATGTAGTGATTGTTGTTGTTTTTGAGGAGTCAGTATAGGTATTTCCTGAGTTCAGATTGGAAAATGTAATAGTTGATGCATCAACTCCAAATGTAAAAGTTGGGTCAGATGTAGTGCCAGCAACTCCCGGCCCCCACCCGGTTTCCGTAAAATTTCCCTGTTTTGTTTTTACGAATACAGTATATATAGTGTTACTTTTTAAGTTGGTCACATAAAATCCACTTCCTCCACCCCATCCCACAGTAACACCACCGGTATAGAGTAGCCAATCTTCAGCCCCGAGCACTGCTCCCATCGTGTAATCATTTTGGACATAACGAGTAGTTGTTCCGTCAGAGATTGATATCGCATAGAGCGTATCGGTGGGGTTTCCTCCGGTATTTACCGTAATTTGAAGCCTGTCATAGGTGCTGCCTGGGTTTGCCACAATCGGACCTGGAGGCACAGCAGCCTGAATGGTTAAAATGAGTCCCCCGCCAAGTCTATAGGTTGTAGAGCTTGCAGTCGCCAAGTCCGTTTCTCCTGCCGTGCCGAAAAGCGAATACGTTGTTGAACTCATTGAAGCCTCTCCGCCGCTCCCAAATCCAAACTCTTTGAGCTCATAAGTGGTGCTCTGGGGACCGGCATAAACACAGCTAGTAGCAAACAGCAAACAGCTAACAGCCAAAACACTAAAAACCTTTTTTATTAATTTATTTTTCCTCATATTATTTTTTGTGCCATTCTTTTTTTCCTTGTGTCACCCCCGCGGAGGCGGGGGTCTAGTCGATAATTATCCTTTTTTAAATTGAAATTAATAGTCTGGATTCCCGCCTTCGCGGGAATGACAAACAAAAATACGTTTCACGTTACAAGTTCACACCTTCGTGTAATAGGTCGATCTTCCTTTTCCGATTGCGAATATAAGCCCGATGTCGGCCAACTTTGCCAAATCTCGTGATGCAGTGATTTGGGACACTTTGAACTTTTTTTGGACCATCCTATTCGTTGCTTTTGCCCCTGGTGAACCGAATATATTCATGATCGACTGTTGCCTTTCATTAAGGGTAAAAAAAATATTTGTCGAACGTGAGGTATTATTTTTCTGTTGCTGCACGATTTGTACCGTTTTTTGTACAGCAGAAATGACCCGTCCGCACACATATTCAAGCCATGGCGTCACATTTTCCAATCGATTTGACTGAAGAATCATGTTTTTGTAGTTGGTGAGGTCGAGAACATACTGCTCCTCATAGACAGGCAGGCGGCGAAAATCGTATCCGAACTTATACATAAAAAGAAGGAATATGAGATGAGAGAACTGTTCGTTATAAGCGCTAAAGGGAGAGAGTGAAAGAATGAGAATTTGTGCGAGAGCTGCTTGGATAAGGGGGTGTTCTGGGTTAATTTGGATATACTGTAAGCTTGCCTTGAGCTCAGCTTCATCTCCAGTGAGCGTTTCTTTGGGAAATATGGTCTGATAAAACTCCAACAAGTCGCTTGGCTCAATCACTTTTGGGCTAACAAGCCAATGATGATAGAGATAGTCGAATGCACTTCGATAACTCTCGATGTCATCCTTGAAGGGAACGGAGCTTTTGGTATCCGTATGGAGCAGGTATTCGCCTATCTGTTCGGGAGTGATAACCTTCCCATCAGGGGAAACCACTTTCCCGGCGAGCGCGAGAAGATACTGAATTTTCTGATTTCCGGTGTCCCATTGGAGCTTGAGTTCTGTGGGTGGCGCAAGGGGAATAAGCAATAGTTGTTTATGAAGCTCATCTAACATCTGAATGGAAGCCGTAAGGGCAACGGATCGGGTATAGGAAAGGCTTTTCATAGGTCTATAACTACAAACTTATCATAATCTTATCATTATGTCAATACCCGGAATATGAGGCAGAAAAAGTAAAAGGAAGATAAGAATGATATGAATACGATAAGAATATTTAAGGCAAAAATCAAGAAATGTCATAAAATCAATAAATATGAAAAAGCTTATCATAAGGCTCTTAAAACATATAAAAGACGTGATTAAGATAAGATAGTTTGAGGTTTGACAGGCCTAGCTTTAGGCTGTTATTATAATAATGTATCGATACAAATTAGATTGGCACGTCATAATGCTCCGATTTAGTAACACAATTCGCGCTTATATAGTACAAGCTCTCCTTTTTACACTTTTTTTCACTTTTGTTACGGTTTCTTCGTCGTTTGCAGCTACAGGCATAAATCGCACCATTAATTTTCAGGGTAAAGTAGTGACTAAAGCAGATGGGACGAATATCACAAATAACTCCTACAATTTTATTTTCAAGCTCTACGATGATCCTACAACAGGAAATCAGCTTCCTGTGAGCTCTCCTTGGAGCGAAACACAAAGTCTTTCCGTAACTGATGGTATTTTTCGTGCGACTCTTGGTTCAACTACGCCTATTCCAGCAGGTGTCGATTTTAATAGCGACTCAATTTATTTGAGTATCAGTTTCAACGGAGAGTTATTTGGTTCTCGTATTCGACTCACTGCGGTCCCTTATGCGTTTAATTCAGAAAAAGTCAACGGACTTACGGTAACAGCTACAACGGGGACG
>CAZKKK010000061.1:0-5015 GCA_964553365.1 uncultured Gammaproteobacteria bacterium
GTAATTGAAAGTCTTATAGTCAGTTAAACAGCAGTACTATTTGACTAATACACTAATAACAAATTTTGAAAGGGGTGAAGCTATATGAATATTTCATTTTCAAACTTAACGCCATTTACCTCATTGATATTTGGAATCTTGATCTTGGTATTTCCTAAATTTCTCAATTATCTCATTGCGATTTATTTGATACTTATGGGGATAATAGGTCTTGGATTGTTAAGATAACATTCACTATATTTTCTTATGCTCATTTTAATTTTTTCACTGGTAGTGGGTTCGATGCTAGTGTATATCTCAAGATATAATTTCGCTCCTGTCTCGGTTAATTTGGGATTTTATGTTTTTTCAAAAGTGCCTCTTTTTTATGTGATTGTGGCCTCGATGCTTTTTGGGTTGGTGCTTTCTTATTTGGTATATGTCGTTCAGTCTATTTCAACCTCTTTTATACTCTGGGGCAAAGATAAGGAAATAAAAAAGAATAAAGGGGAGGTTCTTGAGTTAACCAAACGTGTGCATCAACTTGAGATTAAAAATGAAAAATTGGGGAAAGACTCCGGCATTGAGCCAGGGGACAGAAATGCCTTATGAAAACACTCTTGGCCAAAATTTGGAAAGCATTACATCTTCCCAAAGGGGCGCAATTGTTTGCAATGCGTTTCTGTCAAGATCAGTTCCTTGTGGGAGTGACTGGAATTATTTTTAACGATAAAAAAGAGGTGCTACTTTTCAAGCATACTTATAGGGCACATGCGTGGAGTTTGCCAGGAGGCTATCTAAAAGCCGGCGAGCATCCGCGTGAAGCTCTTGAGAGGGAGATAAAGGAAGAATCTGGCCTCGTAGTGAGTGTGGATGAATCTTTGAGAACCCGCACAGACAGAAACACCGCCCGACTGGACCTGTGTTATACCGGTATTTTGATCGGAGGGGAGTTTGTCCCATCGCATGAAGTGTCAGAATTTGGTTTTTTTGCCCAAGATAAGCTTCCGCTTCTCCGGAAAAACCAGGTATTTTTGATTGATGAGGTACTCAGGTCGCAATAAGTGGTACCATACTCTATGGGTATCATCCGATTTATATTCGCAGCGAGCGTTCTTATCTTCCATGCAAATCCTCTATTCAGGAATAATCTTGCACTCACCAAATTGGCCGTACCATCTTTCTTTGTCATATCTGGTTTTTATATTTGTCTGATTATAAATAAGAAATATATTGGGAAAAACAGCTCGTATTGGCTGTATTTGACCAATAGGTTCCTGCGTATTTACCCACTCTATTGGGCTGTCCTACTCCTCATGGTCGCCTTTTCCTTGTTCAAGTATGTCACTGGGGGGGACAATGCCTTATTAAGGGCAATCGGAAGTGGAGTAAATATGTTTGACTATCTATTGAGGAATGGAACACTCGTCATCACCAGCAACTTGTGGAGGGCGGTCAATCCCGATATCGGCTATCTGATCGGTCCCCAAGTGTGGGCCCTCCAACCTGAAATCCTCTTTTATATCGGTGCGCCTTTTGTCCTGAAGCGCCGGCCAAAAATTATTGCGGCGCTCATGTTGACAACGCTTATCGTGTTGTATTTTCTGCTCCCATCCATGAAGAAGATAATGGATGGATCCATATTCTTCGTTTTTCTCTCCTCATTGAAGTATTTCTTTCTCGGCATCGTGAGTTATTTCATTTACCGAGGATTGGGTAAGATAAAGAAGTCACCTAAGGCATTTTATTTCATCATCGCTTTTATCGTTGCCATCCTTGCAACGGCTGCGAATAACTCTACGATTGAGATTGTGTACTTCCTCTCCCTTACGGGGGCGATTCCCTTTATCTTCGTTTTCTTCACTCATGACAGATGGGACACGTTGTTGGGTGGATTGTCCTATCCTGTTTTCATATCCCACATATTTTTCATCAAGTTGACGACTCACTTGATACATACAAAAAATCTTGCGCTTGTGGCAGGGATATCGATGATAGTAACTGTCTTTTCCTCTTACATCCTATTGAAGCTCATCGACGAGCCTATCAATAGATTGAGACAAAAGAGACTCACGTAAACTCCTTCATGCTTTTTACCAGGTAGTCGATTTCCTCTTTTGTATGAGTGGCGTTTATTTGGATACGGATTTCGTCGCGTCCTTTTTGTACCACTGGATAGCTTAGATTGGTCACTAAAATTCCTTTTGAGAATAGGAAATCTGCAAGCCCCCGATTTTTGACGGGGTCCCCGATGAGAACAGGTTGTATGGGGTGTGCAGAATCTGCGGCGAAAACAAATCCAGCCGCTTTCATAAGCCTCTTGAAATATACTGTATTCGTTTGTGATGATTTTAGGAGTTTTTTCCCTTCGCTGCTGTCCACCATCTGCACTGCTTGTAGTGCCGCTCCCGCCGTCCCTGGAGAAATGGAGTTGGAGTAAATATATGTCGCTGAGGATTCACGCAGATAGTCGATGACCTGTTGATCTGCCACCACATATCCTCCATCGCTCCCAAATCCCTTACCGAATGTACCCACGAGCACATCGGCACGTGCGTGTTTGAGTTCTTCAACCCCTCGTCCTGTATCTCCACAGGAAGCAACTCCGTGGCAGTCATCCATCACAAGGAGAACGCCTTGCGGATATTGTGCATCATATGTATCGATGATTCCCCTCATCGTATCCAAATGCTGATACTCTCCCAACATGCTAAAGACACCGTCTGTCACCACAAGCACACGAGCATATTTTCCTATTGCCGATTTCAGCACCATTTCCAAGCTGTCCATATTCATATGCTCAAATACCGCGCGTTGTTCCTTGGGGAGATTGGCCAAACGGATCCCGTCGATGATGCTTCGATGGTTCAAGGCATCGGATACGACAAGAACATCGCTACTTACTTTTGAATCTTTGCTTTGTCCACTGATCAAACAGAACAGCACTGCAAGATTCGCTGCGAATGCCGAGGAGAAAATCATCGCGTCTGCCCGATTGTGGAATTGGGCAACTCTTTTTTCAAGGTCACGATGAATCTGCATGCTGCCGGAGATGAAGCGTACTGCCCCAGGGCCAGCCCCATATTTTTGTGACGCCACATGTTCCGCTTCCTTTACCTGGTTGTCATGGCGCAAACCCAAGTAATCATTTGAATTAAAGATAGTAGTATCACGTCCTCCGATTTGGGCTACCGTTGCGCTTTTGAATGATTGGATAATCCGCTCATTGCGTTTCGAGGTTTTTATTCCGTCGATTCGAGCGACTTCTGAGTTGAGGATTGAATAGAACTGTTGTTTTGCCATAGGAATTATTTTTTCAATTTAAGTTGTAACCCTTCGAACATCACTTTTGTCATTTTTGTGAGGTTGAACTTTGGTTTCCAACCCCAGTCTTTTTGCGCTTGGGAATCATCAATCGATTGTGGCCATGACTCAGCTATTTTCTGTCGTCCATCGATTTTATAGTCATAGGTAAATCCCGGCACAAGCTTCACCAACTCTTCGGCGAGTTCTTTTGGGGTAAAACTGATTGCCCCGAAATTATAACTGGTCCGCACCGTAATTTTTTCGGAAGGAGCTTCCATGAGCTGTATCGTCCCATCGATTGCATCATCGATATACATCATGGGAAGGCGGGCATCTTCCTTCAGAAAAATGCTGTATTGTTTTTCGTTTATTGCCCCATAAAAGATATGCACTGAATATTCGGTGGTTCCGTCTCCCGGTGGTGCCTTATACCCCGTGAGTCCTGGGTAACGAAGTGAACGGACATCAAGACCCCATTTGAGCCAATAATATTGGCACAGAAGTTCTCCCGCCACTTTATTCACTCCATACATCGTTGTAGGTTCAAGGATAGTATGTTGAGGTGTATTTATTTTTGGGGTGGTTGGGCCAAATGCGGCAATGGAGGAGGGCCAGAATACCTTGCACTTATACTTTACCGCGAGATCGAGGATATTCTTCAGTCCGCCCAAATTAACCTCCCATGCGAGTTGTGGATTTTTTTCACTTCCTACTGAGAGCAATCCCGCAAGGTGATATATTTCGGTGATTCCATATTTCTCAATAATCTTTGAGAGAGTAGCTACATCCCGCACGTCCCCGCTTTCCACGATGCAGTTTGCCGCTCCGCTCGCCTTATGGCTGAGTGCGATGATGGAGTCTCTCGAATATTTCTTTGATAGGGACTCGACGAGATCGCTTCCTACTAATCCAAAAGCCCCAGTGACAAGAATTTTTTTCATAGATGTGAAAAAAATGATAACGTGGATATTTATCCTTTATCCATATGATACAACAATTTGTTGTTGACAACTAATACAAAAAAGGTAATATAATTAATATTATCCATTCATTTTAAATCCTATGTTAAAACTCAGTTCAATCATGCTTGGTTCATCCAAGCCAAAATTACTCATAGAGTTCTATAAAAAAGTGCTCGGCAAGGATCCCGATATGGAGGAAGGGGAGTGGGCCGGGTGGATGCTGGGAAATGCTTTTTTTTCAGTCGGCGAGCATTCAGAAGTAAAAGGCAAATCTAAAGAGCCGGGACGTGTGATATTCAATCTGGAAACGAAGGAAGTCAAGAGCGAATTCAAAAGGATCAGTTCCCTTGGAGCGATGGTGGTAAAAGAACCGTATGATATGGGAGGATCAGAAGTGGCGACATTTGCCGACCCAGAAGGAAACTATTTCCAACTCATGAGTCCCTGGAAATGATACATCCTATAGCATTGATAATGTGCGTGATTTCTGGTAAAATACGCACCTATGTCGCGGCACCGTCATGAGGCTCGTGAGAGGCTCACAAATCCAGATTCAACAACTATAGTAATGCCAGAAGTATCTGTTCTGGATCTTCCCTATATCCCCATTTTATGGGGGGCTTTTAATCCCGAACTTTTCATGGCGAATCGAAATAGGCTCATGGGGTTGGCCAAATCCTTTAAATTGACTCACCATCAAGAAGAAACATTGAGGGCGTAATAGTCAAAATGTACTGCTAAAAACACTACTTTAGCCTGTTACAATAC
>CAZKKK010000062.1:0-4989 GCA_964553365.1 uncultured Gammaproteobacteria bacterium
GCATTGACTTAAGGGAAAAAATACACTACTCTTTTGACAGGTATTCTATTTACCATTTATAACTATATGAAAAAAACACTTCTTGTTGGTTTGTTGTCTTTCTTTTTAGCAGGGTTACTATTCACGCAAGCGGTACATGCGCAATCTGCCGAAACCGAACGATGGGTATGTTTGGACGCAGTCCAAGCAGGAGACGCGTTTAAACAAACGTTGAAAGCTAAGCCTGCCGAAAAGGGAAGACCGCTGGCAAACTCCCCGACATATATCGTTGAGTGCATAGCGACGGATAATGGACAGATATGTACGACAGGTCGTCAAGATGCCGATCAGAAGGTATACAAAAAAAGCAATCTTGATGAGCTTACTGCCACAGGGCAATTCACCTATAATGGCATGTATCTCGCAGACGGAAAAACAACTTCTCCAAATCCCCTCATGTCAGATGCCACTGGGGAAGTGGGGGGGGTAATCTGGCACGCTCATTCTTCCCATCTTGCCCGAAAATTCCTCGCAATGAACTACTGGACTCCCGGAGGGGCCGCAACCCCAGGAGATGTGGGAGCTTTACAGCAATCTACCTTTTCCTTTGAACAAGCCTCAATCGCAAAAGATTGCGCGGTGATTCATTGGGATCCGTATGGGCGCGTATTTGATAGCAAAACATTGGAACCAGTTTCCAAGGCATCCGTCACGCTTCTCTTCAAGAAGAATAATGCATTCGTCAAAATGACCTCCGCTGACCTATTGGGAGGAAATCTCATAAATCCCCAAATGACAGCGGAAGATGGGAACTTCAGTTTCGTTGTTCCTGATGGGGATTATAAGCTCACAATAGCTTCACCGCAGAAATTAGTAAGCTCCCTTACGCAATTGGACTCCAAATATTCCAAGGCATACTCCGACATTTATCCATTCGTTCCCAATGATGTGGATGGGGTCATTAAGGAAAGAGGAGTGATCCAACACAGAGATGTTCCCATTTCAACCGTAAACACAAACGCTCCCGTCAAGATGATGGATTATTTTTATGAAGCTGATGCGGCGACGGGGAATTCGGTAGTTGAAGGTGTCGTATCCCATCCATTCACAAAGATAATCGCAAAATCGGTAAAAGTATCCGCAGCGAACCCAACCGTAAAAACGCCTTACCGGGAAATCGGGATGACAACGGCGGACAAAATGGGAAGGTTTTTCCTTGAAATCGATAATGGTAAATTGGAGAAAACAGCCGAATACGTAGAAATACTTAACAATGTTGAGATGGTGAAGGTGGATATGAGGACGATTGCACAAAAGGAAAGTCCTTTTCTGCAAAAAATAGCTGAGTTTTTCGATAGCTTGATTCCCAGTGTCATGGCCCAGCAGGGAATCGTGAGTATCCATCTTGAACCAATCCCTCAGTATCTGGAAGGGTATGCCTATGCAAATGGTGTTGCCATTCCTAATGCAACGATTGAAGTATATAAGACAATGTCGAATAAGGCATATTCAAAGACAAAAGCGGATGCAAAAGGATATTTCAAGATCACTTCCGAGTATTTGCCGAGAGATCCCTACACATTGCAGTACGTAACACCTCAGGGGGCGGTAATAAAGAAAACGATGTCTGAGTTCATTACGGCAAACCAAAAAACGATAGCACAAAATAAGGTCGATATGTATTCCTATCGCGATCAAAAAGACCGGACCATCGAGAATTTAGTGAAACCGACAGCCGCAGCAGGGAACACGGGTGGAAAAAATAGGACAAACACCACCGGTGACAATCCCCAGACAGGAGAGCGGGAAAAAATGGTGACGTCACCTATTTCTAGCTTCGTTGGGCAGTATATATGGATTATCGTCTTAATACTCATATTGGTTATCATCACCTTCGGTGCAGCAGTCGTGATGATGAAGAAGAAACCTCCACAAGAGGGGATGATACAATAGACAGATGAAGAACGAATATCGGTACGATTTACCGGAAAGCATGATTGCGCAGGAACCGGCGAATCCGCGGGATTCCAGCAAATTATTGATCTATAACACGAATAATGATTCATTAATTATCGATGAATTCGCACATCTCGCTACCTCTCTTCCCCCTTCTACCACTCTTACATTAAACGACGCGAAGGTAGTTCCGGCCCGGGTGACTTTATTTAAGGAAACAGGCGGGAAAATAGTGGTCTTATTTCTTGTTAATGAGTGGATTAGCACAAAGCAAGGCCCCATTCCCTGCTTCCTCGACAGGAAGAGTAGGGTAGGAGAAAAGCTCTTCTTTTCAGATAAGAGGTTTCTAACGGTCCAAAGTCAAGACGAAGGCATCTTTTACCTCTCCTGGGAGGGAAAAGCAGAGGATTTTCTCCAAAAATTGGACATGTATGGGACGATGCCGATTCCGCCTTACATCAAACACTCCCCCCTCTCGCGTGATGAGCTCATGGAAAAATATCAGACAATATTCGCAAAGAAGCCAGGTTCCAGTGCAGCGCCTACTGCATCGCTTCACTTTACGCCCAGAGTATTTCAATCCCTTGAGGCGCGGGGAATACAAAAAATAACCACAACTTTGCATGTGGGACTGGGTACATTCGCTCCCCTTACAGAGAAAAATTTGAGAGAAAACAAGCTTCATGCAGAATGGTGTGAAATAAATACAGAAGCCGCTTTCAGTCTCCAGAAAGCCAAACAAGAAAAAAGGCCGATTTTGGCGACGGGAACGACAGTTGTCCGGACGCTTGAGTCGTATGTAAAAGAGGGAATTCTAGGGATGCCCTATGCCGGCAATACGGAACTATTCATCCGCCCAGGTTATGAATTCAGGATGGTCGACATGATGGTCACCAACTTCCATCTCCCAGGCTCTTCACTTATGATGTTGGTGGATGCTTTCTTGGCCCATAAGCATGCGCAAAAGCGCATTTTAGAGCTTTATGAATTTGCGAAAAAAAACAACTTCCGTTTCTACTCATTTGGGGATGCGATGCTTATTTTATGACGATTGTAATTCCGCAGTTTATGTCTTTCCTCACCCAAAAAACTCGCTACACCGGTGATTCGAGTGCTCAAACAGGTTTTGAGTTCATCAATTCATAAACTGCTCCATTAGATTACATAAAGATGCATTATATATACATATATTATACTTGACTTTTAGCCTTGTATTCTATATACTATAGGTATGTATTTTTAATACTTTTCCCGTCCGGCACATGCTGCCGGTTTTTTGTGGGGAGAGAAAGGAAAGTATATAAAAGAGATGAGAGAGGGATTTAAACTTCCATTGCATGAGTAAAGCCGCTATTCCATCGCACTTTGAAAAATTGGGTCAGATCCTTTTCTAACATATCATGTTTTGATGCATGCGTGATGGGGATTGTATGGTCTTCAGCACGCATGTATCAATTCTGATACAGCATAGAAAAGGAGGTGAAAGAAAATTTATGTTAGTTGGTTCTGGCGAAGCTCACTGCCTAAAAGTGTGAGCTTGGGTATCGGAACTCAAAAAATTATCCGAAATGAACACGAGAAAAGGGAAAAATAGAAAAAGGAAAAAAGATGAAAAAGAAAGTGGAATTGGGCCCCAAGAATCTCATCGAAAGGAGGAAAGGATGAATAGAATTTTAAGAAATTGGCGTTGGATCCTACTTGTCTTAGTCGTATTGGTGGCAATAGCCGCCTATATGACCTGGATCCCTATCCAGGGGGCCGTCCTATTGGGGGTACTACTATTTTTTGGAATAGTGGTGCCGATTTTTTTCGGTTAGGTTGTTTAGGGGGGGAGACTTCAAATCCCCCCATCCAGCTTAAAAGAGCTTTTCTTTCACTACCAAATCCCACCTTGCTTTTTAAGCTTTGGTGGGTGCGAAAGACCTTACATCATGAATATGATGTAAGAATGAGGATAAGACCCTTCCTCGAATGGATAAACTGAATACGTTTAAGATCTTAAAACTGACACTTCGTGTCATTTTTAAGTTGCTGGTGCTTTTCACCCGCCACGTCCACACGTGCTCAAACTTTTCTTTTATCTATATCTTTCTCTTTTCCCAAAAGGATAATTATATTTACCAAATTATATTTATCAGTTGAGGAAAGGAGATTGAAACGCACTTGAATTTTTTCCATCCCTGAAGTACTATCAGATTAGTGAATTATTAATTATTTCACTTTATTCATATGAGCGATACAAAAGCCCCAGACTACAAAGGCACGTTTAACCAGTTAGAAAAAATGTTGGATGAGTATTTGGGTAAAAAGGCCCCCGCGATGCCAGAAAACATCAAGGAAACCCTCACATCTTTTGCCCCTTACCTTGCCATCATCGGTATCGTCATTTCCCTTCCAGCCATATTCGCCATTTTAGGTATTGGAGCCGCACTTGGACCACTTGGCGCCCTTACCGGAGCTTCATACATGATGACATTCGGGCCCGCATATTACATCGGTGTTGTCGGACTCATCATTTCCGTCATATTCGAAGGCCTTGCCATTCCTGGACTGTTTAAAAGATCAATGGGAGCTTGGAGATTCATGTACTATGCTTCCCTCGCGAATTTCGCCGCTTCCGTATTGCAGGGGAATTTCGTGAGTGCGATCATCGGAGGGCTTATCGGTATGTATATCTTATTCCAAGTGAAGAATAAGTATAAATAAGTGGTTAGTGATTAGTGACTAGAAATGACAATCAAGAGGCGCTAGGAAACTGGCGCCTTTTTTTATTTTTTTCTCCGCTCCGTTTATCGTGCAGTAGATTCTGTCGCGGCCCTCCTCCCCGCCAGTGCTCCCTCGCAAAGTGCCGAGAGTCCGCGCGTGTCGGGGAGCCCCTCCGTCCGCGCCACCTACTGCGCTTACAGAGATTATGTGATATCGTATAATAGTCACATGTCTTTTTTCAAAGTAACTCACCAATCTTCAAAATCAAAAGCTCGCGTAGGGACCATCCAAACGGATCACGGAGCGATCCAGACACCAGCATTCGTACCGGTGGGAACCAAGGGTACG
>CAZKKK010000063.1:0-4937 GCA_964553365.1 uncultured Gammaproteobacteria bacterium
ACATATCCGATACAAGTTGTGTAACTGTTAAAAAACAATAAAGTCTGTGTTGCATACTTTAAAAAAACACTTGAAATTGTGAATAGAAAGAAAATGAGAGTGACATATTGGGCAGTTGAACGCTTTTGTTTATCGTTGAATATCTCTTGCCAAAGGGGGTTTAGTAAATACAAAAAGAACATCACTTCAAGAAACCACAACCAATTGTCGGGAAACTTCATTACATTACCAAATATATAAGATGGATTAATCACATTTGAGAGCGCCCTGCCAGTTTTAAAGAGATAAAAAAGAGATGCAAAAATAGAAAAAGAAAAAAAAGGGATAAAAATTCGTTGGAAAGTTACTTTGAGATTATTTGTAACACTTCTATTTTTATGTATGACCAAATAGCCACTAATCATAAAAAATAAGGCAAGACTGGATCTCGATATTGCTGAAAGAGGTTCAAAAATAAACCAAGATTTTGTAAGAAAAAAATCAGTCCGTACGGTAAAGCTATAAATTGTGTGAAGAAATATAACTGAAAGCATTGCTATTACCCGTAAGATATCAATCCCCCCATGTCTTTTGTGCAAAGCATTTTTCATAAAGAAATTATATTACTATTTTCTTCATATGTAAGACGTTTCGTTTAGCTGGAGAAGAGAGTAAGTAAAAATGAAAGTGCTGAGAGCGTGAGTCGAACACGCATCTGAGGTTTTTCAGACCACCGCCGTGACCACCTTGGCTATCTCAGCTATACTCTAGGGGCAATTATACCGCAAAATACCCCATAAAATCTACCGCAATTGTCATCAAATCCTTTTCAGGGACCTGAGTATGACAAACGCTGCAAGCGTAAGAAAGACGATGAACGCAAACGGAAGCGAAGGGGCGAGGATGAGCGCCACCAAAAAAATAATCGCCCAGGAGGATGTGTAATAGTCGTGGACAAAACCCCTCAAGACAAGGAAAAGTATGCCCACGGATACAACCCTTCTTTTTATGAACGGATC
The DNA here is from genome assembly GCA_964553365.1 of uncultured Gammaproteobacteria bacterium. Classification (GTDB taxonomy): domain Bacteria; phylum Patescibacteriota; class Microgenomatia; order UBA1406; family GWC2-37-13; genus JAKBEU01. Next base: position 999 of record CAZKKK010000063.1, read on the forward strand.
GATGATCGAAACCCCGTTGATGATGAGTTGATTGGGATAGAACAGCAAGAAGCAGAGAACGATAAGCGCGAGGAGCGATTTTTTGTTATAGTTAGTGATAAATCGAACAATGTTCACACCTTTTATTGTACACAAAAGTAATTATTTTATCGCTTTATTCATTCTTCTATCGTTGCTGATCACCAAGACAAGCTTCGCTACGGAGGTGCGAAGTGTGGTGATAAATCCTTCGTCCCCCGCCTTCAATCAGGAATATACCTGTGCCATAACGTTGGACCAGGATGATCATCGCAATGCATGTTCCCTCCTTCCCCTGGATGCGCCTGCTGATATGTTTCCCTGGGATGTATGTCGGATAGATCACCTTTCCAATGGAAATCTCACGCGCAATTATAAATGCAACGCAAGCACCGTCAAGAGCAATACGAAAGTTCCTGGTCCTGGGAACTATCAGTTGGTCGTATGGAATTTTACGGGAGATGGCGAAACCGGCAAGGTGATTTATCGACAGAATATCACGATAGCCGCTCAGCTCCCCCCTACCACAACGCCACGCCCCAAACCAACGACTCCTCCTTATATTCCGCCAACAAGCTCTCCCGTTATCCCGACTCTGATACCTTCCCAAAATTTACCTACGATCATCAAGGTTTCCGTGCCAACTGGCGTGGATTTTTCCATTGGCCCGACTCGAGCTCCCGACGCGATCCCAATTACAGTCGTTCCTACTGTCACAACCTCTTTCAATATATTTCCTCAAATCAGGTTGCCTGAAGGGATGATCGATTCATGGAAACAAAGTATTTCTGAAGGTGCAATATATACGATAGAGACGACCCGAAATTCAATCTTCAAGCCCCTTGTGGATATACTCCTTAATTTCATGAGAGAAGCGAGCTATTGATGAAAGGAGTCGCGTTTTGGTGGATCAGGATGGAGTCGGACCATCGTCTATACTTTATAAGAGTATCGTTCTAACCGTTGAACTACAGATCCTTAATTTACGCCAAAGTATACCAAATTTCGGTGGCATTTTCTGCCTAAACTAAATGTTTATTCCTGAAAGCAAAGCCTGAAGATGATTTAAGATACTTTTCAAAGGATGTGGCTCTTTCTTTTGATACAAATGCACTGTAATAAACAAGCGTAAAAGGCAGAAATTTTTTCGTATAATCAACGTTTTCGATAGAGTGTTCCACAAGGCGAGTTTTTAAGTTTGAAGAATAACCAATGTAGTAAGTCTTATTTACAAGACGCAGGATATAAACATAGTACATACTAAATAATATATCAGTTATGGTGGCACTTCACCTACGGTTCCGCGCCACACACTTCGCCAATTGGAATATCAATAGTTGTGGAGAATACTCTGTAGTTTACCACTCTTCGCTCTATTCTTTAATAGAGCTACGATGTGGTTTACCACGCGAAGCCCCATAAATCGAATATGGGGCGAAGTGTGGACCTAGCCGGAATCGAACCGGCGACTCGTCAATGCGAATGACGCGGTATACCACTTAACTATAGGCCCTAAAACAAAGTGCCCCCGGAGGGACTTGAACCCCCAACCGATGGCTTCGGAAGCCATTGCTCTATCCAATTAAGCTACAAGGGCTACTTAAAAAACAAGCTTATTATAGCCTATCACCAAGTATATATGATAGGCACAACTTTCTCTAAGCTACTGTTGCAGCCTTACAGCTGCAGACTAGCTAAGAGAAGTAAGCCAATTCCTATGCGATAGAAGCCAAAAGGTGTGAGTTTCTTCTTTTGGAGAAAACCGACAAACCACTTCATGCTCATGTAAGCCACAGCGAAAGCGACAAGCGTGCCGACTGCAAGCATCTCTATTTCGTTCAGGGAAAGCTTCACGGAGCGCATCTTTACCACATCCAGCAATGCAGCCGCGGCAAGCGTAGGAAGCGCAAGCATAAATGAATATTGTGCACTCTCATCTCGTTTGAAACCAAGAAGCATCATCGCAAGTATTACGATTCCAGCTCGAGAAACGCCCGGTATGACAGCCAAAGCTTGGGCCAGTCCGATGATTACCGCCGTCTGGAGAGTCATCTGTGCAATTGATTTATGTTCTTTTAGCTTCATTCTTTCGACGATGATGAAGACTGCCCCGATTGTGATAAGGCTTACCGCAATGAGGATGTTTGACTCAAAGAAAATAGTCTTGATCACTTTATACAAAAGGAATCCTATGACTGCTGTGGGAACAAAAGAGAACATGAGTTGCTTGATAAGCTTACTATTGAAGAACTGTTTGAAGTAGAGAAACACCACCGCGAAGATTGCTCCTATTTGGATGAACACCTCGAAGAACTTGAGGAACTCAGTCTGTTGCAGACCCATCAGGCGCGATCCCATGATCATGTGAGCAGTGGAAGAAATGGGCAAGAATTCGGTTAAGCCTTCTATCAAGCCTAGAAGTGTTGCGTGTAAAAGTGTCATAGGTGAATTATACCCCTTCGCTTTTAATTTGTGGGATGTCGAATGCTCCAGAGGTACAAGTAATTGATATATAATAGTACATATGAAAGTTGCTATTGTACATGATCAATTGCGGGAATTTGGCGGTGCAGAGCGCGTACTCATGAGCATAAAGACCTTATTCCTCGATGCTCCCGTGTACACCACGACATTCGATCTCAATTCATTGGGTGAACACGCTCACGTCATAAAGGATTGGGATGTGCGCCTTACTTGGTTTGGGAAAATCCCTTTTTTGAACAAGTTCTATTCCCCTTTCCGTTTCCTCACTCCCCTGATTTGGGAAAAATTGAATCTCGATGAATTCGATTTGGTCATTTCTTCGACAGGTTCCTGGATGTGTAAAGGAGTAATAACAAAAAAGTCAGCTGTCCATATTTCCTATATCCATCATCCTCCCCGCTATTTATATGGATACCAAACCGCAATTGAATGGCAAAAATATTGGCCCATCAAGATCTATGGATATATCGTCAACCATTTTTTGCGCATGTGGGATTTCACTGCCTCCCAGCGACCGAATTTTCTGATCGCGAACTCTATTGAAACACAAAAACGGATCCAGAAATTCTATCGACGTGATTCAACAGTTATCTATCCACCCGTCTCCATTCCATCAACTGTCCTTACTAACCACCACTCCCCAACCACCCCCTACTATATAACCGTTTCCCGACTTGCCCGGGCAAAACACGTAGATATCCTTATTGAGGCAGCCAACAAAGAAAAATTCGATCTGCATATTGTGGGGATTGGACGAGACGCGGAATATCTCAAGTCTCTTGCCGGGCCCACCATAACGTTCTTTGACAACCTCACCGATGAACAACTGCAGGAACAACTGCAGAATGCCAAGGCATTTTTATTTGCGGCAGTCGATGAGGAGTTCGGCATCGCTCCCATCGAGGCAATGGGATATGGCGCACCTGTCATTGCATTTGCATCGGGTGGGCTCAAGGAGACGGTGAAGGATGGCATGAATGGATATCTCTATGACGAACTCACCGCAAGCACATTCATCAAGTCGTTCAAACGATTCAATGCGCTGTCTGAAAAGGAATATGGAGACATGCGAAGGAATGCACGGAAAGAGGCGGAACAATACAGCGAAGAGAATTTCAAGAAAAAATTCATGGAATTCGTGAAGAGCAAAGTAAAGGATTTCTGATTAATTAGCCGAAGTTATTGTTCTTCCGTATTTTTCGTCTTTGCTTATCAAAAAACTCGCACAAGGAAAATTCGAGTGCTCAAGCAGGTTTTGACGCGCAAATCCGAAAAATACTCCATCACATAATAAAAATAAACACCGCAGTAATATTTAGAAATTTAGGATTTGATTAGGATTTAGTGTTTAGGGTTTAGGATTTATATTTCTTTATTCATTTCGGCGTAATAGTCAAAATGTACTGCTAAAAACACTACTTTAGCCTGTTACAATAC
>CAZKKK010000064.1:0-4748 GCA_964553365.1 uncultured Gammaproteobacteria bacterium
TCCAAGCACTCCTTCGTATCGCATTTTCCTACCTTCAGACAGGAGATTACGAACAGTCAAAAAAACACTATCACAAAGCCCTGCGACTCCAACCAAAAAGCGGTGTCGCGCATCAATACCTGGAAAAGATAGAGATATTGGAACAAGGCAAAACAAAGCCTCAAACCAAAACGATTTTCGACCCACACCTCTTCATCGAATCGTTCGGGAAGACAAAAATGACCACCCTCACTAACCTGGGTCAAAAACAGATACTAGCATCGCTCTCGATTGGACAACAAATGCAACTCAAGATAAAAAAAAGAAGGGTCGAGATCCGCACGATAGATGACGAATACGTAGGAACGCTCGCTGATGATATATCAAAGCGTCTCATACTTTTCATCAAGGCAAAAAGCACGTATACCGCTTTCATCAAGGAAGTGCATTTCACTAAGGTCATCGTATTCATCAGGGAGGATAAAAAGGGGAAATCGGTCAGTCACCACATCTCTTTCCCTATCAACCTTCAAAAAAATATCGAACAAATCGGGGAATCAAGCCAAAATCCAAACGATCCGCACACCGACGAACCGGCCGCTGAAGAAGAAGAGGACAATTCCCTCAATGATTGGGAAAAGATGGTTGCCGAACAAACGGAAGAAAAAGAAGAGCTGCTTGATATTCACCCAGAGGACCTCAACGATGAAGAAGAGGAATAATGCTTCGTTTTCTTATCCTTAAAAAAGACTATCCTTCCCTTATATCTTTTGTTGTTTATCCTCCTTTGGATTTCTTCCGGTATATGGAGATCTTTCATGGATCGAATCGCCATGAAGAGCGATATGAAAAATAACAAAGCGATTATGATGATTGTGTCCATATCTTGTTTTTTCGATTTTTAACTATCATTCCCATGCTTTCTCGACTTTTCCCATCTCTATGACGATGTCCGATACACGCCCTTTCCCTTTCATAAGTATACAGTTAAAAAAATTCGCTATCTCCCCAGCCGTCACCGAATACCCTTTTTCGGTGTTCTCCTTTACCACACAGGCGGACTTCAGGCTTTCGCCTTTAGCCTTTGCGCTTACGTCTATATCTACCACACGTATCCCTTCCCCATCGATGATCCGGCTCATGTTTTTCGCTGATACATATGAATTCGCATAGAGTATCTGCACCGTCTTATTTTCCTTGCGAAGTGACTTGTGATAGAAATACCCTAAATATTGTTGGGCAAACGTCACGTCCGACAGAAGCACTGAATCCCCCGTCTGAATTTTTTTTATATGGATTTCCTCGAAGTCCGTCAGGTGTTTCCCCATGAACTGCATAGAGATATAGAGTCTGTCAAATAAATTGGCGTTGGACGGGTTGAACAGTATCTGGGCGATAGAGGGCAATTTCAAACCTTCGGTCGCTCCATAGTAGATGGTTTCATTCCCCGGATAAAAATAATAATCTATCATCGATCCGGTAATGCGGGAAAAGGTCCTGTTCAATAACTCCGGATTCTTTTCAAGCGAAATAAGCTTTCCGAGTGCCCCTAAACGATATATCCCATATCCGCCCGGCACTGCTGCCCTGCTATCCGCATTGAACGTGGTCAGATAATGCACTTCCCCTCCCTTTTCCAACGAAAAATAAATGGATTCTGAAGAATATAAAAGGATATTTATCCTATCTTCCTTGACAAAAAATGCCGAAGTGAAGAGTTGTCGGAGTAAGATGATGAGGATGACAATCCCGCAGAGCAAGATTCCTAGCTTGAACACTGTCTTATGGTGAATAGTGTTCATATTCCTTCGTGCTCTTTCTTGAAATATGCAATGTGCTTGATTATGTCGTCTCTATGAATATGTTTCAACATCATGATTTTTTTTATGATCGAGAGGGATGCTTCGAATTCAGGTTGGATGACCACATGCACTCCCAGGTCCTTCATCCTCTTATGGTCGAGTATCCTATGTACGCGGCTCATCACCACGATGTCTTTGTTGAGTTTTTTCGCGTGCATCACTATGCTTTCCTGCGCGAACCTATCGGGCAGCGCGAGAACGATTGCCACCGCTGATTCTGCCTCCGCATAATCAAGGATATCTATGTCCGACGGATCTCCATAAATGATGTTCACTCCCAGTTTTTTTGCCCTCTCCACAGTGGCGAAGTTATAATCTATCGCGACAAAGGGGATATCGGCCAAAAGCAATGCCCTACCTACATGAGACCCTATCCGCCCATATCCACAAAGAATGATGTGGTTCTTGATATCGAGAGTATCGATAGTCGACTTATCCCTATCGATGCGCTTTGTCACATAGGTATGGATGAATGGGAGGAGACGCGCAACCAAATGCCAAAATGCCTTGTAAACCTTTTCCTTTTTTGCGATGAGAGTGGGAGTGAATAACAAACTGATAAGGACGGTGGAGATGACAAACATATACTGCTCCTGCGAAAAAAGCTTATTCGCATATGCTACTGACATAAGGATGAATGCATCCTCATCGATTTGGAACAGATACAAAGACAGATAGGTGGATAACTTCGAATGAAACCGGAAGGATGTGAAAACGAAAAAAATGGTAAACGCTTTCACGACCATCACGATTATCGCGAACAGCAGCATGGGAAACAAGGAAGGAAAAAGGACTCCCAGGTTGATGTTCATTCCGATATAGATAAAGAATATTATGGATAGGATGTCCCTAAACGGACGGATTTGGGAAAAAATATGGTAGTGCTCCGCAGTTTGTGAAACGATAACTCCCGCGACAAAGATACTGATAAAGGGTGATATACCAAGAAGAGTGGATACATAGGCGACGATGAAGATGGAAAAGATGATGAATAGATTGAGTAATTCCCGGGAAAGCAGCGCAAATTTATTGAAGATATAGGGGGCGATCCTCCTCCCCATGTAGTAGGAAAAAAACAGTATGCCACTTGCGAACACTATGTCTATGAATATTTTTTGCACTATCTGGACAACCGTATGATTCTGTCCGGTAAATGAGTTGAAGATCACCATGAAAGGAATGAATGCGAGATCCTGGAACATAAGTATCCCCATCGCCATCTCCCCCACGAAACTTCCCTCTTCCCCCTTATCTTGGATTATCTTTGCGACGATTGTGGTTGAAGACGAAGAAAGCGCGATTCCGATAAGGATGCACTGGACAAAATTGAATCCGAAAAAGGCACTGAGGACCCCGACGAACAAAGCCGAGAGAGTGATTTGGAGCAGCCCCCCAAGGAAAATATATCTCTTGAGTGCAAGCATGCGGTCGAACTGGGTTTCCAAACCTACCGCGAACATAAGGAGAAGGATGCCAAAATAGGCAAAGCTATCTAGTGATTGATGATTGGTGAATTTACCAAAAAAATTGGAAAGCACGATACCACCAAGCATATATCCTACGATGGGAGAAATCTTGTTTTTCTTGAAGATATACGCAATGACGAGAGGAACGAAAAGAAACATTGATGCATTGAAGAAAAGCGATGCCGGCAATTCACCCATATGTATTCAGTATAACGTATGAAATATATTCAGTACGATCAGGTGGTTGCAGTACGAGTGCCAAGAAGCTTTTTTTTTACTTACTCAATGCCTTTTTGCATTCTATGCAGAATCGTGCTTCCGGTACGAGTTCGAGACGTGCTTGAGGAATATCTTTATTGCATCGCTCGCAAACTCCATATCTTCCCTTTTTCATAAGTTCAGAAGCTGTCTTCAATTCGCTTAATCTCTTTACCACATCTTTCAGTTCTGCCTCAATGGTATCATGTCCGACTTGTTCACGAACATCAGTGTCGACAGCGGCATTATCAGTGGCATGAGTCGGATCGGAGAAAGGATCTTCAGTCTTTAGCTTTTCTATCAGGAGTAATAGTTTTTTCTGCTCCTCCTCGATTACCGCTTTTTGACTTGTGAGAAATGTTTTTGACAATTTGTTTGACATAGTTTGTTTTCGAATTAATAAATGCTCTTATACTTGAAATAATTAAAACTCTGAAATAATACACAAAATAAAAACACGATGTCAAGAGCAAAATAAAAAAAGCCCACGTATCGACTGGACTTTCGGTGAGTAGGACGCGCTTATCCTTAAGAAATTGAAATACCACATAAACGAAGGAATACGTCCCGAAAAAGAAGAATAAGGGTGCCCCCTTCTCTATTTTTTCTTTTCTCACATTGAAGAACATGGCCGTGGAAATGTACGCTCCCACCCCAAGGAATATCGCTTTATAAACTGCGACCGGGTGGCGGAACCATTTCCAAAGAAGACCCGGTTCAGATCCGGCTATGAAAGCACCAAGCTCTGCAAATGCGGCAAAAATGAAAAGTGAGGGGGCGATATAATCGCTGAATTCCTGGAATTTAATTTTCCTGACATAACATGTCCAATACATCGCACCGATACCTCCAATAACCATTCCTGCAGGGGAGATGCCAGGATAGCCATTAGCCAACACATATTTAAGGATATTCAATCCAAACTCCTGGAAGTGAGTGAGTCCATATGCGATTCTTCCTACGATAAGAGCTCCCCCGAAAGACAAGAAAACGATGTCGAATGCAGCCTCCTCCCCGAACTTCGAAATTCGGATGTGCTTCCAGATGAAAAAACAGCCCCAGAAAAACCCGAGCATCAGGAAAACCCCATAGGTGTAGACGGAAAGCGATGCGATTTGGGCGAAAATGGGAAGCATATGAATAAGTATACTCGATACTCCCTTGAAATCAAAATTCCAAATCC
>CAZKKK010000065.1:0-4711 GCA_964553365.1 uncultured Gammaproteobacteria bacterium
TCATGGACATACCCCCTCCTACCATCGAACGATGTGGAACTCGCTGAAAAGCACACAGGCCCATGTCTTGATCGCATATCTGGGGGAAACGCCTCTTGCCGCATACGAACTCCTGTATTTCAAGGAAAAATTCTATTATCTGTACGGAGGTTCATCCGTCATTCATAAGAATGTCATGGCTCCTAACTTACTTATGTGGGAAGCGATAAAATTGGGAAAGAAGCTGGGAGCGGATATTTTCGATATGTGGGGCTCTCTGCCTTCCACCTATTCGGATTCGCATCCATGGGCAGGATTCACTCGATTCAAGGAAGGATATGGCACGCAGTTCTTGCATCTTTCCCCCAGTTATGATTTGGTGATCAATCCCCTTTTATACAAAATCTACAACTTCGTCTATTCGATACGAGAAAAGATGCTGTAAACACGTGACTATCAGATCTTCCGTTCCAACGCTATGGGGAACACTTCATCCGCCTGTTCGACAAAGACGAAATTGAGTTTATTCTTTACGGTATCCGGAATATCCTCAAGGTCTTTCTTGTTGTCTTTTGGCAGGATTATGGTTTTCACCCCAGCTGCTTGTGCGGCTATGACCTTTTCCTTGACTCCCCCAATTTCCAAAGCGCGTCCACGAAGGGTCACTTCTCCCGTCATGGCAACATCCCGTCTGAAAGGATTCTTTGTAAGGGCGGAGATCATCGCTGTCGTAATAGCCAGTCCCGCTGAAGGCCCATCTTTTGGCACCGCACCCTCTGGAACATGCACATGGATATCGATCGAATGATAAAAATCCTTCTCGAGACCGAATTTATCCCATCGTGACCGGATATATGACAAAGCCGCTTGGCATGATTCCTTCATCACGTCTCCAAGCTGACCGGTAAGGGTCAATCCGCCTTTTCCTGGCATGATGGCAACCTCTATGAAAAGCACGTCGCCTCCTGCTTGTGTCCAGGCAAGTCCCGTTGACATCCCGATGGTATTCTTTGTTTCAAGGACTGAGTTTGAATACTTGAAAGGTCCAAGATAGGAAGGTAGTTTTGCCGCATTCACGACCGGGGTTATCTCTTTCTTTTCGACTATCTCGCGTGCACGTTTTCTGAAAACCGTCGCTACCTGCCGTTCCAGTTCACGGACTCCCGCCTCTCTGGTGTATCGACTTATCATCAGTTTCAATGCTCCGTCATTTATGGAGCCTTCCTTAGGACTCACGCTATGCGCTTCCTGCTGTTTTTTGATCAAATATTGTTTTACGATATGGAATTTTTCCTCGATCGTGTATCCCGGGAAATGGATTATCTCAAGACGATCCCGAAGGGCATCCGGAATGGTGTCCAGCATATTCGCTGTCGTGATGAAAAATACATCGGACAAATCATAAGGGACTTCAAGGTAATGGTCCGAAAATGCATGATTCTGTTCTGGATCGAGCGCTTCAAGAAGGGCCGCTGATGCGTCTCCCCGATAGTCCCTTCCGATCTTGTCGATTTCATCAAGCATGAAAAGGGGATTTTTTGTTCCCGCCTGTTTGATTCCTTGAATGATGCGACCTGGCATCGCTCCTACATACGTCCTGCGATGTCCTCTTATCTCGGCTTCATCCCGAACTCCTCCGAGGGACACTTTCACGAACTTCCTTCCCAATGCGCGTGCGATAGATCGTCCGAGAGACGTCTTTCCCACTCCAGGAGGTCCTACGAAACAGATGATAGTCGGCTGGAATGTTTTTTTCTTTGCTTCTTTGCCTTTTTCCTTTCCCGCTTCCTTCGTTCGTCTCAATTCCAAGACCGCAAGATATTCCAATATACGTTCCTTGATTTTTTTAAGGCCATAATGATCTTCATTCAATATCGCTTCCGCGGCTTTTACATTTATCGTGCTGTCTACATCATTTTTCCAAGGGAGCTCGATAAGCCAATCAAGGTAGTTCTTTACATAGGATGTCTCTGGATTGAACTGGGACATGCCCCGTAATCGTTTCAATTCCTTGATCGCTTTCCTTTCCACTTCTTCCGGCATTCCGGCCTTTTTCATCTTCATTTCGTATTCCTTGTTTTCCTTGCTGTCATCCGCTCCTCCCAGCTCTTCCTCGATCGTCTTCATTTTTTCCTTCAAGAAAGTCTCTTTCATTCCCCGTTCGAATTTCTTCTGTGTTTTATTGGATATATTCTGTTCAATCTCCAGAATTTTCACTTCGCGATTGATGTATTCGACCTCAAGAGTAAGACGCTTTTTCAAGCTCGTTTCTTCAAGAAGTTTTTGCCTCTCATTTTCCTTCAGTTCAAGGACTGCGGCAATTTGATACGAAAAGTCCCCAGGCGTCGATACATTCAGGATATTCATGAGGAAGACGAAGTCCACTGCCTTGCCGTGATTGATGGCGATCTTCATCTGTTGTGAGATGTATTTCACCATCGCATTTATCTCATCCCCCGCCTCAACGACGTCGATCACTTGCTCAGTTTCCGCTTCAAAATAAGGGACTTCCTTCGTATATTCGATGATCTTTACCTTCTCGATGCCTTTCACCATCGCATTCACCTCACCTTTCTCGCCTATGATGGTTTTTTCGATGGAAACCAATACCCCGATCTGCAAAAGATCTTCTTTTTTTGGGTCTTCTTCATTGACATTCTTCTGCATGATGAGGACCATCTTTTTATCGCGTTTCAATGATTCATTGATTGTCGCAATGCTTTTTGCACGACCGAATACCAATACGTTCTCCGTTTTTGGGAATACGATTCCATCTCGGACAGCGATAACGGGATAGGAGATCGTTGTTGCTTTAGGTCCTTTGGGTCCCATGAGAAAAACCATAGTGTTCTTAAAAAAAACTCGTAATAGGGGTCCTCATTATTATTAGCAATATAGCAGAATGCTTGCTAATTGTCAATGTCGAAGTTAAATAAATTCCTCAACGAGACCATCAAAATCCTGGAATCGCGGCTGATTGATAAGGGAAACCGCGTTGTCTGCAACGGCTTCTTGGTGATACGCCTTCCTGTCTGATTGATAGAGCACTCCGAGTGGATATCTTTCCTGTCCCACCTCAAAGGCCTTTCCAAGCGCGGCCATCTTATCCGTTGGATCATATGCGGAATCGAGCTTATAGGTATGCTGCATATAATATTGATAGGTAGTTTTTTTGTCGAAGGTGACGCATGGCTGCAATACATTCACTATCGAGAAACCCGTGTGTTGGAACGCTTTTTTCACCGTTTCCACCATGTGCTTTGTGTTCCCTGCGAATGTCTGGGCGACGAAGGTTGCTCCTTGCGTAATGGCAAGGGCAAGTGGGTCCACAGGTGTCTCGATGATCCCGGATGGTGTGGATTTAGAGATCTGCCCCTTTATTGCGGTTGGCGCAACTTGGCCCGTTGTGAGGCCATAAACTCTATTATCATGGATAATCACCTTTATGTCGTGGTTTCCGCGGCACGCATGGAGAAAATGGTTCCCTCCTTCGCCATAACAGTCACCATCCCCTACGATAGCGCATACCGGCATGAGGTGGTTTGCCAACTTCATCCCGACTGCTGTGGCAATAGCCCTTCCGTGAAGGCCATGCATCGCATACCCATTCACGAAGTCATTCATGTTACCGGAACATCCTATGCCGAACGACAAAAGGACAGATGAGGGCATGAAACCCATTTCGACAAAAGCCATTTTGAGGGCCATCCCTATCCCCCAATTGCCGCATCCGGGGCACCATGTTGGTTTGTATCCGGTAAAATCAAGTAGTGTGCTCATATTTTTTCGATAAACTGCTCAACGGTAAGCGGCCTTCCATCATATCTCAATACCCTGTTCTCAAAAGAAATCCCCATTTCCATCTGCAATAATTTACCGAGTTGGCCTTCCGAATTGTTTTCGATGAGGATATATTTTTTTGAGGCATCCGCAATCAATGGTTTGATTTTGTTCTTGTCTAAGGGATACATATGGGTGAAATGGATATATGCGACATCTTTCCCGCTCTCTTTCGCTTTTTTGACCGCCTCCTGTGCCACTCCTTTGGTGGAACCCCATCCGACGAATATTGTTTGGGCTGTTTTCATATCGCCGATTACGGAAGGAGCGACGAAATCATGGGCCAAATAGGTCTGCATTTTCCTTGCTCTCTTGTCGACTTGTTTTATCCGCTCGACATCGCTTTCCGTGGTGTGTCCGTTTTCCAGATGTTCGTATGAATTTGACTGATAGAACGTTTTTGGTTCGCCTGGAACCAAACGGGGCGAGATGCCGTCATCGGTAACTGCGTAGCGAAGATAGGTACCATCCGCAGACGTAATCAGTTTTCCTCTGTTAGGAGTGAATTGTTTTATCTTATTCTGTATCTCGTCATAGGGAATGGATTTATGGGATTCTGAAAGCAACATGTCGGCTAAGACGATGACCGGGACTTGATAGATATCAGCCAGATCGAATGCCTTCATGGTAAGCTCAACCATCTCCTGCTGGTCTCCCGGTGCCAGGATTATTTTGGGGAATTCCCCGTGCCCTCCGTGGATCGCGAAGAGAAGTTCACCTTGTTCTGTCCATGTGGGCATACCGGTCGCGGGACCTGGTCTTTGGGATAGATAGATGACGATCGGAAGTTCGGTGATTCCGGACATGGATATCGCCTCTACCATCAATGCAAAACCTCCGCCTGATGAACCGACTGCGCGGGATTGGTGGATGTGCTTTGGATTCATACATG
>CAZKKK010000066.1:0-4334 GCA_964553365.1 uncultured Gammaproteobacteria bacterium
ACGACAAGAACATTCATATAGGTAGCCTGGCTTTGAATATCGTCTCTCCTATAGAGCTCGGAAACCCGTTTTAATACGAGCTCAGCCTCTTTACTTTTTCCCTGGGAAACCAATAACTTCGCATAGTTCATGTATGCATTTACATAGTAGACATTCGTGGAGTCGAGATGGAAAATATTTTTTTCTTCCTTTGACAAAAGGGGTATCGTATATACACGTTCCCAAAGATATTTATTTATATCAAGAAGTACCGCACTCTCTGAAGCGGCATGGAGTTCATCGGGGTAATACTTCCACAGAAGGCCATAAGAACGCGATGCGGCAGATCCGATCTCATAGTCGGAATATATTCCCAACTTTTGATTGTCGATGAGGAATTTTTCAATTGCTTCTGCTGTCGTGAGTGGTCCATGCAGGATAATATTCGGGTATCGTTTTTTGATCATCTCGATATAATGTTCTTTCCCTGCAAGTCCTAAGAGAAATGGAATGATATCTGGCCTTTCCCTTAATCCAAAAAGATAATAATAGGAAGAAAACGTGGGAGTATCGGCTTGCGTGACTAAAATTCCACCTCGAGGGACGGTGTCGATAATGTTTTTTCCGAACAATTCCACAACATTTGAATGCGCAATATACCGTATCGTCTTGAAGTTTTGTCGAGCAACGATACCTATATAGAGAGCTAAGAAAAGGAAGAACGCCCCTTTGGCGACTTTCTTCATGCCTGCATTATGGAGAAAAGTAACGATATACAGATATTTTTTCCTATACACGTAATCTGCGCCCATACCAAGGTACATAGTGAGCAGTCCATACAGCGGAATGAGGAACCGTTCATACATCCCTACCGAAACAGAGGATGTAAGGATGAAGTTCGTATAGAACAAAAAAGCAAAATGAATTGCCAAGGTAGTGAATAGAAATTGCGAAAACTCCTTCTTCAACTTGAAACTTGCATATATCCCCAAGCCAACAAAAATGATACCGAGGATTTTGAAGTCAAGTAGAATAAAAACGAGGCCCGAAAGGATATCGGATAACTGGTTGACCAAATTCCCTCCAGACCCAGAATAGGCCTTGAACGAACCATATGCTGATCGGGAAATCAACTGAAATAGGCCTTTCAAAGTTTTTGCATTCTCCCAGTTTATTATCGACGGAATGAAACTTGCATACACCGCATAAAGATAGAAACTCATACCCAGTAGAACCCCAAGTATAGCCTTTGCAACAAGTGATCCATTATTCACAATAGTTCGTAGTTTTCCTTTCAATAAGAAAAACCAACCAGGTACAAACAAGACGAAAATATGATGATGGCTGACGCTGAGCCCACAGAGAAAAGAAGAAACTAGTATATATTTCGCATTATTGGAACGAAGGTAGCGAAGGAGAAGATAGGTGATGAGCGTTACCAAAAAAGTATGCAGACCGAAAACTTCAGGAATAAGCGCATACTGCCATACGGGAAAAAGGAAGAGATAAAGGATTGATGATAACAAGGCGATTGGTTTATTTATTTTTATCAGACTGAGTATCTTAAAGATAAGAAATGCAGTAAGGACCGTCGGAACGGAAGAAAGCAGAGCAACCTTCCAGGGAGTGGTCCCATAAGGGACGATCCCATTTATCGTGTGAGCCAAAAGTGAGTAAAGGGGATAGCCAGGAGGGTGTGCATTCGCTCCTGTCCTGGCAAGTGCCGCATACTCAGCGCTATCTCCCCCGGAAATTAAACGAGACTGGAGCGTAACAAAAAAGACATTAAGTAATAGGAATAAGGCAGGAACCATATCGGAAGATTATAACAAAAAAAACCGCTCCCCGGGCTCGGAGAGCGGTGTAAAGTTTCTGAGTGATTATCTGACGCACCAGTAACATATATTTCCCCCTGCATTTGTCCCGCTTGCTTGTGGGCAGTCTGCAGCTGCTGTGCCAGACTCGGTGACAGATCCTGATGCGGAGTCTGCTACGTAAAATTTCGTGTTCAAATCTGTCTTAAATGATTTTGCTGTTGGCGCATAACATACGTTTATCACGACAACTCCTGATTCGTTGATTCCCGTCATGAAAACGCTTTCCAGCTGTTTTCCTGAAAGTTGCATGAAATCTGATTTCAATTCACCCTGATCTATGACTTTCTGCAATGCTATATGTGCAACTCCCGCTGTATTAGTTCCAACTGCTTGGAAGGGCAATGTCCCTGTGAATGGCAACTGTCCTCCCTGAAGGGATGTATATCTCACGATAGAGCTATGGATTTCTGAAACGGTGTTTCGAACTCCTGTATCAGTTCCTTTCTTGATCTGTTCAAGTGGGTCAAGCGCGGCAAGAAGTGCAACGGCAAGAGCACCAAGCAATGCGATAACGATTAAGAGCTCAATAAGGGTAAAACCTTTCGATAATTTTTTCATATATCATCACTATACGATGAATTAATCCCTTTTGTCAAGAGGCATTTGCATGTACTCTTTATTGGAACGAGGTAGTGAGGTTGTAGATTGGAGTGATGACTGATATGACAAGAAACCCTACACCGACACCCAATAGTACGAGAATAAGGGGCTCAATAAGAGTCGTCACCGTTTTTACGGACTCCTCTGATTCAAGATCGAAATAATGAGAAATACGCATCATGGTGTCATCCAGGTTTCCCGTTTGCTCTCCGACAGTCACCATCTGCACAAGGATAGGAGGAAAGATATCCTCGTTATTAAAGGCATTACCCAGCGAAACCCCTCGCTCGACCTCTTTTACGATATGGGCGAATGCGTTTCTATATATGGAGTTGTCTGTAGTTTCAACAATGATGACGAGCGTATCTAGGATTGAAACGCCGGCACCGATTAGGATTGAAAGGGTGTGTGTTGCATCTACGAGCGAAGAGATGCTCACTATTTTTCCAAAAATAGGCATCTTCAATAAAATAGTATCTAGTACGAGCTTCCCTTGCGTGGTCTTCACATATCTGGTTAGAGCACCGGATGCCAAAATGACAGCAAGGATTACGAATGGCCAGAATTGCGACAAAAACGAAGAGACAACGATAAGTATCTGAGTGGAAATTGGCAACTCGATATTGAAGTCCTTATAAAGATTAAGGAGTTTGGGTATGACGAAGGTAATCATGATAAACATGATTCCCACCATACCTACAAGAACCACAACAGGATAGGTGAGGGCTCCCTTGATCTTTCCTTGGAATTCCCGTTGCTTTTCCAAATTTTCAGCAAGTTTCAAAAGGATTTCACTCATCTTCCCTGATGCTTCTCCGGATTTCACCAAGGCAATATAGATATTAGGGAAATGTTCAGGATATTTTTGCAGCGCTTTTGAGAATGTGTTCCCGGAAAGCACATCCTTTTGGATGCTTTGGATTATCGTTATCATCCCAGATTTCGTGATTTGCTTCTCAAGAATCGCGAAGGAGTCAACCATCGTCAAGCCAGCATTCAACATGATAGCTAACTGACGAGTGAACTCCACAATATCGGTGAAGGATACCTTATCAAATATGGCATTGAACTGCGGCATGAGTGGCTTACTTTGCGTGATTGATATAGGAATATAAGCATTTTTTCTGAGATAATTGAGAACTTCAGACTCTGTTGAAGCCTCCATCGTTTTTTGGACTATGACATCATTTTTTAAAGCCTTAAATGAATATTTCATAGTACCAACTAAGGAATGAGATGAGTAATAATATTTTTACGAATCGCATAGGAGTATGCCGTTTGTTTCGTAATCCTCCCCGCCGTATATAATTTCTCCAAATATTTTTCGAACAATATCATTCCATTTTGTTCGCCTGTCTCGATCACATTATCAAGTTGGTAGACCTTTCCATCTCGTATTAGGGGAGCAACGGATGAGCCGTTGAGCAGTATTTCGATTGCGGGAACTCGTGAATTGCCGTCAGATGAAGGAAGCAACCGTTGTGCGACTACGGCGATTAGCGAATTCGCGAGAGAATTCTTCACCTGATTTTGTTGGTGAGAGGGAAATACATCGATGATACGGTTAATCGTTTCGGTTGCCGATCCCGTATGGAGGGTAGAGAATACTAAATGGCCCGTTTCCGCCACAGTCAACACGGCTTGGATCGTCTCATAATCACGCATCTCCCCCACAAGGACGATATCCGGGTCTTCACGAAGGACGGATGTGAGCGCCTTGGTCCACGAGAGTGTGTCTTGCCCAATCTCTCGTTGAGACACTACCGAACGGGCCTTCGGATATACGAATTCTATTGGATCTTCGATAGTTATGATATGTTCAGATTCCTTAGTATTGAAATCGTTGATGATAGCTGCCAAGGAAGTGGACTTCCCCTC
>CAZKKK010000067.1:0-4242 GCA_964553365.1 uncultured Gammaproteobacteria bacterium
ACTCCCTTCTAAGGAGTAGGTTGTGAGTTCAAGTCTCACCCTGGTCACTCGTGAACAAAATCATCCCCGTAGCCATAGCTATTATCCACAAAGACAATACATTTCTCCTTACGGAACGCAAAGGAAAAGACGCAGATGACGCTCCATTTGGGCGTATTTGGCATTTTCCGGGTGGTGCCGTTGAATTTGGGGAGGAAGTACAAGAAGCGCTGAAACGTGAGATAAAGGAAGAACTAAATCTTTCGATCAATATCGAACACCAAGTCCCTCGCGTATTTTCCGCAGTACGGCCTCATTGGCATGGAATCCTCATTTCTCATGTATGTTCGATCGTAGGAGGGGAAAATATCATTCTGGATTCCGAGTCGTATCAATTTGGGTGGTTTACCTATGAAGAAATAAAGAAGCTCTATACTCTTCCCTTCGTTTTTGAAATGCTTGATGAGGCTAAAAAACTACTTGAAAAGAGATAAACCGATGTGTTTGAGCGCTTTGGAGGTAAGGACTCTTCCTCTCGTTGTCTTCGTCAAAAATCCGATCTGAAGCAGATAGGGCTCAATGAATTCCTCTACCGTTCGAACGTCTTCCGATAGGCTTGAGGCAATGGTTTCCACGCCCGTTGGCTTGTTCTGGAATTTCTCTCCCAAACACTCCATATAGGCCCGATCTATCTCCGTCAGACCAAGTGAATCTATTCCCAGAAGTGCGAAAACGGATTCAAGCTGCTCCGCCTTAACGACAGCATGGTTTCTGACTTCCGCGAAGTCTCGTATTCGTTTGAGGATTCTGTTTGCGATACGTGGTGTTCTTCGGGAACGATCCGCGACTTCTTTTGCGAGTTCTGTCGTCAGCTCGATCCCTAAAACCTTGGCTGCTCTGCGAATGATGACGTTCATGTCCTCCAATGTATAAAAGTCAAGACGCATGAGAAGGCCGAATCTATCTCGCATGGGAGCCGAAAGGAGGGCTAATTTCGTGGTAGCGCCCACGATGGTTATCTTCGGGACAGGAAGGCGTACTGTGCGGGCAGAAGGGCCCTTGCCGATAATGATATCGAGCGAATAATCCTCGATGACCGGGTACAGCATTTCCTCGACATGTTTCGGGAGACGATGGATTTCATCGATGAACAATATATCATTGTCCTTTAGGTTGGTGAGAATCGCCGCAAGGTCCCCCCCTTTTTGGATGGCTGCTCCGGAGGTTATTTTGATATCCCCGTGCAGTTCATAGGCGATAATGTGTGCAAGCGTCGTTTTTCCGATTCCAGGAGGGCCATAAAGCAGGATGTGCTCAGTTGCGAAACCTCTTTTATTGACAGCGTCAAGGAATATACGCAACGTGTCAGATGCATTTTTCTGTCCGATATATTCCGAAAGGGTCTGAGGTCTCAGGTTTCCCAACTCAAGCGGTGTTTTCTCTATTTTTTTCATGTTATTTGTGTACACTCATTCGTAATGCATGTTGTATTTTTTTCTCAATGCTCAATTCCTTAGGGATCTTCTCGAATAGGTTTTGCGCTTCGTTTTTTCTGTATCCCAGCTCCACAAGGGCATCAATGACTGTCTTATCGTCGACTGAAAGATGTTGTTCGAATTTGAACTCCGTTTTGAATTTCACTGACAGCTCAAGGACTATTTTCATCGCTGTCTTTTTTCCTATTCCAGGAATCTCCGAGAATAGTTTTACCGAGTTGCTGCGAACCGCCTCAACTGCCTGTTCAAATGAAACACGAGAGGCAACGGTAAAGGCAGTTTTTGGCCCAACTCCAGGGACCGAAAGGAGAAGATGGAAAAAACTTTTTTCCTCGCCATTCGCGAAACCGAAAAGGACATGCGCATCATCCCTTACTTGGAGATGGGTATGGACAGTGATAAGATCTCCCGTTTGTTTATGGTTAAGTGCGGATGGGGTTATGAAAAGTTCGTAACTTACGCCGGATGCAGTATCAATCACAGCGGTTTTTTCATTGAAATCCGAAAGGGTTCCTGTGAGTTTTGCAATCATGAGTGCAGTATACTATATTTGTCATTGTATCTTCAATTCATCTCGCTCTATTCTCCAAAGCCTGTTGTATTTTGCGACTCGTTCACCCCGCACTGGGGCACCAAACTTAACGAATTCCGATTGGAGTCCCACCGCCAAATCCGCAATAAAGTCATCATTCGTCTCAGAACTGCGACCTGCGACAATATAGGTAAGATTGTTGGTACGTGCCAAGTTCACGATCTCAAAAACTTCAGAAAGTGTCCCGATTTGATTGGGCTTCAACAAGAATGACGTACAGCTGTTCTCCTTTATCGCATAGGTGAGTCTATCTTTGTTCATGCGGATGAGCTCATCCCCGACGATATACACCGTTGACTCAAGGGTCGCACTGAGCTTTTTCCAGCTTGGCCAATCTTCGACGTCAAAGGGATCTTCCACGTACAATATGGAATAATTATTGAGAAGCGATTTAACGAAGGCGATATATTCCTCACTCTTTAGGGAATGGGGTTTGTCTTTGACAGTGTAAAGGCCATTCTTGGAAAAAAAAGAGGAAGCAAAGTCGATTCCGAAAAACACGTCAAGTCCCACTTTCATCTTTACTTGCGACACTGCTTCGTTCAGTATCTCCAAGGCATCGATATTGGTGGTGAGGTTGGGGCTAAACCCACCCTCTTCGCCGACTGCGGTCGTCGCGTTCCGATATTCAAGGACACGCTTCAGTTCCGAATAGAGCTCAATAGCTTTCTGATAAGACGTGCCAAACGTGAATGACGATGAGGGAATAATCTGGAATTCCTGGAAGTCCATAGGAGTATTGGCATGTTTTCCTCCATTTATCATGTTGAAAATCGCTGTGGGAACTTTATCTATTACGATTTCCGTCTTATATATGGTCTTATAAAGCTGATTGAGATACCGGTAAAGAGGTATTTTAAGATCTTCGGCACCAGCCTTCGCAATGAGTTGAGAAATCGTAAGAAGGGTATTGGTTCCTAGGCGACTCTTACTTTTCGTCCCATCCGCCTTTATGAGCCAATCATCAATTTCCCTGATTTTCGAGGGATTCACTCCTTTCAACTTTGGCGCAATAAGATCGTTGATATACGCTACTGCATGAAGGACACCTTTACCGAAAAAACGATTCGCATCCTCATCCCGAATGTCGCCGGGCTCATTAGGATAGTTCCCTTGGGAACTGGACACAGAAGTGACGACAGAGAATCCACTATCCAGCTCCAACCGAGCTTCGACAGTGGGGAGTCCCCGCGAATCGATTATCTCGTACGCAACGATAGACTTAATAAGGGCCATACATTATTTTTTTAGATTTTCAAACTGTTTTCGCTCTATGTTGTGGATTAACTCACGTGTTCTTTCTATCGCGTCCGGATTAACCGACACACTGGTAATGCCCGCTTTCACCAATCGTTCGACGATATCCGGGAAGTCCGATGCTGCCTGTCCACAAATGGATGCGGTCACTCCGTACTTAACCGCAGTCGTGACGATATATTCAAGGATTTGAACAATCATAGGATTGCGCTCATCGTATATATTCGAAACATGTTCATTATCACGATCTACCCCAAGCAACATCATGGTAAGGTCATTGGTTCCAATTGATACGCCTTGGATTCCCACCTTCAGGAACTCCTCAAGGTTAAGGGCACAGTAGGGCACTTCCACCATGATCCAAAGTTTGAAGTCAGGGTAGTCGAGAAGGCCTGATTTGCGCACTATTTCCTTGATTTTTATCAATTCCCAGGGAACCCGGACAAAGGGAATCATAAGATGTAAATTGCGATACCCCAACTCCCACACCTTCTTGATCGCCTTGAGTTCAAGATAAAATTCATAGGGATCATTGATATAGCGTGACGCCCCTCGATATCCGATCATGGGATTCTCTTCGTGCGGTTCATAGCGTGCTCCACCTTTGAGATGGCGATACTCATTCGTCTTGAAATCCGTTGCACGATACACCACCTGCCGTGGGTTAAATGGTTTCACGAACTTAAGCAAATTCGTCGTCAACTTTTCCACGAAAATATGCTCTTTCCCTTCCTTTATATATTCCTTAGGATGCGTCCCAATTTCCGCAATCATGAATTCGGCACGCAACAATCCGATACCATCAGTGTCGTGTTTGGCTACTTCTGCCGCCTTTTCTGGTTCCGCAAGATTGACATACACTTTCGTGACGGTCTTCAATCTTGTTTTCGCATTCTTGATCTTGATCTGTTCCACCTC
>CAZKKK010000068.1:0-4194 GCA_964553365.1 uncultured Gammaproteobacteria bacterium
TTAGACAAAGTTCTCCTACACCCTGTGCTAGGAGTAGGGGCCTTTTTTACTCTGTTTTATTTTGTGTTTAAATGGACATATGATGGAAGTGCTCCATTTATTGACTGGATTAAAGGTTTTTTTAGTATATTTGTCCATAATCTAGCCGAACGACTTCTTACAATCATACACGCTCCACCTGTTGTTCAATCGTTCATTTATGATGGCTTAATCGCAGGTATTGGAACGGTCATAACTTTTATTCCTTTGATGGCTTTTCTTTATTTTTTTATTGCGCTCCTTGAGGAAAGCGGATACATTGCCCGTGTTGCATACCTTCTTGATAAATATATGATGTCAGTTGGACTTCCCGGGAAAGCATTTATTCCACTTATTATTGGGTTTGGTTGTAATGTCCCTGGAGTATATTCTACCCGTACTCTTGAAGAAGAATCAGATAGAAAAGTCGTAACGATTATTATCTCCTTCATATCATGTGGCGCAAAACTTCCTATTTATGTACTTTTCTCATCTATTTTTTTTCCCCGATCTGTTGGTTTTGTTGCAGTTATACTTTATTTTTTAGGAATGATAATGGCGGTTATATGGGTAATTATTCTTAAAAAATGGTTTTATAAAGGAAATATTGACACATTAATTATTGAGCTTCCTGAATACCGGTTACCCACTGTTATAGTTGTTTGGAACTCAGTGCGACTCAAAGTGAAATCGTTTATTCGCAGAGCAGGCACAGTTATTACTGCCGTCGTCATTCTTGTTTGGGCTCTTACCAATTTGCCTTATGGTACAACTGCCGATAAAAGTATCCTTGCTACCATATCAAAAAGTGTTTCACCAATCTTTATTCCCCTCGGATGGGGAACAAGCTGGAGAGCAACTGCTGCTGTCGTACCTGGATTTCTCGCAAAGGAGGCAGTCGTTGGGGCTCTTATGACAACATATAATGCCGAAGCGAAAGCGGTAAAGAAAGAAAAACAAACTCTATTAATGGATATTTATAAACAAGCTATTTCATTTAAAGATGCCTGTATACTGTCGGCTAAGGCAATGCTATTAGGTATTATCCCTGGTGTATTTAATTTGAAAGTGAACGATACACCACTCGTCTCCTCACTTAGTAGAGACTTCACTCCGCTTACCGCATTTTCATTTATGGTTTTTAATCTTCTCCTCATGTCTTGCACTGCGGTAATGGGAGCAGTTCGTCAAGAGTTCGGTGCTAAGTTTCTTCTAACGACTTTGCTCATTACGGGAGGAACAGCATTTATGGTAAGTTTGTTAGTATTTCAATTGGGAAGACTAATTGGATTTTAACCCTATGGAAAATATTTTAATCATTGGAATTATTATTATTTTTATCCTTTATCTTTACAATAAATTTAAAAAAGAATATAAAAATGGATCTTGCACAAATTGTGCAAGCGGGGATGAGTGCGAAAAAAAGAAATAAACTGAATTAAATATAGATTGTTATTTTGTGCAGCTTTATTATTCACTCATCCTTCTCCGCCAGGATAGTTAGCTTCATTTATATATCGGGTGCTATACTTCTTCTATGGATCTTCTGTCGACAAAAATAGATTCGTTTTATAAGGAAACATTTTCTGGTCTGGTACTTACAAATAGTAAAATTCTGGGAAAAGAGTTCGAGGATTGTGTTTTCGAAAAGTGCATTTTTATCGAGTGCGTGTTCGATGCTTGTCGGTTTATCGACACCAAGTTCATCGGTTGTTCCATCAGTGCAAATAAACCCTATAACTCCCAATTCGTGAACGTTACATTTAAGGATTCTAAGATAATGGGATTTGATTGGACCAAAACAAAGAATGTACGCATGCTTGCTTTTGATCATTGTGATGTTAGTTATTCGAATTTCAGTTACATGAAGATCCCCGAATTGAAATTGCTCGATTGTGTCGCCCAAGAAGTGAACTTCAATGAGGCGGATATATCAAATGGAATATTCACGAAGACAGACTTTGCCAAATCGATATTCTCAAGCACGAACCTGACAAAAACGGATTTCAGGGGTGCAATCAATTATGGAATCGACTTCAAATTCAATACCCTAAAGAGAGCAAAGTTCTCCCTACCTGAAGCGATGTCGCTGCTGAATAGCTTGGATATCATATTGGAAAGCTAAGTTTCCATGTCGCCTCTGCATTTCGATAATTATCTTGCCTTTTTTTGTTAGTGGGAATCCTATATAGTGAGATAATGAAACTCATTCTTTTACTCATTCTTCTCCCCCTAAAAAGCCTGTATATTCCGCTCAATCGAAGGAAATCGAAATATTATTGGAAGTTGCCCATCGATGATAAGATTCCCTTAATACCTATTTTTATCATCCCTTATTTACTCCATCATGGAGGACTTGTCCTTACGGGGATTGTCTTATGGAATACACCTTATATCTCATTATTCCTGTTGAGTCTTATCATTTCCTACTGTGTCGCAATCATCTTTTGGTTTTTCATCCCGAATGGCGTACGACGCCCCCCTTCGTTCCCGAAATCCATTTTTTCTCCCCTCATCACAACTCTTTATATGCATGATGGTGACACGAATGGGTTTCCCAGTGCTCATATTTTCGTAGCGCTCCTGTGTGGGCATTACCTATCTTTTGCATTCCAAAATCTCATCCCTTACATCTGGGTCTGTATCTCACTGGTTGTTTTATCTGTCCTATTCACCAAACAACATTATGTCATCGACATTGCAGGGGGGATAGTAGTTTACCTCGTATCATTCCTTTTGGCAGGATTATTATTAGGATTATGATGGGTCGTATATAATAACGTAATGCCATTCTATTTTCCCGCTTCGGTCTTGCTTTTTCTGTTCCAGGTTTTCATTACCCTCACCACCAAAATCAACATCTTCCCGGAGTTGGTTTACTATCCATGGATCATGAGTAAGGGTCTGCTAATCTATCGGGACTTCACTATCCAGCACGGATATTTTATGCAATTACTCCTTATCCCGTTCACCTTCGATAAATCCCTTTTCATGATGAAGGGTTTTTTCGTAGCTATTCAGCTAATCAACCTGTTCCTTGTCCTAAAGATATTGAAGAAAACGACGAGTAAAATCGGGTTTATATTTGGAGGAGGGCTCTTCATCGTACTGAATTATTACCTTGTCGACAGTAACCTATGGGATGAAACCATACTCACCAGTTTCTATTTGTTCATCTATCAGCTTCTGCTAGGGAACAAGGACAAGAAAAAGCTTCTCCTCATAGGCCTTCTCTTGGGTGCAGTTTCATTCATGAAGCCTTCGTTCGGGGTAATGATTATCCCCGTCCTATTTTTCTCCAGAAGTCTGATTCCGCTTATTCCCCTCGTGGGTATCTGGGTTGTTTCATCATTTGTTTTTTTAGTGAATAACAGTTTCGGTGTATTCATCGATAACTATATCCTGTTCAATAAGTTCTATGCATTAGTCCCACGGATTTGGACCATCGACACGATATTCGTTATACGGACCTTGGTCTTTCTTTCGGTTTCGTTCATTCTTTATTGTATCTATAGGAAAAAATTTACGAATAATCCCATCATACTTTTCACCCTGTTCTCTTTACTGCTATTCTTCCCGAGTTATAACAAAATCAATCTTGTGCCGTTTGGGGCATTCTTCTGCATACTTGTTGGGCAATTGTTAGGGAGAGCGAAAAAACTGGTACTGTTTCTGTTCATTATTCTTTTTGCGTCTTACGGCATTTTTATCAGCAGACAGGCTAAGCATCTTTATATGTACCTAAAAACATATCGACAACCCTTCATGGAAACCAAACAAACAAGGAGAATCGTCGACAGGACCAGAACCGTGATGAAGACGAGTGATCGGATATATATATTGGGAAACAATGTCGAACTGTACTATTTTCTGGACAGGCTTTCTCCTGTGTGGTATTCGATAATTTGGCCCATTGACATACGTTACAATCCCCATGTGGAAAAGAGGACGATCAACGAGATTATGAAAAGCCATGTGTCCCTAGTTGTCATGCCAAAACCATTGAACGAGGATTTCAAGAAATTGACTAGACTTATGCTGTTCATCAAGGATTCCTACACGCCAGTATATGAAGATGGGGAAGTGCTCATACTCAAGAGGCGTTAAGGTAGATATACTTTGTTTTCGCTTCTCACGCAGTAATCGATAAGTTTCTTTATGCTTATGGTTGCTCCA
>CAZKKK010000069.1:0-4163 GCA_964553365.1 uncultured Gammaproteobacteria bacterium
CAAATTTCCTCAACCATCTTTTTTCCACTTTTGTATGGGGGGTATTCAATTTTGTTTGGATTACGCTTCTCACGAGTAAGGCAAAACAGGTGTTTGGTTGGCGAGGGGATGAACTTGTTATCATCACGATCGGATACATAATCATAACGGGCGTATATTATTCTTTATTTGCCCATAACTTTGAGGATTTCTCCCGAATCATCGATAGGGGAGAGTTCGATAGCGTTTTATTGAAGCCTATTGATCCACAATTCCAGATAAGTATGATGCGCATAAGCTATGCATCTTTTATCCGTACGATCATGGGAACAGGCGTCCTTATTTGGTGGATAACATCCCATCATTATGTGATTGGACTTTTCCAGGTCATCAGTTTCATCGCACTCATAGGCATTGGGGTGATAATGATGTATGCAATATGGTTCATACTCATCACGACGCTTATCTGGTATCCTAATTTGAGCAATATGGTCGATTTGCTCTATACCATCAATGGGTTTGCACGCTATCCTGCGGAAATGTTGCGAAGCGTTGGAGCGACACCTCTTCTTCTATTCATCCCTATCTCCCTTATTGTAGCGACTCCGGTCAAAGTGTTGCTGCAAAAAAATGCATGGGGCGATATCTTTCTTCTCTTAGGGCTTGGAGTTCTCTTATTCACCATCTCCCGACTATTTTGGAAGCGCGCGCTGAAGAGCTATACGAGTGCAAGTTAGTCGTTATTCCAACTTTTTTTTGATGCAGGAGAGGAAACGTTCACCTGGGTCTGGATTCTGAACGAGCTTGTTGTGTCCGGTGACATTGCTGAGGGGGATGGAATAGTAAGCCATGAGATAATGGACTGAATCCAAGACTTTCTTCTCTTGAGCCTTCATGATGTCTACATATTTCGCATTTTCCCAGTCGAGAACGGATACGGATACACCGTATTGCTTTGCGATCTCCTCCTTTTTCTTCTGGAGTTCTCCGGTTGCGAGAGCCTTATTATTCGTAGGGTTCACGACCTCACAGTTGGTGTTGTACCACAGATCGAATTCAGTCCCGTTGATTTCTATGTTGATTGCATCTTCAAGGGTCGAGCATCCTTCCCATGTGATTTTATCATCATAGAAATTGGACATTTGAAGTGTTTCCTTATTGTCGATGGCGAGTCCACAGACGACATTTTTGGTGTTGAGCGCACCCCACGTCGCGCTGTTGCCAAGGAAATTGGGACTATCACTCCAATGAAGGACGATATGGAGCGGCTTGATGCAAATATACTCTGGTTTTGCATAGGGGATAGGAAGGACGTTCAGTCCCCATGCTGGATTGATCGACTTCGTTATTTTTGTCGTGCCATTTACGCAGTTCTTTCCCAGTTTTGGGATGGAGGTCGGAGTAGGGATTGAGGTAGGAGTTGGAATCGTCGTTGCAGTCGGCATAGGAGTGCTCGTTGGCTTTGGTGTAGCTGTGGGAGCTGGCGTGAGAGTTGGCCCAGTTGTTGGAGTCACGGATGGAGTAAGCGTAGCGGATGGTGTGGCTGTTGGCATTACAGTGGGTTTTGGCGGGGACAGGATGACTTGAGGGATAGGGTCATCAATGCTTTTTCGCGAGAGCGAGGAAAGCGCAACCGCATAATCAACTATATTCACGACAGTGTCTCCAGTGATATCCCCTTTGAAAGTCGAATCCATTTTTCCTAAATCCGCAATGATGCTGGACATATCATAACTATCTATCACTCCGTTAGCTGGTTCAACATCGCCTCCTGCAAAAGTTCCCGTTTCGCTCAAATCCACCATATTGGTCGCATCTCTCAGTACAAACTGAGGAACGGTGCATGCCGATCCGAATACGCTCACACTACAGTAAAGACGACTCAAATACCCCTTTGGTTTGATGGAAAGGGCATAGAGAGCCGACAGGGGGATGCTTGAATCGAGATTTATCGTCGCTTCATGGTAGCCTTCTGGTTTATAAACAAACTCTTGATTGTTCAATTGTTTCACTTCGCCTTGGATATTGTTATAAAAAACAATCCGTCCCTGTATCGAATTGGGAACGAAATGCTCCCCCTGAAGTTTGACGCGCAGAATGACCGTCGCACCAGCTGCACGGGTGAAATTCGATCTATAGGTAGTGAAGAGGATATAAAAAGCAATAGTGCTGATCACCAGAATGATAGGTATAACCATAAAAGACACTATCGTGGTGAATGAGCTTCGAATAGTGCGGCGTGATAGTATATCCATATATCGTTTACCAAACACTCTTTTTAAAACTATTTTCAAGGTTTAATACGGGCTTTCCCAGAGAATAAATATGTGTCTTTGCAGGGTCCAATTCTACCGTCGCACTTTGAGAAGTATCCTTTTTTTCAAATTGGCATGACACAAAGCGCTTATTTATCGCCCCAGTGGTGATATTCCCTATGCTTATATTCGCAATACCCGTGATAGTAAGATATTTTTCCGTAGTTTCAACAAGTGGGTACTGCGAAAAGACATCGCCTGTTGTACAAGTGGGACTGGCTTTCATATTGGAAAAAGTGAGTCCGAGATCCATTGCATCAAACATATCCTTTTCTGATCCAGTCACCGAAAATGCGATCGATCGAGCATCCTTTGACTGAATTGTTTCTCTAGCAGAGATACTTATTCCGGATTCATTTTTATTTGCTGGAGTAGGCTCTGTCTTTTGCTGAATAATCAACTCGTCCACATTTTTTTTCAACTGATCCTGTGTCTGTTTCTGAAGCGATAGAATATATACTTTATTTTGTTCCAGAGCCTTTTTGCTATCCCAATTTTCCTTTTTAAGAAGGGTAAGCTCTTGGGAGAGACGAAATACGTTGATGGAGAGATATATGACGACCGAAAATGTGATGAGGGCAATGATAAAGACCAATATTCTTTTCATGTTAATATATCAAGTGTATAGGCTAGAGGATATGAAGTCAAACAGTCCGTAGATACATCATAAGCTCTTGTATAATAGAGCTTATGAACATCCAAAAACATACGCTTAAAAATGGGCTTAACGTGCTTCTTATCGATACTGAATCGTTTCCTACGGTAACGGCACTCGTCATGGTGGGGGCAGGCAGCCGATACGAACGAAAGGACAATAATGGCATCGCACACTTTTTTGAGCATATGGCATTCAAGGGATCGAAAAAATACAAGACCTCATTTGAGATATCATCCGCAATAGAGGGTATTGGTGGTCTTTTTAATGCTTTTACCTCGAAAGATCATACGGGTTACTGGATAAAGGCAACGACCGAGCACACGAACACACTTCTTGATGTCCTTTCGGATATGATTCTTCATCCTCTTTTGGAAGTTGACGAGCTCGAACGTGAAAAAGGCGTAATAGTAGAAGAAATAAATATGTATGAGGATATGCCTTCCCGAAAAGTGGGGGATATATTCGAGGAAGTGATGTATAAAGGGAATCCACTCGGATATGACATCGCAGGGTCAAAAGAAACGGTAACAGCATTTAACCGAAAGACATTCACTGATTATATTGCGGATCTCTATCGTCCCAATAATGCAGTGGTGGTAATTGCAGGTGGCTTACAAGGGAGAGATTATCTATCAGAAGTAGAGAATAAATTTGGACAATGGGAAAATAAAAAAATATCCTCTTTTGAGAAATATACGTCCGTTCAGAAAAATCCGATACTCCACGTACAACACAAAAAAACAGAACAGGTCCACTTGTGTATTGGTTTTAAAACCTTCTCATTTACGGACGAGCGAAAATATGCACTTCAGGTATTATCGGCTGTGCTTGGAGGTGGGATGTCTTCACGTCTGTTCATGGAAGTACGTGAAAAGAGGGGATTATGCTACTACATCTCAACAGGACGGGAGCTCTATGCGGACACCGGAAGCATCGTTACCCAAGCGGGGATACGAAATGATAAGGAAAAAATTCAGGAAGCGATTAACGTCATTTTGGAAGAGCACATGAAAATCGCAAAAGGGGATATAAGTGATGGGGAAATTGAAAAAGCAAAGGAACTTTTGAAGGGCCGTTATCTTTTGAGCCTGGAAGATTCCATGAATATTGCGACGATGTTTGGAACAAAACATATCCTGGAGGGAGAAGTGGTTGACACTAAAAAAGTATTAGTTAAATTAAAACAAGCAAAAAAGGAAGAACTAGTTTCC
>CAZKKK010000070.1:0-4075 GCA_964553365.1 uncultured Gammaproteobacteria bacterium
GGGATATGTTTTGCTTGAAGGGTAAAAAAACAATTATCATCACAACAGCGATATTGTTAAGCTTTGGAATAATTATTACAATTCGTCAAAAAAACCTTACAAAAAAAATAGTTTTGTTTTTTATATCTCCTACTCCTACAACAACACCGACTCTCACACCGTCCCCAACCCCTATCCCTACTGACACACCTACTCCCATCCCACTCCCAACTGCAACACCAACTCCCCTTCCTTCTCCTACTCCAACATCCTTCCCGATAACCTCGTTTGAAACTTACTTTGATGAGTACAGCACACAATATAAAGTAAGTAAAGATCTCCTTAAAAAGATTGCATTCTGTGAGTCGGGTATGAATCCGGGCGCGACAAATGGACAATATGGGGGTATGTATCAATTTTCCATTGAGACATGGGAAGGGACAAGAAAACTCATGGGAGCTGATACCAATCCAAATCTAAGATTTGGAGCAAAAGAAGCGATTGAAACAGCCGCATTTAAGATTTCCAACAAGGGAGAGCGTGCTTGGGCGAGTTGTTTATGATGGATACGATATTGACAAAATTTCAAAGCAGGGGTATACATGAATTATGAACAACCAAAAAATCAAACCAACCGGTTGCTGCGAACCATTTAACCCTGAGCCGTGGCAGGAAAAAAAGATTGTCTGGAAAGATAAGGTATTCGTAAAAGATCATATTACGAGTTTTATGCATATACCCCTTAATATGGGGAACAAGATCACCAAAAATTTGGGTTTGATTGAGAGGGTAAAAGCAAACGCTCCCCATCAGTTGATGCTTACGGATGAAAAATCGCTTTGGGGCGCGGATATATATATTGATGTCACAAAAAAAGTTCCCGGAACGCAGATGGCTACCCTTTCCGGCACATTCCTCACGAAAGTATTTGAGGGTCCTTATCAAAACGTTGGTAAGTGGGCACAAGAAATGAAGGAGTACATCGATACTAAAGACGAAGTAATAAAGAAGCTGTATTTTTCATATACCACCTGTCCAAGCTGTGCAAAAGCATACGGAAAGAATTATGTAATTCTCTTCGCCCAAGTTGGATAGAGGTAATTAACAGGAACTGTCGGGTATGTTTATGGTGATTTGAATGAACCCGAGAGTAGAAAAAAATGCTGAGAGTTGTTTCCTTGCATTGTCAGATGCTTGCTTCAAAATATTACCTGTGCATGCTGCTTCTTGAATGGAATTTTGGGCTGCTTCTCGTGCCTTTGCTTCCAGATTAATATCTCCGGGATTCAGAATTCCTCTTGTCCTATCGTAAACTCTCGTTTGAGCATTGTCCAAAGTGGTGATCAATATTTGGGGTTTCGGTAGAGTCACAGTGATATTCTTGCCTGTTATTTCGATATCATTTTCCGGTATCTGGGAGAGATCAAATCCAGCTATCACTTGCCCATGGGCTATAAGTAATATCTTATCTCCAAAAAGGAGCTGTTGAAAGACATTCCCACTGGTACCCGCATCTATTATTTTTTCAATAGTGAATGATGCAGTTTCAATTCTCTGCAGATTCCTTATTTCTTTTATAACCGATACGCGACTTGTATTGATGTCTGTATTAGAAAAATTTCTCACTAACAGGAACCATCCGATAAACAATCCTGAAGCAAACAGAATTATGGGCAGTAAAAAGTAGAATGCATTCTTTAATTTCATGCTCATAGTCTACCATATTTGCCTTAATCAAAATCCATCTCAGGTCCTGTGAAGTTATATATAATGATGGATATGATAAACATCATTCTTATAGGCCCTCAGGGATGTGGCAAAGGGACACAGGCACAAATGCTTCTCAAAAAATATGGATTGACCTATATCGAAGCGGGCGCGATGATCCGAGAACGAGCTCTCATTCACGACAAGAAGTCGGATATCCTCAATCATCTTTCCAATCAAAAAGGGATGCTTTTGCCGGATGGGATCATAATGGATATGGTCTGCGACGAAATAGAGGAAAAACCAACCCTTCACGGATATCTATTCGACGGCTTTCCTCGCTCTGTTGTCCAATACCAGGCATTGAAAGATTATCTTGAAGAGAAAAAAATAAAATTGGATATTGGATTATATATCCACATATCCGACGAGGAAGCGTTGAAACGTTTGGGAGGGAGAAGAATGTGCTCACTCTGTAAAAGAGGATACAGCATATTTTTGGAACCAAATAGAACGAAATGTGACTGTGGAGGAGAACTGATAAAAAGGACTGATGATGAACCTCTCGCGATAAAACATCGTTTGGAAGAATTCCACAATCACACAGCTCCTATCTTGAAACTGATGAAAGATGATAGGATATTAAAGGAGATAAACGGAGAACAACCGATCGATACTATTTCATCTGACATCGAAAAATTAGTCGGTCCTGATCTTCCTTGATATAATCTATCTATGGACGCGGAGCAAAAAAAACTTCCCATTACTGTTTTTTTCTTGGGATTGGTCAGCTTCTTCAATGATCTTGCATCAGAGATGATTTATCCTATCATCCCTATTTTCCTTACGACAGTACTACATACATCAGTACCCATTGTTGGATTTATTGAAGGTTTGGTTGAAGCGGTAGCAAGCATAACGAAGTATTTCTTTGGAGCATACTCGGATTATCTACGGAAACGAAAAATATTCGTAACTGTCGGATATTCATTTGCTGCGATTTCCAAACTCCTCATCGGACTTGCTTTTGGATGGCCGATGGTTTTGTTCGCACGTGTCATCGATCGGCTTGGAAAAGGCTTACGGACCGCCGCAAGAGATAGTCTACTTCTGGAAAATACCACACCGGAGAATAAAGGGTATATCTTCGGATTTCATAGGGCATTTGACAGTTTAGGAGCTGTTTTTGGCCCATTGCTTGCGTTGGTGATTTTATATGTCCTAAAAGACAATATCAGACAGACCTTCTTTATCGCATTTATCCCTGCCCTCATCGCTATTCTTCTCCTAGTTTTTTTGGTAAAGGAAAAAAAGAAACCCATATCTCATGTTGAAAATAAATTTGTCAAAATAAGCTTCAAGAATATGGATTCAAGGCTCCAACTATTCATGATAATTAGCTTTGTATTTGCGGCTGGGAACAGTTCAGATGTATTTCTTTTGCTCCAAGCAAAAAACCTTGGTCTGACAACAATTACAGTCGTATTAGCCTATGTACTTTACAACATAGCACAGACTGTTTTTTCGACTCCTGCGGGGATTTTGGCAGACAAGCTTGGTGCCAAAAAAGTGTTTGCGGGTGGGCTCCTCGTTTTTTCGGCGGTCTATCTCTGCTTCGGCTTGATCAATTCATCGTTCGCTCTCTGGTTCCTATTCCCCATATATGGCATATATATCGCGGCAACCGATGGTGTTTCAAAAGCTTATCTATCTGAATTCATTCAAGCAAAGGAGTCTGGGTCATATTTTGGTGCATATTACACGCTCAATGCCTTAGGCACATTCCTTGCATCCCTTATCGGAGGACTTTTGTGGCAATATGTAAATCCTCATGCTACATTTTTTTACGGGAGCTTCATGGCATTTGCCGCCTTCTTGATTTTGGTGTTGTCCCACAAGCGCCTCGAATCGGGGAAAAATTGAAAACGTGCGCGATTTTAAAATATATGGTACTCTGATAGTAATTACACATTCCTATCTATTACTATGGATAAAGTCATCTTTTCATATATCCGCACTCACACAGTGCTCATCCTCACCATGCTGATGTCAGCATTCCTCCTATTAGCCGTTGGAGAATTCGTTCTCTATAGAAACGTGATGAAACTCAATGAAATGCTTTCAGAAGGATTGATCCAAATAAAGGAGAGTAGACAGGTAGTTCCTACACCAAACACTGTGATAAAACCCATGAACTCTGTCAAATAAACCATGTTCTATGAGTAAAAAAATTTCAATTGAAGCGAGAAATTTGGATAAAAAATTTGGAGATGTTGCCGCCGTGGTCGATGTTTCATTTTCGGTTTTCCCTGGCGATATATACTCTCTCATCGGCGAAAATGGCGCTGGCAAAACAACGATCATAAAAATGATGACAGGCCTATATGCT
>CAZKKK010000071.1:0-1531 GCA_964553365.1 uncultured Gammaproteobacteria bacterium
CGAAGAGTTCGTTGCCTGAGGCATCACTTGGACAAGACCGCGATAGGAAGCCCTTCCGCCTTCCTTGGAAATCGATTTCGAAACGATGCGGGAGGTCGTGTTAGGCGCAAAGTGAATCATTTTTGCTCCCGCATCCTGGTGTTGACCATCGCCTGCGAACGCTATCGAAAGGACCTCTCCCCGTGCTCCCTCACCCATAAGATACACTGCGGGATATTTCATCGTTATCTGGCTCCCTAAATTGCAGTCAATCCATTCCATCGCGGCATTCTTATCTGCACGTGCACGTTTGGTCACGAGATTATAGACATTCTTGCTCCAGTTCTGGACGGTGGTATAGCGCACTTTTGCTCCCTCTTTCACGAATATCTCCACGACCGCGCTATGAAGGGAGTCTCGCGCGTAAATGGGGGCAGTGCACCCTTCGATATAATGGACCGAGGAACCCTCCTCCGCGATTATGAGAGTGCGTTCGAATTGCCCGAATGCTTGGGCATTCATGCGGAAATATGCTTGGAGAGGAAGGGAGACTTTGATTCCCTTCGGAATGTAGACGAACGATCCCCCGGACCAAACGCTCGTGTTGAGTGCTGCGAATTTATTGTCTGAATGGGGGATGAGTGTCCCAAAATATTCCTTCACGATTGTGGGGTATTTTTTCAATGCGGTATCCATGTCGCAGAATATGACTCCTTGTTTTACCAATGTTTCCTGCACTTTTTCGTAGACCACTTCACTTTCGTATTGGGCACTTACTCCGGACAGGAACTTTTTTTCCGCTTCGGGAACGCCGATGCGATCGTAGGTATCTTTGATTTCCGCGGGCAAATCATCCCATGAATTCACCCGCTTGTCAGTGGAACGTATGAAGTAGGTGATATCATCGAAGTGTATGGAAGACAAGTCAGCTCCCCATTCGGGCATCTTTTCTTTCACGAAGAAGTCGTAAGCCTGTATCCGTTTTTCCAGCATCCAGGCTGGCTCCCCCTTCATCTGAGAAATCATCCTCACCTTCTCTTCCGAAAGGCCCTTTTCTGCCGTAAAGACATTTTTGCTTTTTACGGAGAATCCGAATTTATAGTCGAAATTGAGTTTTTTTGGTTTCATAGGAATCAAAACGCTTCATATCCTTTTTTTTCAATAATCTCAATTATTTCTTTACCCCCCTTTGCCGCCAACCTTCCCTCCTTCATCACTAATACCTCATCAGGCTCTAAATAGGCAAATATTTTGCTGTAGTGAGTGATGAAGACGTAGGTCTTGTCTTTCCTGTATTTTTTCAAGAACATGAAGATTGTCTTCAAACTATCGACATCCACTCCCGTATCGATTTCGTCAAAGAAAATGATCGAGGGATCCAGTATCGCCATCTGGAGTACTTCCAATTTTTTTCGCTCTCCTCCTGAAGCGCCTTCGTTCAGCGCCCTATCGATCAGTTCCTTCTTTATTTTCAACTCCTTCGCGAATCTCTCTATTTTTTCATACAACTCAACCACATCCACTTCCTTAAGGGCAAGGCGGAGAAGTTGGA
>CAZKKK010000071.1:1631-4068 GCA_964553365.1 uncultured Gammaproteobacteria bacterium
TTTTCATACAACTCAACCACATCCACTTCCTTAAGGGCAAGGCGGAGAAGTTGGAATACGCTTATTCCCTGAAGCGCAAGGGGAGATTGGAAAGTGATGCCGATCCCCAATTGTGCACGCTTATCAGGAGAGAGCCCATTTAGTTTTTTCTTGCCCATCATGATTGACGATGTCTTCGCCAAGGAATACTGCGAATTCCCGATTATCGTCTGTACGAGAGTCGATTTGCCAGAACCGTTCGGGCCCATGATTGCGTAGATTTTTCCCTTTTCGAATTGATGCGAAATATCATGAAGGATTTCCTTATCCCCTGCATTCACTTTTACACTCTGTAGGGAAAGCATGAGAGTTAGTTGAATAACTCTGATAATTTTACTTTTTTTAAGTCGTCCAAGATGATTTTCTGGAGATTGCATTTCACGAAGTCCTTATGTTTGCAGATATGTTCGAATGCACAGCTCCCCGATGAGCCCTGACATCCTGTCATATTCAAATTGCTTTCAAACACTGAAAAAAAATCATATGCAGAAAGTTCATTGAATTTTTTTCCCAGTTTATATCCTCCCACCCGTCCCTCACGGCTGATAAGGATCCCATTATGTGCAAGCTCCGCGCTGATGCGTGCAAGGAAACGAAGGGGAAGTTTGGTGTGTTCGACTAGTTTCGACAAAGAAACGAAGTCTTCCGTATGAAGAAGTTTGGAGATGATGAGCAATCCGTAATCCGATTTCTTGCTGAGCTTAAGCATATTTATTGTATAACCAACACTATAATAGTGTTAGTTTAAACCATGCCCTAGCCGTTTGTCAAGAAGAAATGATTTTCATTCGTGGCTGCCGATCAAGCTCCGCAGTCGAAAAAAGCTTCCGCTCTCCCTTTTTCCAAGCGGCGATCCCGATCATTGCGGCATTGTCCCCTGTAAGAGATTTTATGGGAGGAAATAACACCGTACCATCGTGCTTTTTCACCAATTTCCTGAAACGTTTCCTCAGATAGACATTAGCGGAAACCCCTCCCCCGATAATTACGTTATGGACTCCCGTTTGTTGGATTGCGCGTTCCGCCTTATGCAAGATAGTATCAAACACCGCTTCCTGGAACGAGCTCGCAAGAAGCGATACATTCTTGTTCTTTTCCTCTTCGGAAAGGGTTCTCAGAAGATAATAAAAGCTTGTCTTAAGACCCGAAAATGAAAAGTTCAGGTTTTTTGCATAGATCATGGGCCGGGGAAACGTGTAAGGGTCGACGTTACGGACCTTTTCCGCAAGCCGTTCTATCACTGCCCCAGCCGGGTATCCCAACCCCAACAACTTGCCCGCCTTATCGAGCGCTTCTCCTGCCGCATCGTCTAGTGTTGCACCCAAAACTTGATATTCAAGATGATTTTTCCACAAAACAAATTCCGTGTGTCCACCGGAAATGATCATCGCAAGATAGGGGAACTGGATTTCCCTTTCAGGATTGCCTTTGCTGTTTTGGGCGAAAACCGAATAGAGATGTCCCTCCAAATGATTTATCCCTATCAATGGTTTATCGTATATGCGGGAGAGTTCCTGCGCCTTTTGGATTCCCACTCCCAACGCAATTGCTAACCCCGGGCCCTGCGTTACCGCAATCGCATCGATATGTTCCCATGAGAGATGTGATTTCTTCATTGCTAACTCCACTACACCGCCGATCCGCTCTTCGTGCGCACGCTTCGCAAGAAGAGGGACCACTCCTCCCCACTTTTGATGGAGAAGGACCTGTGAATAGATGACATTCGACAAAATCCATCTTCCGCAGGTCACGGCAACCGCTGTTTCATCACATGAAGTGTCGATGGCGAGGATATTCATTCTTCCAAGTCCTTAACTTGTATCGTCCTGCTTTTTTCCGTTTCATAGGACATCTCGACCATCACGACATGGGATGCTTTTTTTATGTATTCGAATAGGGGGCCAATCCTGTTTCCCCATTCTATGCAGATCATCGTGTTTTTTTTGAAGTATCCTTCAAGACCAAGATGGGCGAACTCCTCGCTTTCCTCCACATTGAACAGATCGGCGTGGAGGAACATTTTCACTGCGTCCTTATCCGTGGGATATTCGTAGTAGACAACATAGGTAGGGGATACGACGTCCTGAATCCCCAGGAAAACCCCCAAACCTTGCGCGAATACGGTCTTTCCCACTCCCATCTCCCCTTCCACGATGAATACGACAGGTTTCTGTCTGCATTTAGGGGCATATTTTTCCGCCAAGAAGGATGCTATTTTTTTTGTTTCATGTGCGCTGTTCGAAGTAAAGCCATGCTCCGATTTGGGGAGAACATCACCTTTTCTAAGAAGTTGAAGAGAACTTCCCGTGAGGTCGATTATGGTAGAGGGTTTATTCCGTGGCAATTTCCCTCCATCAACGACAAAATCGATGAGTTTCTTTTTTTCCTCCGACAACTC
>CAZKKK010000072.1:0-3968 GCA_964553365.1 uncultured Gammaproteobacteria bacterium
GAGGAGAACCGGTGCCCAATAGAAGTGGAAAATGCGGTCTTTATCATGCACGAATGAATGGGTGAGGTAGGAAAAGTAATTGACGGGGAGCACGCTATCAGCGTCACAAATCGTCAATATGACTTCCTTCGGATCAAGATTCCTCTCCTGGACATATGACGTTATAAGACGTGCTGCTGCGGTTTGGTTGCTCGCTTTTCCCGCTTCCTCGTGCGGTTGGAGAACATGATAGGACTCCATGACATCGGCGAAAAAATATCCATACTCTTTTCTTATAGTAAGAGCTTTATCAGATGTATCCGGTTCCCTCTTTTCGAACGCCAAAACCAAAATGATTTTTTTGAAGGGATAATCATTTGCGACCAGGTGGTCGAGGGTTTGCTTGAGTTTGTAAAGAGGTTCTTTGTAATTCGGAATGATAATGAAATGGGTAATGCATTCCGTGTTTTTTGCCTCTTGTTTTATGAGCGAATGAAAGGAAACCTTTTCGAATGTATGCAATAAATGGTATGAAAGCGTACTGTAGTAAACAGTTTCCAAACAGCTATATAAAAAATAAAGGTCGAATGCAATTATGAAATAGGCGACGAGCGCGGGATGAAAAGGAGAAAGCCAAAGCGGAAGGGTGATTAAAAACCATGACAATACAGGGATGCTTAAATCAAACATCCGCCCCAAAAGAGGATGGCATTCACTTTTCTCTGGCATGTGTGTATTATACCGCAGTATAATACTCCTAATGTCATCATTTCAAAAAGCCTATACAGTATTGAACGACCGACAAAAACAGGCGGTTGATACAATCGAAGGACCTGTCATGGTGGTTGCGGGGCCCGGAACGGGAAAAACGCAGATACTTACCCTCCGCATAGCCAACATCCTTTTGAAAACCCAGGTGAATCCAGAGAATATCCTTGCGCTCACCTTTACGGAAAATGCAGCAGCAGAAATGAAGGAACGATTAAGTGCACTCATCGGTCCTGATGCTTTCCGGGTGCACATAAACACGTTCCACGGATTCTGCAATGAATTGATCCAGAAACATTTCGATGTTTTCCATCATCTGGCATCCTATATGCCGATAAGCGCGCTTGAGGAAATTCAGATGATACAAGAGATAGTCGAGGGTGAATCATTCGTGTATTTACGACCTCAAGGCGATCCCGCTTATTATTTTCACCCCATTCGATCCGCCCTGTCATCCCTAAAGAAAGAGGGAGTGAATCCAGTTCAATTCAAGGAAGCGATTGAACAATGGAAGAGCGATTTTGAAAAACGGGACGACCTCATCAACATGAAGGGAAAATATAAGGGAAAGATGAAGGGGTTTGCGATGGATGAAATAAAACACATCGAGAAGAACAAGGAATTTGCACGGGTTTTTGAACTCTATCAACAGAAGATGCAGGAAAGGAAAATGTATGACTTCAACGACATGATCATCGAAGTGGTGCAGGCTTTCAAACGAAACGAGGAGTTCCTTTCACAAATACGTGAAACCTACCAATACATACTCGTTGATGAGCATCAGGATACCAATAATGCCCAAAACACCATCATTGAATATATATGCAGTATCGATGATTTCCCCAATTTGTTTGTCGTGGGGGATGAAAAACAGTCCATTTTCCGATTCCAAGGAGCATCCCTTGAAAACTTCCTCTATTTCCAAAAGACATTCCCTCGCGCGACCTTGATTTCACTTGAGGAAAATTACAGGTCAACACAAAAAATCCTGGATTCTGCACATGCCATCATTCAAAACAACACTCAAAGCATTTCGGGCAAGACCCGGTTAACCGCAAAAGCTCACTTTCCGGAAGTGGCGATACATCTTCTTAAGAACAGTAATCCTCATCAGGAATTTTTCGAATTGGCTCAGTCAATACTGAAACTCCATGAAAATGGCACGACGTATGATCAAATGGCGGTGATAAT
Source organism: uncultured Gammaproteobacteria bacterium (assembly GCA_964553365.1). Classification (GTDB taxonomy): domain Bacteria; phylum Patescibacteriota; class Microgenomatia; order UBA1406; family GWC2-37-13; genus JAKBEU01. The sequence continues at coordinate 1,939 of CAZKKK010000072.1, forward strand.
GAGAAAAAACGCAGATTTGCTCGCTTTGGCGGATGTCCTTGAAAAAAATAATATTCCCTCACTGATTTCCACCGATGAATCTGTTTTTTCCGACAAATATATACAGAAAATCCTCTCGCTCCTGCGGGCGATATATTTTGTAGGGGAAGAGACGTTTCTTTCCAGGATCCTTTTGATGGATATATTTCCCCTGAACCCCCTTGATGTTTTTACTACGATTCAGAAAGCGCACAAAAACAAGATATCCCTTTGGGAATATATCCGAGGAGTTAAGGAACCGAAATCGCTTGCTCAGACCATTCACACATTAATCGATTGGAAAAAAAGGTCTGAAAATGAAAGTATCGACGAATTCTTTGTCGAGCTGCTGCAGGAATCTGGCATCATGGAACATATCCTCAAGGAATATAATTCACTTGCGATATTGGAGAAACTCCATGTCCTCTATGAGGATATAAAGGAATTGCAACGGAAAAATCATCAGCTAAGCCTGAAAGAATATCTGGAATATTTGGATCTTCTTGAGGAACATGCAATCGCACCACATATTAAGATCATGAAACGCAAAGCCGGAAGCGTATTCGTAACGACAGCCCACAAAGCGAAGGGATTGGAGTTCGAATATGTATATATTCCAAGAGCGACGGACTCGTATTGGGGAAATGCAAGAGGTCAATCCTCACTCATCCATATTCCCTGGAAGTATCTCTCCCGTATAGAGCTCACTCAAGAAAAAGAAGAGCAGATAGAGGAAGAAAGAAGACTTTTTTATGTTGCCGTAACCCGCGCGAAAAAGCAGCTTTTTCTCTCCTATAGCGCACAAAATGAAGAGGGAAAAGAACAGTTGCCATCCCGATTCATTTTTGAGATCCCTGCCGAATTCATCCACAAAGAATTTAATGAGGAATATCCCGATGGCGCAAGGAAAAGAATCAGTGCTCAGCTCGTTCCCCAAAAACAGGAACCGGATTTCTTTGATAAAGCGGAAATGCAGGAATATATCCGCTCACTTTTCCTCCATAACGGCATATCGGTAAGTGCGCTGAATAATTTCATGAGTTGTCCATGGCGCTATCTATTCCGCAACCTCATTCGTCTTCCGGATGTGAGGGGTTATTATCTCCTTTTGGGAACCGCAGTACACGATACGATACGTGAATATATAGCCCAAAAGAAAAAAAATATTTTGTGGGGGAAGGCGGAGCTACTTGACTATTTTAATGAATCAATCACGCATTATTCCGCTTCAGAAAAAGACCTTTTTGCATTATCCGAAAAGGGATCACGGATCATTAGTTCCTATTATCAAAAATGCATGAAGGATTGGGACTTGAAGCGCGAATCTGAGTTGGTTATCCCCAACATATATCTCGATACGGACATCTCGATCAACGGGAAAATAGATATGATTGTTCTTAAAAAGAACAATTCCGTAGTGGTCTATGACTTCAAAACCGGCAAGGCAAAAAGCAGGAATGCCCTTCTGGGAGGGACTCAAGTCCAGAATAAGGATTATTACCGACAGCTTGTCTTTTATAAACTTCTTTTATCGTTGTATAAAAAAGGCCAGTACAAAATGACTGAGGGAGTCATTGAATTCGTTGAGTCAGCGTTCGAGGGGGAGATAAAAAGCGAATCTTTCACTATAGAAGAAAGTGAAGTGAAGGAGCTTATTCAAAATATACATGACATGAAGGATTCGATTCTTTCGCTTTCATTCTGGGATAAGACATGCGAAGATCCAGATTGCGAATATTGCCGTCTCCGATCGCATTTTTATCGTCCCTTACGGTGAGTTCCCCCTTTACTATACATTTCGTAGGTTGAAACGAGGGTAAAGACAAAAATAAGAGAGGCGGCGATAGTGAGAATATTTATCGCTGAAGGAAAGAGCGAAAAAAGCAAGACAACGACAAAGAGAGGAATATGAGTGCCATGCATACTCGCTTGGATGCATTTTTTGAGGTGAATGTGGGGGATAAATGTGTAAAGGAGCATATAAACAAGTGTTGAGGATACGAGTATCAACA
>CAZKKK010000073.1:0-1864 GCA_964553365.1 uncultured Gammaproteobacteria bacterium
GTGAAAGGGACAATCTTCGCAAAAATAACTCGCATAATAACTCTCTCAGTTGTGGAAGGCGGTGGAATAACCAATCCAGAAGCCAACTTCAAACTTCGTCTCGCCATAGATAAAGCTCACGCAGCGAACATGCCAAAGGAAAATATCCAACGAGCTATCGAAAAAGGACATGGACCAGACTCATCAAAATTAAAGGAAGTGGTATATGAGGCTTTCGGGCCGCACGGGGTAGGGTATATGATACTCTGCGCGACGGATAATCCTACACGAACTCACAATGAGGTAAAAGGCGTTATTGAGAAAAGGGGAGGTAAAATGGGGAATCAGGGCTCTGTTGGATACCTCTTCCAAAAATGTGCCGTTATGCAATTTGATTTGGCAAGTTCAGGGGAAGATGTGATATTTGAGTTTGGCCAAGCCCTAGATGCATATGATATAGAGGAAGGAGAGGGAAGCATCACAGTGTTTTTCCCCTTCGATCATTTTGGGAAGGCAAAAGCTGCTTTGGGAAGTTCCCTTCATCCGAAGCGATTCGATGTGGAGTATCGACCGCTCAGTCCAGTACAGGTTCCATCCGAAATTGAGGCGAAGCACGTCATAGAGCTTGCAGGAGCCATAGAGGAAATACCCGATGTCCATACTGTTTTTAGCAATCTTGAATAAAACAACATGATAATAGAAAAACGAATCCGTTTTGTGATATCTACAGTGAGCCTCACGCTTCTTGTTCTTTTCTCGACCTTTTTCTTTTTCGATAAATCTGTCATATTCATCCCTCTTCTCGTAGTGGCGAGTTATGGAGCCACATTCTTCTCGCTGTATGAAGGAATCGAAAAGATCGAATGGTATATGCTATTTCTGGTACCCATCTTACTTTCAGTCGCGATGTATCTATTTTACTTCCTGTTTCCCGTGAGATGGCTTACGCGCATACCATTTATCCTTATCTATGGAATAAGCATGTATGCGGTGCTCCTATCCTCCAATATTTTCAATGTGGGAGTAGAAAAGAACCTTCAACTGTATCGTGCAGGCTTTTCGGTGAACTACTTTATCCAGACGATGGTTTTCTTTCTGCTGGGGAATGTCCTTGCCTCGTTCCATTGGGGATTCCTGGCAAACGCCATGATATTCGGCATTCTCGCATTTGCAATGTCATTACAGTTGTATTGGAGCATTCGCCTCGATATGCATGTGCGCAAGGAAGTGCTCAATCACGCATGGCTCACTGGCTTACTCGTGGCTGAAGGTGCCATTTTCCTCTCATTTATCCCCCTTCAGGAGTCGATCTTCGCACTCGTGCTCGCTGTCTTGTATTACAGCATTGCAGGCTTGACACACCTTCATCTTGATGACCGGTTATTCAAGCATAGCATTCGCGAATACGCAACGATCCTTATCGTGATTCTTGCTATTTTATATCTTTCTATAAGCTGGTAACCCTCCATAAATGAGGCCCGACAAGGCAGCGGGGGAGAGGGGAGTAACAATTTCACGGACGTGAACAATATGACCTATAGTATTTATATCCTATAGTATCCTATAATAATTAATTTACTATAGGACTATATTCTAAACGTTCGTGAACATTATGAATCGTCTTGCTTCCTGGCAGTAGTACCGAGTACTACCATACTTGTGTCTCAGTAATCATATGCCACTAGCCATAACCCATGAGCGGCCCACCCCCCAGGGGAATGTGGATAACCTATCCTTAATCTAGCCACGATCCACCACTTTTGGAGCGAGATGTCGGTCTAAAGTATGATACAGAGTGATATAGTTAGGCCTGCAAACTAGCCTCAAAACAGTTAATTTGGATTGATATAACGCGCTAAAAGCGACGTATACTCCCGGGAGTATC
>CAZKKK010000073.1:1964-3942 GCA_964553365.1 uncultured Gammaproteobacteria bacterium
ATTCCCGCAAAGAGAAGGATATGCATAACGTCGTATAATGTATCTTTTACGACGTCAGCCAGGCTCAAAAGAGGGGGCCCGGCTCACAATCTAATTTCAAATTTTTAATTTTAAATTACAAATTAAGTGGCTATTCTCCTACCCTGTCATCTCATTCCCCCACTCGTTTCCCCTATTAATTCTCTTCCATGTTCTTGCCTCTTCCAGATTACATAAATAATTCCCGCAGATAACCGCATCAGAGCGTCATATCAGTCTATTTCATCACCTTTACGAGGCTGGAGACATTGAGATGGCCGAAATACACTATACTATGATGTATATGATGACAATCCTTGAAGAAGCTGCACGAGGTGCTGGAAGCGTCGTGCTCTCCTATTTCCATAAGGAATCCCACATAACCCGTAAGACATCCCATCAAAACCTTGTGACTGAAGCGGACACATCAAGCCAGGCATTCATCAAAAAAATGATAACTGAGGCGATGATACAGAGAGGAATACCAGAGAATGAGATCGGTTTCATCGGAGAAGAAAATCTGGAGACAAAAGGGACGAAACACACGTTCATCATCGATCCACTCGATGGAACGAACAACTTCGCATCAGGCTTGGATTATTTTTCCATTTCCATCGCTCATGCGGAGGACGGAGTGGTAAAGGATGGCGCCATCTATTGGCCAAGCAGGGACACTCTTTATTACGCTGTGGCAGGGAAAGGCGCTTTCAAAATAGTAAAAGGGCAGTCCCCCATCAAACTCATAGTGAAAGATGAGCTGCTGGAAAACTGCGTGATATTCACCTATATTTCTTCACATAAAAAATTCCGTGAACGTTTTTTTTCATTAATCGAAAAATTATTCCCCGTAATTCGCGGAGTCCGCATAAACGGGTCGATTTGCTTGGATCTTGTCCAGCTCTGTGATACGGAAAATGCATCATATATCACTTTAAGCTTTCGGGGATTTGTGTGGGATGTGGCAGCTGGATATCTTATCGTCAAGGAAAGCGGAGGCATCTTCGCGGATCTCAAGGGAAATGAAATACAGGTAGACTACACTGACCCAGTCAAGCAGTATTCATTCCTAGCGGCTCACGCAAACGTCGTAAAAGCCCTTATCCCATTTCTTTCCTGAATTCATTTGAGATCCTTGAGTACCTTCAGCAAATTTGCCGGTGCCATGCTTTCGAGTTTTTCTCCATCAAGATAAAATGTGGGAGTGGAATTCACACCAAGACTTTCCCCTAATGACAGATCATTCTGGATGATATTCTGCAAGCCCGCATCTTTCATGTCCGCAACGAACTTTTTTTCGTCCAGCTTCAGGTCTTTCGCGACCTCGGCAAGGTAGGGATTCAAATCTTTCACTCCCTCAAGCTTTACTTGGTCTGCGAAAAATCGAGTAGCGATCGCTTCGAACTTTCCCTGACGGGCAGCTGCCTCTGCGGCGTATGCTAAGGGGAAGGCATGTTCATGGATCTGGTACAGAGGGAAATAACGGAAAACAAATGTGGTCTTTTTTGTGATATCTAAATGGGGACTTGTCGATGCTTCGAAGGTCGAGAGGAATTCATGAAATACCTTACAGGCAGGACACTGGAAGTCACTGAAGACGGTGAGGGTATGGGGAGCCCCTCCCCCGTTCCACATGGTTCTTTCTGGAGGTTTCTCACTCTTTATTTTTGCGAGCAATGATTCATCAGGTCCTGCTCCCAGTAATTTGTAAACACCGAACAATCCACCGAAAAGCGCGATCACTGCAAGGGTTGAAAAAAGGACTTGTTTTTGATTCATAGACCATGAGTATACAATATCACTCCATTGGTGACTAGTGGTTAGGGGCTTATGTTCTCATTCCGTGCCTCGTGAGGATGCCAAAAAAACACCTGTTTAGCTTGAGGAGATGGCCTAAACCAGGATGGAAATACCGATGACTCCTTCGTTCTATGGGTAATCTCATAGTTAGCCCGCTTAAGGG
>CAZKKK010000074.1:0-3736 GCA_964553365.1 uncultured Gammaproteobacteria bacterium
TCAGAACACGCGGTATGGTAATGATAACCGCTTCCCATAATCCAAAGGAGTTCAACGGTTTCAAATTCGGCACTGGGTTTTCGGAAACGATGGTCACCTCCGAGATAATAGAATTCAGGGACTTGGTGAAGTCTGGTGACTTTTATGCCTCAGGAGAGAAAGGAAAGATAATTAAGGAGGACGTTTTCCCTATTTATAAGGCTGATTTGAAAAGAAGAGTCAATAAAACGGGGCATTTCAAGGTCGTCGTCGATTCCTGTGCTGCGACAACTGGTATATTCTTGCCCACTATCCTACGGGAGGCAGGTTGTGAAGTGATAGAACAAAACACAACTCCCGATCCCACATTTCCCGTTGGAGTTGCAGATCCTACAGAAAAGGAAGTCTTGGAGCGACTCGGAAAACGAGTGATCAAGGAAAAAGCGGATTTAGGTTTTGCATATGACACGGATGGGGATAGAATCGGTGTCGTTGATGAAGATGGACGAATGCTTTGGAATGATACACTAGTATCCCTTTTTGCGAAAGACATCATTTCATCCCTTCCTAACGCGAAAATCGTCTATAACGTCCTCTGCTCAAAGCAGGTAGACGATGTCATCAAGGAAGCCGGGGGCCAGTCTATCATGTGGCTTACGGGACATTCATTCATCAAGGCAAAAGTGAAAGAAGAGCATGCCCCTTTCGGCGGCGAACTTTCGGGGCATTTTTTCTTTGTGGACAATTTTTATGGTCACGATGATGGTGCAATGGCGAGTTTGCGTCTTCTTTCCTATCTGACCAAAGTCAAGAAATCCCTGAAGGACGCTGTCAATGAGTTGCCACCCTATATTTCAAGTCCTGAAATAAAAGTGGGCTGTCCTGACGCGACTAAATTCAAAACCGTTTCGAAGGAAATAGGGGATAAGGTAAAGGCGCAGTATCCCACTGCGACATTCACGGAAATAGATGGAATTCGCATGGATTTGCCGGGAAATATGTTCGTCATCCGAGCAAGCCAAAATGGCCCCTATCTTACCGCCAAATTTGAGGCGAAGACACAGGAAAAGTATGATGAGTTAAAGAGATTCGTCGCAAAAACGCTGAAAGATGTTAAGGATGTTAACATGTCAAAAGGCGTCAATACCGATGCATTGAACTAATATGTTCGATTTACAGTCCATTTCCAATGACGTCAAACCTCTCATCCTGCAGGCAGGGGAGATAATAACCCAGGCATGGGATAGCCACAAGGTGGTTTCCCATCTCAAGGATGAACGAGATATCGTGACAGAGACAGATGAAGAAGTGGAGGAGTATCTAAGGAAGTGCCTTTATAAGGTCCTTCCTCAAGCGGGATTCATCGTGGAAGAAGGTAAAACGGACATGCACAGCGAATATAATTGGTCAATCGACCCCATTGATGGAACGAAATATTTTGCCACACAGGTACCTCTTTTTTTCACCCAAGTAGCGCTTCTCAAAGGTGGTGAGCCAATAATCAGCTTCATCTATAACCCCATCTCGAAGCAGCTTTTCCACGCAATCAAAGACCAAGGCTCATACGTCAACGATTGTAAGATTACTAAACGGGCCCAGACGCCACTCTCAAGCTCAATAGTCCACTTTGATTTGGGGCCCACATCGGGAAAGACTCACTTGTGGAAACTTGACCTTTTCAAGGCTATAGCTGAGAAGTGCTACCGTGTACGGGTAACGGCAGGCTATCTAGTGCCTTATTTACCCTTGGGTGTGGTGGATATTTCCATCAATACAGCCATAGAAACCCCCTATTCCATAAAAAATATAACTGATTTGGCACCCCACAAGCTATTTCTCACTGAGGCTGGATATTCTGAAGAACTGGCCAAAATAGGCTCAAATTCACTCCTTATTTGGGCTTCCAAGCAACATATAACCGATATCAAGTCGATTTTGATCAATCTCTAATTCCCAGCCATTTTTACCCCAAAAATGGTATAATATAGGTCTATGGAAGAGCCTCAGGACACTATAGTCGAAAAGCCCCAGCCAATCACGCTCTCTAGTTTTACGCATGCCCTTTTGGGCAGTTTAAGACAACTGAAGAAACGTTCAAGGCCTGATGAACTCTCGAAAATAGCGGTTTCCCAGGCCGTTTCATTTTTTGCTTTGGTATATGAAAAACTCCGAAATGCGGTCGAATATCGCGAAGATCATCTCATCCGTCGTGCCGCCATCGAGCGCATCCTTAGCCGGCGTCTTACCCTTAATCCCGATGGGAAGCACGAGGCTGAAAACGTCCTTCGTGAACTTCTTTGGGCCCGCTATTTTGCAAATGGGTCACTGGGGGGGAAGGAACTTATTGACATCCAACTCATCCTAGACAGATATCTCAAGCTGAAGCGCAAAATCATCACCGGGCGAGATCTTGATGTACAGCACTTCTTAAGTGAATTCATCATGGATCTGATAACCTGTGAAATAGAAGAGACACTTTCCCCGGAGAATGCGAGTAGGTTTTCAAACTACATGTTCTTCATATATCAGGTGCTCCGCAAGAAAATAAAAATAGAAGGCCTTTCTGAGGATCAAAAAGATGCCTATTTCTTGGCAGCCCTTGAAAAATCATTCAGAAAAAGCGATCAACCCTACCAGAGATATCACCTTTTTGTCACCTTCTATAAACCAATCCAGACCTATTCGGACAAGGAGCTTGATACCTTTGCCGGAAAAGCCCCAGCCATATTCAAAAAAATAGATGAAACGGTCACGAACCGTTACGTGGAAAGTCTTACGCGGTTCACAAGGAAACAACTTCCTCCATTCCTCGTTCTTTTCAGTATATTGAAGGAAAAAGGAGCGGATGCGGAGGCTATCCTTTCGGACAAGGTACAACTCTGGAAACAGGTTGATGAAACTTGCCGCGAAAAATATCACCAGCTTAATGCGCGCGTTCGTACGCTTGCCATTCGAAGTTTTATCTACGTTTTTCTTACTAAAATGCTTTTTGCCCTCATTCTCGAAGTCCCTGTCTCGAAATGGCTTTATGGCGATGTCAACATGAGCTCAATTGGCATTAACACCCTCTTTCCGCCCATCCTTATGCTTTTCATAGTATCGATATTCAAAATCCCCGGAGAAGAGAACACAAAAAACATATTTCAGAGAATTGTGGAGGTGATTGATGCGGACACAGCTTTTGAGACGAACATTTCCTATATGCCAAAAAAAGCCGGAGAACGCAAACCCATTCTTATCTTTGGTTTTACTGTTTTTTACTCCCTTACGTTTATTGTTACGCTCACTCTAATTTATGAAGGGTTGATGTTGCTTAATTTTAATATGATCAGCATCGCCATCTTTATTTTCTTTGTGTGCTTGGTCACGTTTTTCTCCTATAGAGTAAAACAGATAGTGAATGAGTATCACCTTGCGGAAAAAGAGGGAGTATTCACCCCAGTAGTGGACTTTTTCTTCATGCCTATCCTTTCACTCGGAAAATTCTTCAGTGGAGGTTTGGCCCGCCTTAATTTCATGATTTTCATCCTGGACTTCCTTATCGAAGCGCCGTTCAAGCTTATCTTTGAGGTAGTGGAGGAGTGGATAACCTTCGTACGGAAAAGAAAAGAAGAGATAATCTAATACTTGATTTAAATAGGTATATGATTTATACTAACTAGTGCTATGAAGAGTAACTTATCAGTTCTTATTGTCAGACTTATTACCCCCGTAAGGGCGGGTTAAGTGTGATAGTAACGTTTCACCAACCCCGCCG
>CAZKKK010000075.1:0-3672 GCA_964553365.1 uncultured Gammaproteobacteria bacterium
AAATAAAGGCAAGCCTCCCCCCCGATTTCGGGCAAGCTTGAGCTGAATGATGATATCACCGGACATCCATGTGCCATCGCTTCAAGAAGGGGGATGCCAAACCCTTCGTAGAGAGAAGGAAGGACGAAAGCGGTTGCCTTCTTGTAGAGATGATTTTTCTCTTCTTCCGATACGAATCCAGGGAAGAGGATAGTATCTTTTAGGCCGCTCTCCTCAACCTGCTTGAATATGCTTTCATATAACCACCCTTTTTTTCCCGCGAGCACAAGCTTGAATTCCGGATGTGATTTATGGAATCGGGAAAAAGCGGTGATGAGTACGCTCAGGTTTTTTCTCGGTTGCAATGTCCCGACGTAAAGAAAGTAGGGATAGTTAGTGGTTAGTGTTTGGTGGTTAGTGGTTAGTTCTTTTATGTGTGTAAATCCGTTGTAAATCACTGTTATTTTTTCATCCGGAATTCCATATTCATGGATTATGTCTTTTTTCGTGGTTTTGGAAACGGCGATTATTTTCGCTGCATTCCTCAAGGCATATTCAGTCCAGTTCTTGAGTTGATACAGATCTTTTTTGAGGAATTCATGAGGGAAGTAGAGATAGGAAAGGTCATGTATCGTCACCACTGTCTTGAATGGACAGAAGCGGGGGATATAATGGGCGGGTGAAAAGAATACATGCAATCCATTTCCGAGGAGCATATAAATCCACAGATGGAGAGGGAGGAATAATGGGGACCACATCATTGGACCCCAAACGACTTTATAGGAATAGAATTCCGTTGAGGAGGGAAGTTCGCAGGAAGGTTCTTTTCGGAGATAAACGATAAACCGTACGTCTTCAGACGCATGCGCCTGAAAGTATTTCAACAGATGAAGGGTGTATACGGATACACCCACCTTATGATCGACATTGGCCTCATTTCCGTCAATCCCGATAATTATTTTTTTCATATATTATGCATGGGCACCAAATACATTCATCAATCCCTCGTAATACCTTTTCCACGTAAACGCTTGGGAATAGGTATATCCTTTTTCAGCGAGTGCAGATCTGAGTCGGATGTCATCCATCAGTGTTGTGAGCGCATTGGATATCTCATCAATGGATGATGGATTGAATAATACCCCTTGTCCTTCAACTAACTCAACAAGCGAAGAGTTGCGAGAAGCGGCAACTGCTTTTTTGTGCATCATCGCTTCAATGACAGGATACCCGAATCCTTCCCAAAGGGACGGATACACGAAAAATTGGCAAAGTCCATAAAGAGCATGCAGTTCGGTTTCTGTGACGTAGCCAGTGAACTTGACTGATTTATACGCATCATGGTTATTTTTTTCATCCCATCCACTCGGTCCCACCACGACCAAGTCCCAATCATCCTTTTTCATCATAGTAAAGGCATCTATAAGGCGAGAAATGTTTTTCCGTGGTTCTTGCTTGCCGACTGACATAATGAATGGTTTCGTCAGATTGTATTTTTTTGCAACATCGTCCAAAGTGGTTTTTGAAGGTCTTTCGATAACTACCCCTGAATACAAAGGCGTGATTTTACTGAGTGGAATTGAGAGAAGTGAAGAAACGTCTGCCTGCGTGGCTTTCGATGGCGTGATGATATAGGTGGATTCTTTCTTTACCCAGTCCATCCTTTTTTTCTGTGTTTCGAGAATCGTCTTATGCACGGTTTCAGGGTAGCGGATGTAGGCAAAATCATGCACGATGGTTGCTTTTCTACAGGCGGATGGGGGTTCGGTCCAGTCAGAACAGATGAATACGTCCAGGGGACCCGTAAACGTTTCTATGGGGACGATATGCAGCGTATTCCATAAAAAAGAAAGCATCGTTGGCGAAAAAGGAAGGCGGACGAATCGGTGGGATGACCGCTTTATTTTCTTGAGGAGTTCCTCATCAATCCTTCCTCGAAACGAAGAAAAAAAGAAGGTCCACTTATTCGTCTTATCACATTCAAGGATGGTCTCGATGAGTCCAGCCGTGAACCTTCCCACACCTGTTCCTTCGTATGCGACTTGTGAGATATCAATGCCGATATTCATGATTTTTTTATTTGTTTGTAGACGATTTCCAACTTCTTCGCGATGAATTTCCAGCTATATTCCTTCACTGCCAGATCATATGAACATTTGCGGATGGACTCATACAATCTTTCATCCTTCAAGATCCTCATCGTTTGTTCAACGAATTCCTCTGGGGTATTTGCGATAAGGACATGTTTTTCATCATCCAAATTGAGCCCTTCGACCCCCGTTTGTGAGGAAATGACCGGAAGCCCGCTCGCCATCGCCGCAAGTATCTTCAGCCGTGTCCCTCCAGGTCCAAAAATTGGAGCGATGAAAAGGGTTGAGCTTTTATAAAGACGAAGCACCGTTTCGGAATCATCTTGGGCCAAACTGATCACCTCGATATTATTTCCGCTCTTGATCGGAAGCTTTACATTCGCGTTCTGTCCTGCGACTAGAATCCGGGCTTCAGGGATTTTCTTATGGATGATCGGCGCGATCTTTTCTGCCAGGATCTTTACCGCTTCAGTATTCTGGAGCCAATCGAAATTCCCGATGAAAAGGATGGTTGGCTTCTTCAGATTTTTGGGGACCAATTTTTCCACGAACATTTCATCTCCCGCACAGTTGGGGATGATGACAGGATTTATCGATGGTTCAAGCGAACGGATTTCCTTCCTGTCTGCCTCCGATACTCCACCCACCAGTAATGCCTTTTTCCAGTAAAATCTCTCTGCCCTTTTAAGTTTCATGATATCCATCATGAACAAGGGACGAATGAAAAATGGGAGTGAGTTCACGAAATGTTGATACACTTTGTATTCGATGGTTTGTTCGACCAAAAAGATAGGGGTGGAAGTGTTTTTTATATGAGGCATGATATAGAACGTTTCCGCATGGATCACATCGAACTTTTCGTTTTTCAAAACGGAATCCACCGCTTGTTTTGCTTCATTTGAATAGTTTCGTACGATAAGGAATGGATCGGATGAAGTCAATGCCTTCCAGATTGTCCGTAATTGCCACGGTTTTTCAGGGCGCTTACAGAGGATGATATTCTTACAGTAGTTTTTCAGGGCGGGGATATATTGTTTGTCCCTATCGTTTTTATAAAGTGAGATGAGCGTTATCTCATTGTTGATGCTCAAGTATTTAAGCAGATTGAGCGTACGAATCTGTCCACCCGAAGCAGGAGGATAGGGCACGTACGGAGTGAGCATCAAGATCTTCATAGCGCAAACAGTGCGAATTGATTGTTCTCGAATAATTTTTCGAACTTGAGCAGAAGCAATTTATTGATGATTTCCCGTTTGTCGGTCAGTATATATTTGTATCCCATCTTTTTCATTTCCTCCGGTTCCCGATACAGGAGAGGTGCGCCTTTTCTGTCTGCCAGATAGAGGAGTGTCGTATCTCCCATCCTGTCCGCGATTACTTTGTCGGTAGGTTTCGTGAATGTCTGGATTATCTTTGCCATGAGAAGCAAATCCTGGGGGATCACATAATACCCCTTTACCTGATACCAGGAGAAAAGGAACGAAGCGGAAAAAATGACGATGATTATGGGGATGGTAAACACGCGATGCATGAATGTCTTGGTCGACTCGATGATGAGCCCGACACCCAAACCCACCGCAAGCGCGATTGCTGGGAAAGCCAT
>CAZKKK010000076.1:0-3656 GCA_964553365.1 uncultured Gammaproteobacteria bacterium
CAAGCTAAAGTTGCCCCTTATAGCCTCATATTTGGAAGGAAACAATGCTGATGCGCCCGGTAACTTCATTTCCTGGGCAGTCAAAAATGAGGCTGTCTATGCCTACAACATAGGCACAGGCTATTATCACGACATAGGCACGAAAGAATGCTACGAAAAGATCAAGATTGCCTGAATTGGGGCTCTTCCTATGCTATCCTTATATTTATATCTCATTTGGCTCTTTTGAAGCTATTTAGCCATATACAGTGGAAAAATATACTATCTTATAGTATAATAGTAAGGTCCTCGTGAGAGGAGAGGATACAAAAAAAACCCAAGAAGAATAGCTCTTCATTGGGTAAAACGTATCTTCGGAGATTGGTTCGGGCGATGAGTGGTACTTTAGCTTGTACCGCAACAGGCGTCATGCACCTTGATAATCTTTGAGTGAAGAGGAAATATGATGAATCTTATATTTCTCTAGTCTCTCTTTCGTGCTTCAAGATCTCCGTATTGGAAAAAAACTTTTTTTTCATTACGGAGGTTTTGAGGAGGAGGAGCTGACGTTTAAGGGAGATGAAAAGATGAAAAAGATCAAGAAGTATGTCGTTCGATTCGGCTTGTTTATTGCGCTGCTCGCTGTCGCGAGCTCCGTCATGGCTTTCACCACCGCGCCGCTGACCATTGGAGGGTGCAAAGAAGGACCCTACGATTGGGATGCACAACGCCCAGGTGGAAATGACGGCGGGGAATGCCAGAATGCCTATGGCGAACCGGCAGTGGCTGATTGCTGCTGCTTCGTCGCTTCGGCCAGTGGCCTTGACCATGGGCAGATCTCGACTTTGAGAACTGTCCGCAACTGGATGCTGTCCGTAATCCCTGGGTTCGACAAGGTCAACTACCTGTATCACACGGTGGTTGGTCCCGAGACCGCGAACTATCTGCGGGCTCACCCTGTGGCTCGGAACTTGAGTCATGGGTGGCTAACGATAACCTCAGGCGTCTTTAGCCTGTTTGGCGTTCGCTAGCCGGTTAGTCTGTCTAACAATCAATCATATCAACCCTCCGCCTAGACTCCCGAAAACAAGTTTGGTGGCCGTGTCTTTCGACATTGGCTGAATTGGTTTTTGGAGATGACCTCGTCATCTCCTCTAGTCACCATGACTAGTACCAACAACCACCACCAAACTTATTTTCCCCACACAACAACAATACGCATTGTCAATTTATCTCTATTTATACTAGGATTAAAAAATGAACTATCCCTTTCAATCCCAAGAATATCGAGACTTGTTCAAGAAGCACTTCATCCCGGATACACAGTCATGTGTACTCATTGAAAATACTGAATATGAATTATTGCCCGATAATCGGGCGGTTTTTGTCGGCATGAAACCTGTTTTAAACGGACAGGAACTCACTGATTATAGTAATATTGAAAATCCAACGAAAGAAAATTTGCTCAAACACCTCAACATACTTAAGAAAGATCATCATATCAATTCGGTCCAGTTTGACTACGTCCGAGAAGACTCCATGCTTTTCAGGGTCCTTTCCGAACTGTCAACGAATCCACCCATACAACAAGAGGTGGCTCCCTTTATCGCAATTCCTTCGACATGGGATCTCTATCTTGAATCGCTTGAGCGAACCGACAGGAAGGAACTGAAAAGGAAATGGAAGCGGTTGGATACGATACCACATGAATTTAAGACACTTGAAAACCCCATCCCTGAAAAGGATTTTGATATATTTATTTCGCTCCATAAACTTTCCGATACTCGCAAAGAACAGTTCATGAGCGACCCCATGAAAAACTTCTTTAGGGATTTACTCGCGGCAAACTTACCTGGATGGAAGCAGAAATTGGCGTTTCTGTATAGAGAAGATAAGCCAGCGGCGTCCATCCTTTACTTTGAAAACAGTGAACAATTGTTGTTGTATAACTCCGGGTATGATCCTAAACAAAAATATTACAGTGCCGGACTGCTTCTCTGCGCCAATCTCATCAAACAGGCAATCGAAAGCAAAAAAAAGACATTCGACTTCCTACGTGGCAATGAACGATATAAGCATGATCTGGGAGGGCGTGACATGAAGCTCTACAAATTCATGATATCACTTCACTAAGTCGATGTCTTTCTGGGTGATCGATCCATCCTTATCAAGGTCTAAGTCAAATGTATAAAGAGGGTTGTCTCCGTCTTTCGTTTTCCCCACGGTTTTATTCCAACAAGGCTGATCTTTTACACATCCCATCTGGCCCCGGATCATCATACGGTCTGACTCATCAGCGACACCGCTTCGATCGATGTCCCCGATATTCGGAGCGCTTGTGGGAATTATAGTTTCCGTCGATGTCCCTTTGAGAAGTCGCGATCCCAGAAAGCCAACAATGCCTAAGATGACCAATGCTATCATCACTCCAACTATCCCATTCGCTTTTCTGTTCATAGATATATGATAAATGAAAAATGTATATCTATTGATATTTAAACATAAACAAAGAACAAAAAAATATGCAAATTCCCTTGACTCGCGGTTCTTGACTCCTCTATCGAATCTGTTACAGTTAACAGTATGAAACGGATGAAAAGGTACAAGCCGCTCCTTATGCAGGTAGGTATCCTTCTTTTGGTCCTTTCCCTCGGTCTTTACCTTCTTGAACAACGGACACGGTTCTATACAGTCGACTTTTCAAAACAATATAGCAAGTACAGGACAATTGAACTGGCACGATTCGAGGATGGAGAGGGTTGGCAGGGAAACTTTTCCTATGATTCGGAACGGACCTTTGAAGGAAAAGCGAGCATCACCCTAAGTTCGTGGTATGGACAGACGAACACCATACAAAGCAATACAAATAGCGCAATCTCTCCCGGATATACGAACGGATATATCAGTGTCTTTGTCGCGGAGAAAAAAAATCCTTCATCCCTTGCATCTTTTTCCCTTACACTCAAAGGGGGGAATGATCAAGAAAAAAAATATGACCTCACCCCCCTTATTCATGAGGGATGGAATCGTATAGCGATAACCATCCCGAATTGGAAAACGATCACCTATAAATCCTTTTCGATACTCTCGCAGACAGGTACCGTTGCGGAGGTCAATATCGATCGTTTCTGGATAGAGAATACTACCGCATATACGTCTGACGTTTTTTCTACCAAAAGCCAGTCACTTAGTCTGCGGACTATAGGGGAACGGACGTATGTGTTTTCCGCCTCACCCGGATTGGAAGACTATTCGCTCACCACTCCCTCATCGATACAGAAAGGGAGCATTATCATTTCTCTCATTCCGGAACGTGCAAAAGAAATGCTTTTGTCCCTGAATGGTACTGCGATGAAACTTGCAGGAAAAAACATGAATGAATGCACTCTCACACATGACAATGAAACACCGTTAACAAAAATACTGAAGACGACGTCGGGCAATAATGACCTCTATGTGTTCTTGAAAGCTAAAGTCAAAAATGGGAAAGTTGCCTATTCGCTCTCCAATAACGGAGTTGATTATGAGTCCTGCGGCACTGTCGCATTTACCCAAAAGAAACCCGTACAGCTCTCCCTTATGGGATCATATCTTATCGATTCTTACTCCGCGGAATACTAAAATCCTGCCATGGCTTCCCATAGCCTAGCTCAGAATAAAATACCTCTTGTATTATG
>CAZKKK010000077.1:0-3628 GCA_964553365.1 uncultured Gammaproteobacteria bacterium
CTGCTGGTGCTGCTGCTGCCATTGCTGTTACACCGAATTTATCTTCGAGGTATTTCGCAAGTTCAGCCATTTCTAGTACTGTTAATGTTTCGAGTTCTGTTGCAATTTTTTGCATTTTTTCATTGAGTTCAGCCATTGTGTATCACCTCCTTTAGGTATGGTAAAAATAATAACAATTTACAGCTTATCCTTTCTTGACCTTTGCGTTCAAGACCATGACGAATTTCTGTGTGGGGAATTTGATGTTATTGACAAAATGCGTGATTGGGCTCTTCATGCTTCCGATGATCTTTGCCATGAGCTCTGCCTTGCTTGGGAGCTTGGAGAGCTTTTCCATGTTTGCGGCATCATAAGGAGTCTTATCAAGGAATCCGAATTTGAATGAAATCGACTTGTCTGTCTTTGCCACCTTTGCGAATGCATTCAAGCCCATTGACCAATCTTTGCCCAAACTGACGACAGCAGTGTTTTCCTTGAGGCTCTTTGCCATTTTTTGGAATGGGCGAAGATCTCCATGTTCCTTTTCCGCAGCAAGCTTATTGATCGACTTGGTGAAGATAGTGTTTTTCACCATTTTCATGGTCGCGCCACCTTTTCGGAGCTCACGTCTTAATCCTTCAAGGGCGACATGCTTTGATTTATCGAATTTAAGAAGGGCGAAATTATCTGACTTTTTGAGGAAGTCTGTAACAACGGACAGTTGGGATAGTTTTTTTTGGTTTTTCATGGATATCACTTTCCCGACTAAGTCGGGGATATTCTAGGAATTAATAATTAAATTTAATGACAAATGTCAGCCTAGAGTCGTAATGATTTCTCTAGTATATCACAGAGATGCGAGAATAACAATTATTATTCCCCAAGGAGTTCTCGAAGTGACTTCACTTTTCGTTCGCCTTTTTCATCTGTCTTTACCTTGAGAGAGGCTTTTTTAGCCTTCATTTCCGCAGCTACCTGTACTTTCTTCTGGAACTTTTCCACTGTTCCCTTCGTATCGAGGAATCGGTGTTCACCTGTATAGAATGGGTGGCATTTGCTGCAGACTTCGACGTGGATTGATTGTTTCGTGGATCCTGTGGTGTAATTTAATCCGCATGAGGAGCAGATAACTTTTGCGTCCTTGAAGTATTGTGGGTGAATTTGTGCTTTCATAATAGTAGGTCAATTAAACAATGAAATTAGATTATACAGTCAAGTGGTAATAAATTCAAATACAAATTAAATGCGCCTTATTATCTGAATTCTCGCATATGCCAGCGACGGCGCGTTATGCATCGTTTTTCCCACCTCGCTCCCAACTTGCCACCGCATAAAGGTCCGTTCGCTTGGCATACTGCTTCGAATTCAACATTTTCAAAACACTCCACGTCTAAACTAACTTTCATACTCCAACAGTTCCGGTATGCGAAGGGTGAAAAATACCGTTGCGATAATGGTCGCAATGCCTCCGATTACTACTGTATAAGGGGTGCCGATGAGGCTGGCGAGTACGCCAGACTCGACTTCTCCCAGTTGGGGTCCACCTAGGTAAAATATCATATTTATCGATACCATCCGACCTCTCATATGGTCCGGGGTGGTAAGCTGGCGCAGCGTACTCCGGATGATGCTGCTTACCATATCTCCTGCCCCCACAAGCGCCATCATTGAGAGGGAAAGGATGAAACTGTTCGAAATGCCGAAAATGATGGTTGCGATCCCATAGATGAAAATGCCGGCCATGAGGACATATCCCTGCTTTTTTATGTGTTTTTTGTAGGAAAAGAGGAGCCCTGCAAGGATTCCTCCGATGGACGGGGCTGCGTACAGTAAACCCAGCCCTTCAGGACCGACTTTAAGGATGTCTTTCGCAAAAACAGGCATCAATGTCATGCCTGAGGCGAAAAATGTCGCAAAAAAATCAAGGATCATGGAACTCCAGATCAGTCGTGAGCTTTTCACGAAACGAAGCCCAGCCTTGATCGAGTGCACGTTCCCTTCGGTATTTTCGGATAGTTCCTGAGGAAAGCTCCCCATACGCAGGATATTTATCAGAAAGAATCCAATACACACAATATTGAGAGTGAGGACTCCCCCGAGGCCAACTCGGGCAATCAGGAAACCAGCGACCATGGGTCCCAGCACCATAGCTGACCTATATCCGATAGAGTTGATGCTGATGGCGTTCTGATAATCGTGGCGAGGCATGAGGGCAGGGAGAAGTGCGTTGCTTGCGGGGGCCGCAAAGGTAAGCGCAAGAGAGTTTGCGACGATGACAAGATAGATGACTGATGGAGTGATAAGGTGGAAAAATGCCAATGTAGTCAGAACGCACGATATGAGGAATAGTACGAAATTCGCAAAGGCTAGGATTCTTCTTCGTGGGCGGGTATCCGAAATATGGCCTGCGAAAAGGGCAAACAAGAACATAGGGATGACACGAGCGAGGCCCATAAGGCCCAGAGCCATGGGCGAGCCGGTAAGCTGGTACATGAACCACGAAAGGGCGACATTCTGCATCTCAAAACCTATTTGGGATGCGAAGACCCCTGAGGCGAACAGACGAAATGGACGATGTTTCAGTGATGTGAACATATCTCTTATGCAAGTTTTGCTTCGGCGATGGCATCGAATACCTTTTCCCACTTTCCTTCTCCGATGATATCTTCCAGATTGTGGAAGCTTTTTCCGATGCGATGGTCTGTCAATCTGTTTTGCGCGAAATGGTAGGTGCGTATCTTATCGGACCTTTCTCCCGTACCGATATTGCGGACAAATGATTGGGTAGCCCCTCGTTTTCTCTCTTCCTCCAATTGATACAGCTTTGCCATAAGCAGGTCCATGGCGATTTTCCTGTTTGCCTCTTGATACCGTTCCCGGCTGGCTGTCGTAACGATACCACTGGGTTTATGGATGAGGCGAACTGCTGTGGAGACCTTGTTCACGTTCTGTCCTCCGTGGCCCCCAGCTCGATAAAACTGCCATTCCAGGTCCGAAGGGTTGATTTTGAGATCGGATTGGATGATTTGGGGGAGAACTACGATGACACACGTTGAGGTGTGGATCCTTCCCTTCCGCTCCGTTTCGGGGATCCGCTGGACACGGTGTACTCCCGTCTCGAACCTAAAAAGGGCGAAAGCGTTTTCTCCATTGAGTTTCAAAATATTTTCTTCAAGGTATGCGATTTTGATATTGTGCTTTTGCGCATATTTAGCATACGACATGATAAGCTCCTGCATCCAGAGTTTGCTTTCATCTCCTCCGACTCCGGGGAGACCTTCAATAATGGCGACGTTGGGGTTGATCAACATACATTTGAAATTACAAATTTATTACGGTCTGTTCACCTGTCTTCATGTTCTTTACTTTGACCTGTTTTTTTTCTATTTCCTCAGGTCCCAGGATATAGATAGTTTCAATATTCTTTTTGTTTGCGTATTTCAATTGTTTTTCCAGTTTTGCGTTTTCATCTGGGTAAAGCATGATGGACTTTCCTTGTTTTCTGAGCTTATTTACCAAGACAAGCGATTGTTGGACCAAATCTGAGGAAAAAATCGTCACCATCTCCAATTTATTCGATTCATCCTTGAGGAGCCCTCTTTCCTTGATTACCTCAAACAGGCGCTCGATGCCGAAAGAGCCTCCTGTC
>CAZKKK010000078.1:0-3598 GCA_964553365.1 uncultured Gammaproteobacteria bacterium
TAGAGCGTCGCCCTGTGGAGGCGAATGTTGCGGGTTCAACTCCCGTCAGTCACCCACTCATTTTTCTTCAAGAAGCTTTTCGTAGTGTTCAAAGCATTCGTTCATGTTTAGATCTCCCACATCAACGTCTTTGGCATGTTTCTTTACGTCAAGATAATCGGAAATTTCCCAGATCTTTTTTCTTTTTAAAGAAAAGATTGTATCCTTGAATACCGCGTAAACGATATCCTCGTCATAAAACATAGCATTCCAATCGCTCTTGATGGATTTCGAAATATCGCTTACCGCTTTCTTTATGTCTTTATCCTGGATACTCAGGATAAAGATGTGCCAAAATCCCTTCCCATCTCCCCTTTTTTCAATTACGACCTTGTGGTGTGCATAGTTGTTTAATATCGTTGGATCGGCAAAACTCTCCGACTCGGTGAATCCGTAAAACATATTCATATTATATCACTGGCGATTATGTATACTGTCCTTATGGGAATCCTCATAAATCTTTTAATCAATGGTCTCGCGGTATATATTACTGCTCACGTTTTGCCGGGAGTATCCGTTGACACATTCTTGACTGCGATTATCGTATCCATAGTTCTGGGACTCGTAAATACGTTCATCAAGCCTGTCCTTTTTCTTCTCACTCTGCCCGCGACCATTTTGACTTTGGGTCTATTCACTTTCATCATCAATGCATTGATGGTCTATCTCGTCGCGACATTCGTCCCTAGCTTTCATGTGAATGGTTTTTGGTCCGCCCTTTTTTTCAGCTTGGTGTTGTCGTTAGTAAGCTGGTTTCTCCGCGGATTGACGAAATAACATCATTACCCTTCTCTCACCTTACGCAGGAAGATGCTTTTCACCATCTCCACTAGAAAGACATATGCCATCACGAGGAGAACGAGAGCTATGAAATAGCCTGGTGGCGGCACCATGAATCCAAGCGTTGCACCAAATGAGGTAAAGGGAATGCCGATTGCCAAAGCTATCAAAGCTAAACAAGTCACAAGAAGCTGTGGGCTTGGTTTACTCAAGAAAAAGGGTGAACGGAATGTCCGGATGACAAAGACGACCAATATTTGGGTGGCCATGGACTCGATGAACCACCCCGTTTGGAAAAGCGCTCCCCTCGCATGAAAACCGAAGTACAGGATGCCGAATGTCGCAAAATCGAATAATGAGCTTAAAGGGCCGAAAAAAATCATATATCGTTTGATGAAGTTGATGTTCCAATGTTTTGGTTTAAGCAACGCCTCCGCATCGACATTATCGGAGGGAATGCTGATCTGCGAAACGTCATACAACCCATTTGTAAGGAGGATTTGTGCTGGTGTCATGGGAAGAAACGGAAGGAAAAAAGATGCTCCTGCTGCTGAGAACATATTCCCAAAGTTGGAACTTGTCGCCATAAGAATGTATTTAATCGTGTTATTGAATGTCTTTCTTCCCTCGATTATTCCATCGGTAAGTACTCTCAGACTTTTTCGGAGAAGAACAATGGAAGCGGCGTCTTTCGCCACATCCACCGCCGAATTCACCGATATCCCCACATCGGCACTATGAAGCGAGGGAATATCATTGATTCCATCCCCCATATATCCGACGACATGACCATTTTTCTTGAGGGTAAGGATAAGGCGTAACTTCTGTTCCGGATTCACGCGCGCGAATATGGTCGTGCCGTCTACCTTTTTTGACAGCTCCTCATCGGTCATTTTTTCGATGTCCGACCCTAACAGTATATGCTCTGCATCAATACCTACTTCCTTACACACATGAGTGGCGACGAGCTCGTTGTCTCCCGTGATGAGCTTCACAAGTACATTGAGTCGAGCAAGTTGGGAGAGGGCTTCTTTCGCCGTGTTTTTTGGGATATCACGGAAAGTTATGTATCCATCAAATGAGACATCTTTCACATCATCCCAAGAATATGAGGATTTCTTTTCAATTTTTTTTGTCGCAAGCGCGATTACGCGGAATCCTTGGGAGTTCAGGTCGAAAAACTGGGCATGTAATGTTTTTTTATTCGTCGAATCGTCACAATAGGTCAGAATTGTGTCTGGCGCCCCTTTTACAACTAAAGTCACCTCGTCATTTTCCTCAGTCACACAAAACATCGCTTTCCTGACATAGTCGAAAGGCTCTTCATCTAATTTCTTTATTTTTTTATTGAGTTCAATCTTGTTTTTCAGTGCATGTTCCCATAATGCGACATCAATCGCATTTCCCACCGCTTTATGATGGATGAGTGCGCTGTTACATAAAAGCGAGTAATGCAACACCATCTCATCCTTTTCTCCCTTTCTCCCTACGAAGTCGACGACGTCGATTTTCCCTTCGGTGAGCGTCCCTGTTTTATCGGTACAAAGCACATCCATGTTGCCCAAGTTTTCGATTGCGATCAATTGCTTGGCGATTATGTGGCGTTTGGCAAGCTTCCCTGCCCCATGCGAAAGGCTGATAGTAACGATGACGGGCAGCAATTCTGGAGTAAGTCCGACTGCAATGGCCAAGGAAAAAAGAAGAGAGTCTATGAAAGGTCGGCCGAGAAGCGCATTCACCGAAAATATCGAGACCGTCATCAAAAGGACGATCCATATGATCATGTCGCCGAATTGTATAAGGCCCTTTTGAAACTCAGTAATCGGTTTTATGAATATCACGCTTTCCGCGATCTTGCCGAACTCAGTTTTCTTTCCGATCCCAACTACCACACCTCTCCCCATCCCGCTTGCCACCTGCGTCCCCATGAATCCCGTATTCACGAAATCTATTACTGATTGGGGCACAATATCAAGCTTTTCACTCTTCTTGAATACCGTCTTGGACTCGCCCGTAAGAGACGATTCGTTCACTTCTAAGTTGTTGGTTTCAATCAGCCGAAGGTCGGCAGGAATGATTGATCCTTGGGAAAGAAGCACGATGTCCCCGATGGTGAGGTGCGATGCTTGGATCTGTATTTTCTCGTTATTGCGTATGACAAGCGTTGTCGGGGAAATTTTCTTGAGGAGATTGTCGACTGTTTTTTCCGCGCTATATTCGTTCCACAGTCCTAACCCGATACTCAAAAGTATCATCCCGAAAATGTAGTAAGAGCTTGTCCGTTGCCCCAACATGAAGGAAATGAAGGTAGCGATGAAAAGGATAAGTATAAGGGGATTGGAGGTGAACTGGCGGATGAGAATGCTGAAGGTGTTGAATTTCCGCGTGTGGATTATATTGAGCCCGTGTTCTTTATGTCGTTCAAATACCTCGTGTTCCGATAGACCTGAAATACTTGATCCCAATTCTTGCAATGATTGGTCAATTGACATATCGTACAACAGATAGTCATTTTTATGTTCTTTTACCATCTCAATATCATTATAGAGAGTATCTGAATCAATTGAATGGTAGTTTTAAAGCGAGTTTCTTGAATACGGCCTCTCAAACCGTTGTGTGAGGCTTTCGCTCCACACAACGGATATGAGTAAATAAAGCTAGGTTTAGTAGCTTCTTCGGCTGTCTCTTCTGTAACTGTCTCCTCCTCCG
This sequence comes from uncultured Gammaproteobacteria bacterium, assembly GCA_964553365.1. Classification (GTDB taxonomy): domain Bacteria; phylum Patescibacteriota; class Microgenomatia; order UBA1406; family GWC2-37-13; genus JAKBEU01. Next base: position 3,529 of record CAZKKK010000078.1, read on the forward strand.
GTTCTTTCTTCTCTTGGTTTTGCAACGTTTACGACGATTGTTCTACCTTCGATTTCTTTTCCGTTTAATT
>CAZKKK010000079.1:0-3563 GCA_964553365.1 uncultured Gammaproteobacteria bacterium
GGAACCAAGGGTACGATAAAGGGCCTGACTCAGCAGCAAATCGCAGAACTCCATGTTCAACTTTCTTTCGTAAACACATATCATCTCGTAACGCATCCGGGAGTTGAGCTGTTGGAACGGGCCGGGGGGGTGCATAATTACGCACAATACACGATTCCCCTCATGTCCGATTCAGGGGGGTTCCAGGTATTTTCGTTGGCGCAGAGACAAAAAAGTAATGACAAATTACGAATGACAAATGTCAAATCAATTACAAATAATAAATCACAAAGTAAACGCGTAGGGATATTGCAAGCAAGCGACACGGGCCTCGGCTCATTGGCCACCCCGTTTGACATGAAAGAACAACCATTGGTCGAGAAGATATCCGAGGATGGAGTGATATTCCGCTCAGTCTATGATGGACAGCTTATTAACTTCACCCCAGAGACCTCAATGGATTTCCAGAAAATAATAGGTGCTGACATAAATATGGCGTTTGATGAGTGTACCTATTATCCAGCCACGCATGAATACGCCGAAAAAGCGATGAACAGGACGCATGAGTGGTTAAAACGTTGTATTGTGCATGTAGGGGCGCAATTTATTGCGCCCAATAATAGGGGCGTGATAAATCACGCCCCTACAGTAAATCAGTATTTATATGGAATCATTCAAGGAGGAACGTATGAAGATCTGAGGAAAAAATCTGCTGAATTCGTAGTTGCCCAAAACACGCCAGGCGTGGCAATAGGAGGCGTCTCGGTGGGAGAGACAAAGGAAGAAATGAGGGCTCAAGTGAATTGGGTAACTCCATATTTACCTTTAGACCGTCCTGTCCATCTTCTTGGAGTCGGGCAGGTAGATGATATCGTAGACTTGGTGAAGCTGGGAATAGACACATTTGACTGCGTGGAACCCACTCGTGTGGCTCGCATGGGCACGGCATATCAAACTGCAGCCGTGATGGCACATCTGAAAGGAGTCTATTCTCCCTATGAAATCGATGTCAATAAAGCGATCTATAAGGCTGATTTAGAGCCGCTTGATAGGAAATGCTCTTGTTCAACTTGTGTGAACTATAGTAAGAGCTACCTCCATCATCTGTTCAAACAAAGAGAACTTCTTGGATATACGCTGCTTTCATATCACAATCTCTATGTGATGGAGAGGTTGATGGAAGAAGTCAGAAACTTGATTCAGAGCGACAGAATGTGATATAATCACCATTCGCATGATTACTTATCCTCATTTAAGACATCGTTCGATAGAAATATGACCGTAAGAGTATTCAATAGAGCAGAAGCTTCTCAATCACAGACGCCTCCAAATCTTCCCCTGAGGGACTACTTCCAGACACTCGCTACGGGTAGATATATCCAAAAAGAAGTAGCTCAAACCGATGTCGAGCGAGTCGAGGCCATTATCAACAGGAATAACGTTATTGGGGATTTACTGCAAAAACCAGAATACACAAAACTCCTCGAAGAGGAAAAGGAAATCAAGGGAGATGCCAAATTGGGAGGAGTCATCTGTATCGATGGAAGATTCACCACCATACACCCATTCGGAAGAACGATGAATGTTTGGGAAGAACCAGCTGCGTTTGCAGAAACACGAGAATCCCAAACCGGGCTTAAATTAAGATCTGCTCAATTTACCGAGGCTATCCGTGCCGCCGCGAAAGACAATCGAGATCTGCTCGAAATAGTCTTTGCCCATACGAGTCTTACCACAGATCATAAATGTGGAGCGATGAAGGCAGGACAAAAGAACCACAGCTTTGACGATTTACCTGCAGAACTCACTACCTTGGAAGCGAAAAATCTTTATCTCCTTAAGAATAGACAAATTCCAGCCATAACGAATACCTTCAACGAGTTTCGTAAGCTGAATAAGCTACATCCTCTCAAGCAAGTTGCGATTGCCGCAACGTATGACACAGATACAATGGGAATGATACTCAACTTGGGTTCCGATCAGGAGTTTTCAACGACATCAAAAATCCGGGAACTCAAGGACGAGATACAATATATCATTGCGGAGAATCATGGTGTCTTTGGAGAAATGAGAACTACTTTTACGGATACAAAACACTTCATCGGTTTCTCAAAGAGAGCATTGGAGATAACGAAGTTCCTCTTATCTTGGCCTAAATTTGGAGGCCCAGCTAAAGACTATATTGACTCGCATTATGTAAATCTGACACCTGACCAGAAAAATGCATTGATATTCACCTTAGCGCGGACTGCCGCTGTGCAATATATTACTGGGCTTGCAGATGTGCCAGTCAATGGGCCAGATCATCGTTTTGCAGAGCATGAAGAGGGTTATATGTCCATCTCGCTTGACGGGAAGCCTATGGGGCGCTTTGATGTTGGTGAACAATCATTTGGAAGTTCGCCGTCAAAGCCAGCGACGGCCATCGAACATATTCATACTAAGCTCTCATTACTCGATAGCGCTCATAAGGATGATGTGGTTCGAAAACCCGACATTCTCTTTGTAAGCAAGATTGTCGATGCTGCCCTTTGGGATGAATATAACACAGCAAAAGGAGATCAGACCACAAAGAGAGCCTTGGGAAAGCATGGTCAATTCTTCGGTGAACTCTGCGAAGATCCTCAAATTGCCGAAAGAATGGAAAATGGATCCCTTATCATCGTACCCGTTCTTGTGGATCAGGACACCGGAAAAGTACTCAGTGTTATTGATCACTCGATATATCTTTCTTAATAAGGTACTATATACGCTATCATGAACAAGCATAAACTCATCGTCGTCATCGGAAACGTGGGCTCGGGAAAGACAACGCTTACCCATAATCTTGCAAAACTCATGCATGCGAAAGAAATCAAGGCTGACGAACTCTATCTTACTAATCCGTTCTTTCCCCTTGCCGTGAAAGATAGGATGCGCTGGTCACTCGCAAGTGACTTGTGGTTTCTTTATGAGCGGGTGGAGATTATGACGAAAAATATCGGATATCTTGAAAAACAAAACCTCGTTATAGATAGCGGGCTTCCGATGAGTTGGGTATATTCACATAGCAGGATAAAAAGTGGGTACTACAACAAGCACGAATGGCTTTTGTACGAGTCCATGAGTGATGTTACCATAGCCAAGTCACCTAAACCAGACCTCATCATCTATCTTCATGGCTCTATTCCTTTCTTTTTGAACCGTATCCAAAGCCGTGGCCGTGAATTCGAGAAAAAATATCATACAAGCGAATATTTATCTTCACTTGATTTCAGTCTCCAGGAATATCGAGCCCGATGCAAGAAAAAACATATACGGGTGCTCGATGTGGAGGTAGAGAAGAACGATATGTCAGCCAAGAAGAACCTGCTTCTCCTGAAAGAAAACATACTCTGATATTTAGATCGCTTTATACGCGGAGTTAAACGTGGAGAAGTCTACTTCCTTTTTTCCCTCCAACTGTACTCGGGCAATACATGGTTTTCCCTCTTTCAACTCCATTTTCGTTATTTTCAATCTTTTTTCGTTCGGAAGGGTGGTCCACAAGCCTGGCCACGGGGACAATGCCCGGTAGATATTGTAATAAGAGATTGGCTTGCCCT
>CAZKKK010000080.1:0-3523 GCA_964553365.1 uncultured Gammaproteobacteria bacterium
ATGTATTGTGCCCCGTTTTTCTTGAATGCTTCGGGGGAACTCAAGCCCCAGGTGACGGAAATGCAATCAAGTTTTATTCTCTGGCATGCATCAAGGTCCCGTATCTCATCCCCCACATAGATCACTTCTTCAGGTTTCATTTTGTATTGCTTCATCAATGATTTGAGGGCGGTGTCCTTACCGAAAAGGTTCAATTCGGAGTGGACAAAATCAAATAAATCAACCAATGTATGCTGCAATAAAAACTCCTGGATAGTCTCCCTGTTTGTCGAAGATAAAATAGCACAGGTATAACCTTTAGCTTTTAGTTGATGGAGAAGCTCACTCATTCCTTTGCACGGTTCAACGGAATAGATGAGTTGTTTCATCTTTTCCCGTCCCTGAAGGAGTAATCCGGGTATTCGGTAAAAAGGAACGTTGAATTTTTTTGGGAATTCGATAAGTTTGTGGTTCCTCACCCATTCCCAATCTTCTTCCGAAATCTTCATGCCCGGTCTTCCCACATCTGCGATATTCTGCGCAATGGTGCGCATCAATGGAATAGTATCGGCAATTGTCCCATCAAAATCGAAAATGATATTTTTTTTATTTTTCATTATTTTTTTCCGCCACAACATCCTCCTCCCCCACCTCCACAACATCCATCTTCCTTATCCTCATGTCCACAGTCCACCCTTTTTCCGTTTTTGTCGTATTCATAAAGCTCATTGTCTTTCTCGTCGAGCGTCGCCACATGGGATTTATCACAGAAGGGTTGGTTCTTTGATAACCCACACATACAGATAAAGACTGACTTCTTAGACGGCTTCACTTCATGCGGACCTTGGGCGGTTTTTACGACTAGTCGTGCCATATGATTTTATGAATAAATAGTAATAATATTGCCATTATATAGTAATAGCGCTTTTATCAATGGAGTAAAACTTCACACGGTCACCTCGGAACATAAGATCCATCTCCCCCGTTGAACCGTTGCGGTGTTTTGCCATGTAGAGTTTCACCATACGTTTGGAGGCATTGAGCAAATCTTCACTTTCGTCCTCATAATACAAGAACATGACAACGTCTGCATCCTGCTCAATAGCACCACTCTCTCGAAGGTCCGCAAGCTGTGGTTTTTTGGTTCCACGCTGCTCAACGGCACGAGAAAGCTGGGAAAGTGCAAGGACCGGTATTTTAAGCTCCCGAGCAAGATTTTTCAATCCTTGAGAAACGAATGACACCTCTTGTACCCGCGATTCGAATCTTTTCCCCGCATCAGCAAGTTGGAGATAGTCTACTACGATAAGACCTATATCCTTTTCAGCCTTAAGTTTTCGTGCCTTCGTGCGCATCTCAAGAATGGAGAGACCTGGTGTGTCATCGATATAAATTGGGGCTTCGGAGAGCTCTCCCATTGCTTGGGTGAGACGGCGATAATCGTCATCCGAAAGTTTTCCTGTTTTGAGCCTCCATGCGTCGATATCAGCCTGACCCACAAGAAGACGGTCTACCAGCTCTTCCTTGCTCATTTCGAGGGAGAAAAATCCCACACCTTTTTTTGCCTTCAAAGCTACATTTGAGGCGATATTGAGGGCGAAAGATGTCTTTCCGATACCAGGCCGGGCCGCGAGGATGATAAGGTTTGAAGCCTGCATACCTGCCAATTTATTGTCCAAATCAATGAATCCTGTAGGCACTCCACGGAATCCCGACCCGTTTTTCATGAATTCCTCAAGTCTCTCGAAGCTGCTTGCCACGATTTCCTTGAGTTGTATGAAGTCGCGATGGGACTGTGACTGGGCGATAGCAAATATGTCAGACTCCACTTCGTCCAACATTTGCTTGATATCCCCAGTTTCATTGAAAGCGGTCTCCGCAGTACGAGAAGCGAGCTCGATGAGCCTTCGTTTCGTGCATTGGTCTTTCACGATATGGGCATAGTTTTCTATATTCGCGGAAGTGGGCACGGAATTGATAAGATCGGAAAGGTAGGGAGCCCCACCGGCATCTTTTATGCTTCCATTCTTCTGAAGCTGGTTTTTGAGCGTGATGACATCAATTGGCTGTTGTTGTTCAAATAATTCCAACATTGCAGAATAGATAAGCTGATGGCTCCTCATATAGAAGTGGTTTATCTGAAGAAATTCAGCCACAAGACTTATAGCAGAAGAGTCCACAAGAACGGCGCCAAGAACGGATTTTTCTGCATCCAAATCCTGGGGCGGTACACGTAAAGCCAACGAGGCCGAAGACATTGACATAAATATAAAAATATTACTTCAACAAAACCACTCTCATGGCAGTATCAAGAGCGAAATCCTCTTTTTTTACTACTAATTTGTCAAGTGGCTCTGTTTGCTCTGCTCCCATTTTCTTTACGAATTCCTCAAGCGGAGCGAGACCTTCTATGGCTAAGTCTGGCCGTCCATAATGCATAGGGATGACGATTGATGGTTCTATTTTTTTTATGAGGCTAATCGCTTCGTCGGCTGTGAGCGTGTATTTTCCGCCCACGGGAACCAATAGGATATCTACGTCTCCGATTTCATCAATTTGAACATCTGTCAAAGTTGCCCCTAAGTCACCGCAGTGGAGGATCGATACGCCTTCTGATTCGATTTTATACATGACATTTTCCCCTCGTTCCTTTCCTTCGACCTTATCATGGAATGAACTTACGCCCCAAAGACGGACTCCTTTTTTTTCGAACTGACCTGGCCAAGTAAGGATAAGCGGCTCCCCTTCAATGAGGTCCAGATGGGAGTGGTCTTTATGTTCATGCGAAATAGTGACGATATCTGCTTCTTGCTTGGAAAACTTCAAGCCGACAAACTTTGGATCAAATGGATCCATGACCACTTTGGCATCTTTTGTTCTAATGAGAAAGGACGAGTGGGAAAGATATTTTATTTCCATAGTGGTATAAAGATACCAAAAGGGTTGGTTATTTGCAAATTGCTTTTTTTATGAGGTCCTGTTGGTCGGCGGGAAGGGTGTTTATGTTTTGTAACACTTTCCCCAACGTATTGTCAAAAACGAACTCCTTTGCCTGATTTGCCCCTTGGGATGCTACATTTTGAACGGTTTGTTGCACCGCCTGTTGTGCGAGGCCCAAAACCACCCCCGCCTCCTTCTGTAATTTATCTGATATCGGTTTCACCGCATCCTCCATAGTATTCACCCCCGCGCTCAGTTGCTCTTTTATGCTGTCTATACCGAGGGTTGAACCTATGGATTCGCTTTTTTCAATAGGAGGGCTTTTCTTTGTGATGAGGGGACCGACGAATATCCCTAAAAGAAGAAGTGTCCCGAGGAGTGCGGGCTGCCAAATGGGTACCTGTTTTGTGGCAATCTCTTCAATCTGTTTGAGTTTCATATGCTCCCCAATGATACCTCCTTTGTGAGGGAGTTACAAGATAAAGTCTGTTTCGAATTATGCTTGTAGGCTGTATAATACATTCATTGGTGGCTGTAGCTCAACCTGGTTAGAGCGTCGCCCTGTGGAGGCGAATGTTGCGGGTTCAACTCCCGTCAGTCACCC
>CAZKKK010000081.1:0-3512 GCA_964553365.1 uncultured Gammaproteobacteria bacterium
GGACGACCATTCCTGTTTTCTTTCCCCATGATGCAAGGGACGTGAGGACTCCTGATGAAGGAGTCATCGGATATGCACTGTAAAATCGGCAGTCAGCCGCAACCGCACCATAGGCAAATGCTTCGCTTCCGGTTACTACCATTTTCTTTGCATCTTCTTTTTTAGTGAGGATGGGAAGGATATGGTCCTTATTGGACGAGATAACCGCATCAAATCCCTTTTGCGCGAATTGTTCGTTAAGGGCAATGACTTCCGCTCCTTTTTTGGCGAACTGCTTCGTGAATATCGAATTGAGTTCATTAAGATCCCCTCCCATTATGGCAAGGGAGGCGCCAAGGGCTATCGTGTTTTTCATGATTACCTGACCTTGGAGCTCTTTGAGGATTGAAGTGAAAGGAACGGGAATCGCGATTATGTCCCCTTCAGGAGTGAAAACTTCAGGATCGAAGATGATTTTCGCTTTTGATGCACAACGATTTTTATGTACTTCAAACGTTTCTTTATTGAGACAGACCAACACATCTATATCTTTCTTGAGGGATGAGACATTCTCATCGGACACGATCACTTCATATGCATTGTGCCCCCCACGGATAAGGGATGGATATTCAACGAAATCAAATAGGTGATATCCACGACGTGCAGCTATTTTTGAAAAGAGAAGTCCGGTCGTCAAGATACCAAACCCAGCCTCTCCCCCGATTTTCCAAGTAAATTGCATAGTTATTCCGGAAATATTTTCTTTCCTGTTTCGTCAGTGATGATTATCGCTGCAACTGGGCATGCTTTTGCGGATTCAATGATCGTTTCAGGTGTTTCGGTCTGTGCAGATTGCAAAATGATTGCTTTTGCCTCGCCGTCGAGAACGAATGTCTTTGGAGCGACTGCGATACAGGTTGCCGCGCCGATACAGAGATCGCGATCCACATGCATTTTCAATTTTCCGATTGCGACTGGACCTGAAGGATTCTTAGGATCAAGTAACGTGTCAGCCATAGAGAGTCTTTAAAATATTTATAATAGTGATAACTCCAGTTCTATATCTTCGTCGCTTTTTGCAGTGCTTCCAATGGAAGTAATGCACATTTCAAACGATTGGGTCCGAGTTCTATACCCAACATCTTTATCATACTTGCTTTGTCCCATTTTCTCAACTCAGAAATCTTCATTCCCGTCGCCGCATCGGTCAGGAGAGAGGCAGCTGCTTTGGAGATGGCACATCCTTTGCCGGTAAACATCGCATGTTTCATAATCCCATCGATAATCTCCACTTCCATCTGGATCACATCCCCACAGAGCGGATTGTCAAGGATGATCTTATGCGTCGCACTTGGCAACCTCCCGAAATTATGGGGATTGGTACTGTGTTGCAATATTTTTTCCTGATATATCGATGTCATTTCATTTTTTGAATACCCGAAGCGCCTTATGTAATGACTCCACCAGCTTTTCCACATCCTCTTTCGTGTTATAGAGGTAGAAACTCGCACGGACCGAAGCTTCTATCCCCAGCTTCGTATGAAGGGGCATGGCACAGTGATGGCCCGCCCGGACCGCGATAATGTCTTCGTTCAAAAGTTGCGCGACATCATGGGCATGCACTCCCTTAAGGACAAACGAAACTATGCCGGACTCCCTTTTTTGGGGTCCGATGATTGTTATTCCTTCGCCGAATTCTTTTTTCAGATTGTCGTAACATAACTGGGCCAACATAACTTCATGATGGTGGATATTCGGGAGTCCAATCCGCTCAAGATATTTGATCGCTTGTTTAAGGGCAATGACTCCCGCGATATGGGGCGTTCCCGCTTCAAATCGATGAGGAAGATCTGCAAACTGGGTCTCCTTGATTGAGACATGCCGGATCATATCCCCTCCATATTGATAGGGAGATAATGTTTCAAGCAACTCTTCCCTTACCCACAAAACGCCCACTCCCGTTGGTCCCACCATTTTATGGCTCGAAAAGGCATAGGCATCGCAGTCCAAATCAACGACATCAACTTTTGTATGGGGAACTGCCTGTGCCCCATCGACAAGGATGATTATTCCTGGATTCAGTTTCCTTGCTTCTTGGATTATTTCCTTGATGGGGTTCACGGTCCCAAGCACGTTGGACACATGGGTAATTGCAAGAATTTTGGTCTTATCATTTATATATTTTTTGAGATTTGAAATTTGAAATTGGTTTGTCATTTGTAATTTGCTTTGCCCTGAGCTTGCCGAAGGGTCATTTGTCATTACGATAAACTTTAGTCCCTTTCGCTTCGCCAGTTGTTGCCAAGGGACGAAGTTCGAGTGATGTTCCATTACCGTGGTAACGATCTCATCCCCCTTCTGAAGTGAATCCTTTATTCCATTGGCAAAAAGATTGATAGATTCCGTCGCATTGCGAGTGAAAACTATTTCTTTTTCCGACGAGGCACCGATAAAATCCTTTACCACAGATCTCGTCTCTTCATACGCCGCTGTCGCCCGTTCCGATATGTCATATACGCCACGGAAGATATTCGCGCTGTATTGGGAATAATATTCAACCAACGCATTTATCACCGAATTCGGTTTGAGTGCTGTGGCGGTTGAGTCAAGATAGACGAACCCAGGAATATTCTGGAAAATGGGAAAGTCCTTTTTTATCTTTTCAACGTTTATCATATTCTTTTATCCCTAAACTCGATAATCTATCGTATACCTGTTGTTTGAATCCTTCAATAGAGAGATGAATGGCGTCGTTTCTTGCGACTCCCTTCATCTGCATATACTGCAGTTGTTCCTGGGAAAGCGGACCGGATGTGGATCCATGGGTGCAGAAAACATCGTTTGCGAGTATTTCAAGGATAGGACGGGAATCCACGAATGCATCCGGTGACAGGATGAGGTTCTTGTTCTTTTGGTAAGAATGAGATTGTTGGGCTTTTTTTTCTATCCTGATAAGGCCGGAAAACGAAAAGGATGAATGTTCCCGTGCAAGCGACAATACGTATAAATCCGAAAAGGAATGGGGGGCGATGTGGATCTGTTCAGTACGGATTTTGAAGGTTTCATGTGGCTTCATGTCATATATCCCAATCATATACAGTTCGACTTTTTCCGCTGTTATCATACATGAGATGGTGCCGGAGATGTTGGAAAAAAACACCACATATCTCCCCGGTTCATCAAAAACCTGCGTGGTGTTCTTTCCGTTGATGGTTATCAATTGAGTTTTCATCCGACGCTTCCCTCCATTTCCAATCGAATCAACCTGTTGAGCTCAACCAAATATTCCAGAGGGATCTCTTTGACTACCGGATCGATAAACCCATTCACGAACGCCGTCTCAGCATCCGTTTTCGAGAGGCCCCGGGACATGAGGTAAAGGATTTTTTCTTCGCCTATCTTTTCCACGGTCGCCTCATGTTGGATACTGCTTTCGTTATTCTTTATCCTCATCGTGGGGTATGTGTCCGATCGAGAAGTTTCATCGAGCAATAATGCATCACAGGTCACATAGACCGAAGAGTTCGTTGCCT
>CAZKKK010000082.1:0-3326 GCA_964553365.1 uncultured Gammaproteobacteria bacterium
GCTTCAGGAAGAAATGGGAGAGCTTACCCAGGCATATCTTGCCATGAATGGACAGGGAAGACATAAGGATAGGACTCCTGCAGAACTGAAAAATAATTTTGAAAATGAAGTAGCTGACGTACTTTGCCATGTGCTTCTTCTTGCACAATCGGAAGGTATTGACCTGAAAAAAGCGATAGATGCAAAATGGCTCAAGAGATTAGAAAAATAATCTCAAGCATCTCTTCTTTTTAAGCTATAGAAAATCAATGCCCCAGCAACTCCTAATATACCTATGAGCGGAATGAAAGATCCAGCAGTAGGAAGTTCTCCACCTTTCGTCTTATTCATGTCATCCGGAGGAGGAGAACCAATGGTAAGGATGAATGAGTACGATTTATCTCCAGATGCGACAATCACGTTGTGGTCAGCTATTTCCAAAGTCCCCAGATCATACTTCCACGTGCCATCATTCACACTTGCCTTCGTCACATTGAACTTTCCATCAAGCGTAACATCTATATTAGCCCCTCTACTTCCAGTGCCTTTGAGAATCACTCTTTGGGGCTCATACCACCATTGATTGAATTGCTTCCCTCCTGTAACCAATCCCCCGATATGGGAAACGACGAATTCTTCAGCGAAAACAGGCGGAGCGATTATAAATGAGAGTGTTAGGATGATGGCAAATAAGTAGCGCATATAGTATGAGTATGGATTATCGCAAACGGAAAGTCAAGTTAATTCTAAAGCGAGATGATGAGTACGATTTCTCCACGAAGCTGCTTTTCAGCCAGCTCGGAAGGTGAACCAACGAGCACCTCCTCGAATTTTTTGGTGAGTTCCCTGCAAACCGAAATCGAAGAGTCAGGAATGATCTCCGCAAATAGTTTCATCGTATCGTTGAATCGATCTGGAGATTCAAATGCTACAAATACATGATCCTTCTTCTCAAAAACGGGAACCAACTTCATTTTTTCCACGATACGCTTTATGTCATTTGGTTTTTTTGGCAGGAAACCAAGATAGGTCCACGTATGCGAAGAATTGCCCGCAAGTGCAAGCGCCGTGGTGACACTTGAGGGTCCTGGGATAACGGTAAAAGGAATCCCTCGTGTCCTGCAGTGGTGGGCAAGCAATCCTCCCGGATCGGAGATGAGCGGCATTCCAGCCTCGGAAATGAGCGCGACATTTTTCTCCTGTTCGAGAAGTGAAAGAATATAAGGCAGCTTCTCAAATTCACGCTGTAGATAATAGGAGACAACAATTTGCTCCGAATTGCGCTTGAGTGAAAAAAGACGTTCAGCGGCAGCAAGGAGCGTTTCCGCGCTTCTTGTATCCTCGGCCAATAATATATCGGCGGCAAGAATCGTTTTCGCCTGACGAAGGGAAAGATCCTCCAGATTACCGATAGGTGTACCGACGATGTAGAGCATAAAAATTATTTTGAAACAACTCGTTTCTTCAGCTTTCTTGAAACAAGCTCAAACAGTATGGGCAATATTGAAATCAATACGACTCCAATGATGACAAGAGAAAAATTATGTTTTACAAAAGGGATGTTCCCGAAATAATATCCAGCCAATGTCGCGATGGATACCCACAAAGCTGCTCCGATTACATTAAACATAAAGAATTGGCCATAGTCCATACTTCCAATTCCAGCCACGAATGGGGCGAATGTCCGGATAAAAGGGATGAAGCGTGCCAAAATAATGGTCTTGCCTCCATATTTTTTATAGAACTTCTGCGTTTCCTTGATATGCTCTTCATCGATTGGGATTTTTGGGTGAGCCACGATCTGTCTGCCGAAAAAGTGACCTATCCAATAGTTTGCGGTATCCCCCAGTATAGCAGCCACAAAAAGGACTAATAAAAGAGCTGCAATATTGAGAGAACCAAGGGCGGCGAAGGCGCCTGCCGCAAAAAGCAGAGAATCACCGGGAAGGAACGGTGTAAATACCAAACCTGTCTCCATAAAAATAATAGCAAAAAGGATTGCATAAGTCGCAGTCCCATATGTTGCTATAATCTGGCCTAAGTGAACGTCGATGTGAAGGATAAAGTCGAAAACGAGTTTGATTATTTCCATCTACCAATTATGCCACATGGAACTGAAAAAACAAACATTGACTGAGTTCCTCATTCTGTGGTACAATGATTGGTTCAAATAGCAGCTATGTTTGTACTCAAATCACCTTTTTTTCCGACAGGAGACCAGCCTCAAGCGATTGAGGGTCTCGTGCATGGGATTGAAGAAGGTCGAAAGAATCAGGTACTTCTTGGAGTCACCGGTTCCGGAAAGACTTTCACCATAGCGAATGTCATACAACAGCTTCAACTCCCCACACTCATTATTTCTCATAACAAGACGCTTGCCGGCCAAGTGTATCAGGAGATGCGGGAGTTTTTCCCCACAAACGGCGTTTCCTACTTTGTTTCCTACTATGATTTCTACCAGCCGGAAGCATATCTCCCTGCAAGCGATACGTATATCGAGAAGGAAGCCCAAATCAATGAACAGATTGATAAATTGCGACTGCAGTCTACACCCAACATCCTTACCAGAAAAGATGTGATAGTCGTCGCTTCGGTATCCTGTATCTATAATATCGGATCCCCCCTCGACTACGGAAAATACATCCTCGATTTGAAGGTGGGGGAACAGTTTGATCTTCATGCTGTCCAGTTCAGATTGGCACAACTTCAGTATGATCGCAGCGAATTCGATTTCAAGCGGGGGACGTTTCGCCAGAGAGGACAGAGTATCGATATTTATCCTGCATATGAAGATGTCGGATACAGGGTAAGTCATGAAAATGGGAGCACGACTTCGATAATAAAATTCGACCCTCTTACGGGAAAACAGGCGGATGGGCAGAATGAACTCGTCATCTTTCCAGCAAAACATTTCATGGCGGATCCGAAGTCGATAGTCGAAGCTGAAAAACAGATCCGAAAGGACATGGAGTTTGAGGTGGAAATGCACAAGAAGGCAGGACATATCGTAGAGGCGCAACGATTGAAACAAAGAGTGACGCATGATCTGGAAATGATCAAGGAAATAGGATACGTGAACGGAATCGAAAACTACTCCCGCTATTTTGATGGGAGAAAAGAAGGAGACTCCCCCTATTCACTGCTCCACTACTTCAGGCAGGCATATGGAGATAAGTTCCTTGTCGTCATCGATGAATCGCATATGTCGGTGTCCCAAATCCGTGGTATGTTCAATGGGGATTTTGCACGAAAAAAAATGTTGATCGATTTTGGATTTCGCCTCAAGGCCTCATATGACAATAGACCAATGAAGTTCGAGGAGTTCTATAAAATCCCTCCTCATATCA
>CAZKKK010000083.1:0-3298 GCA_964553365.1 uncultured Gammaproteobacteria bacterium
TATTTTAAAATCAGTACTAGAGAAAAATATAAGATGGAAAGAATTTTGCGAGGTGGTAAAAATCACTGAGAATGACCCACCCTGCGATCACTGAGAATGCTCCATTTGGCGATCTCATTTTCGGACGAGATGTCCGATCACTGAGAATGACCCACTTTGCAATCACTTAGAATGACCCATTTGGCGGTTTTATTTGATGAACACGATGGCGATCAATCAGAATGACCCACCCCCACAATCACATAGAATGACCCATTTGGCGGTTCCATTTGACGGACGCATTGGCGATCAACCAGAATGACCCACCCCACAATCACTTAGAATGACCCGTTTGGCGGTTTCTCTTCATGACTGAAGCGATGATCACCAAGAATGACCCGCCCTCCGTTTTATTCGGTTTCTTACTATCTCTTATATTATTTTTAATTGCTTGTTGTTAAATGATTTTTCTAGGGTTGACCCCACAAAAAATCATAAACAATCGGAGAACACATAATGAAAGGAAGGGAAAAAAACATGACAGACATTCGCAACATTATTCATCGCTTCAGGATGGGACAATCCAAGCGGAAAATTCATCATGATACAGGCGTACATCGCTCTATAATCAGAAAATGGGATAACTTGGCTGTCACGCATCACTGGCTCGATCCGGAGCAGCCAATGCCAAGTGACGAAGAAATTACAAGGGCTGTGGAAAAAGGACGTAAAAAACAAATTGTTCACCCTCTCGATGTCTGCAAAGATCAGATTCGACAGTGGCACAAAGATGGATTGACATCCGTCGTGATTTATCGACTCTTGAAGGGTAGGGGGATGGATAGCTGCGATGAGCAAGCCATCAGGCGCTACCGAAGCAAACATTTTCCAAAGCCTATAGAACCCGTCATGGTTCGGCAGACGGTTGCCGGTAAACACATAGATCTTGACTTTGGAGAACTTGGATATTTTAGAGACGATGATGATAACGACAAAGTTAAAAAAGTTTGGCTCTATTCTTTGCGACTACGCCATTCAAGGAAGGCTTACAGAGAAATTGTTTTAAATCAGAAAAGCCCCATATTTCTCATGGGACATGTGCACGCTTTCGAATTCTTTGGCGGAGTTACAGAGAATTGTGTTTTAGATAACACTAAAGCGGCAATTACACGATCTACGATCGATAATGACATGGTTATGCGTTCATACCAGGATATGGCAGAGCACTATGGATTCATCATATCGCCCTGTTTGCCATACACACCTGAACACAAAGGTGGTATTGAGGGTGATGTAAAATATGTCAAATACAATTTTCTCCAATATTTTCTTGCGAAACAAAAAGAGATGGGAATCGCGATTCCTCGTGTCAGCGCCCTTCGTGAGGCCTTAAAAACGTGGTCTATTGAAGTTGCAGATACCCACATTATTCATGGGATAGGGCGTTCCCCAAATACCCTTTTTGAATCAGAAGAAAAAACAGCGCTCCGCCCACTTCCAAAAACTCGTTGGGAACCCACCTCTTGGAGCAGGTGTGTGGTACGCAGAGAGTGGCGAGTGATGGTGGAGTGTGTTTACTATTCAGTCCCTCATCAGCTAATTGGTGAAAAAGTGGATGTATGTGTGACGCATACGACAGTGCGCATTTTTCATAATAATAAAGAAATTACTCTTCACGGAAGAGCAACGAAAAAATGGGAATACAAAAGAAAAGCCGAACATGCTCCGCCTTACAAGGAGGCAGTTCTAAATTGTACACGAGAAGGCTTGCTTGAACTCGCTAAGGATATTGGTCCCTGTACGCATGACGTAGCATTTGGCATTTTGTCCCATCCTACCGTAGACAAGTTGAGGCCTGTGCGACATCTGCTCGGATTGGCCCTAAAATATTCTAAAGAACGACTTGAGCTAGCATGTAGACGGGCATTTAACTGTAAATTATTTTCTTATAATAGTGTAAAAAACATCCTTGTGAAGAATCTAGATTCTCAGCCCAGTGAAAACTCGGATTTGGATAAAATCGTCCCGATGCCAACCTTTCGATTTGCAAGAGATCCAGCAGATTACAAAGGTCCTATCAAACACAATACAACGAGAAAAAAAACGTTTCAGGAAAAAATGGAAGAGCTACATCCCTGTTCAAGAAGCGGAAATGCAATGCTAGGGGTTTCTGCAGGCCTAATGGCTGATCAAATCATAGAGGAGGACAAACAGATGCATCGGATAGAATAACCAAATTCACTGTGTTAGCTGAAGGGGGAGGGGTCGCGGCTACTTTTTCTTGGGTGGAGGCGAAAGACGTATAAAAAAAATTCACCGCGTCCCTTCAGGTAAGAAGGGTCGCGGCTACTTTTTCTTGGGTAACCTCAAGATAGCATAAACTACGTTAAAAAAAGAAGAAATTATTGAAATAAACCAGTCCTGCGCCCTTTGTTCGCAGGATGGCAACTTTAACAATAGGAGTAACCTATGAGCATATTGATAACAAAAAAAATGTCCAGGCTTAAACTGTCTGGTATGGTAGAAACGCTAAATCAAAGACTTGATGAAGCGATGAAGGAAAAGTGGTCATATTCAACGTTTATCGAAATGTTGCTTACTGATGAAATCGAGCGGAAGAATCACCGTCAGCTGACAATGAGGCTAGCAAAAAGTCGATTGGAAGTTAACAAAACATTAGAAACATTTAACTTTGCCTTCAACACTGATATACCAGCGGCTCTTATCAGGGAGCTTTCGTCATGCGAATTTATGGAAAAAAAACAGAATATTTTTCTCCTCGGCCCAAGTGGGGTAGGCAAATCCCATATTGCCCAGGGGTTAGGACATCAGGCTTGCCGACGCGAAGAAGATGTCTTATACTACTGTACGCACCAGTTACTTGAGTGGATTCACTCTGGACATGGAGATGGAACGCATAAAAGAAGGCTCGCACAAGCAATTAAAACCCCGTTATTAATTTTAGACGACCTAGGGCTCCAGGCCCTATCTGAGTTACAGCAGAATGATCTTTACCAGTTGGTTGCTGGACGATATGAAAAAAACTCAACGATTATCACAAGCAACCGAGATATAAGTGAGTGGTCGAGTATTTTTTCAAATCCTTTGCTGGGGACAGCGGTTGTGGATAGGCTAGTGCATAGAGGGGTTCTCATAGCCATAGAAGGACCCAGCTGGCGCAATGAGGAATTTAAAAAATCTTGTGAAAAATAAAAGAAAATGTAATAATTGTTTAACTAATACGAACGAAAAGAGTTACAGGTAGTTTTAAACTTAGTTTGACGAAATTTGGGAGAAAATGGTTTTTTTCTGGTGAATT
>CAZKKK010000084.1:0-3252 GCA_964553365.1 uncultured Gammaproteobacteria bacterium
CCCCCAGCGCTTGTCATACATGGTGATCCGCGATGTTTCCAATACGTTGATGTCGAGTCCCTTTTCGCTTTGGGCAAATAATGGATTACGGGCGATTATATATGCATATTCCTTCTCGAAATCTGGAGAGGGATTCTGGAAAAGGGTTGCGGCCCTTGCGGGGACCAAAGCATTATATCCCTGTATCGTATTGTAGTCCTTGAGCAACATCCAGTTTGAAGGAAGGCAACTGAAGATATTCTCAAGTTTCTTGAATGTCTGTTCCTCAGTTTTGCCTATATAGACAGGCTCTTTTGAAAAGGGAGGACGGAAGAGTACATTTCCTAAATAGGTGTGGAATCCTGTATAAGGCATCACATCAAGGGTTGATTGGATTCGATAATCTTTCAAATTTAATATTTTTTCTGGGATCTTTATTTCTTTTGTTATGACAGTCTGTGGGATGAAGAAATTGTGATAAGTGAATCCGAGTACTCCCTCAAATACGAAAAAAATAAGTATCATCATTTCTATCCTCCGTTTGCTTGATAATTGTTCACTCAATTGGCACAACGCGAAAAAAACGAGCCAGACTCCCAAGCTGGTACCGATAAGGCCCCCTATCGCATGGATTGTCGGTAGGTCGAAAAAAAGGTTCGGTACCCCTCGTTTGAATGAAAGCAACTTATGGACTCCTTGAGTCCAAAGAGGGGAATAGAAAAATAAAACCGCCAATGTCAACATACCCGTCAATCCGGACAACACTATCCTTCGTTTGGTGAAACGTGCCAAAGCGTCGATGAGTATTGCCCCATTTTGTACCGCTACCGCGATGAAAAGGATGTGGATAATGACAAATATCTGGGATGCACCACGCAAAAAAGGAAGATTTATATATCCCATAGCGGATATGATGGAAATGACACCGATTATTGTCATGAAAAGCGGCATTTTCTTTTTCCAGATGAGGTAGAGAGTGATGGGGACGAGAAGGACCGATGAAAGTATTTCATACTTAATGCCCGCGTTCCATAAAGATCCATCTTTCAAAATTCCAAACAGGTAGGGGAAAACGAGGGTGAGCAATTGTTGGGGAGCAAGATTGCCGATGGAAAGATATCCGGCGTTTTGCGTCATTCTGGTTGAGTCCAAAATAGATGGAGCAGCTAGCGCATAAAACCAACTCATGATAAGGACGATAAGTAAGTTATTGACCAACAACTTCTTTATTGGAATGGAATAGAAAAAATATCCAATGATGCAGGTAAGGATATGTCCGTAAATCACGAATTGGATGTGTCCTGAAACGGTCATCAAGGCTCCAATAATGAGAAAGGGAATACTGATATTCTTTTTCTTCAAATCGAAAAGGAAATAAAGAAGGAATCCATAGTGTGCTAGTACCAAGAATACCGCAGGATTGTTTATTCGCAGCAACCCATTTCCTGTACCCAGCAATAGTATCACTCCAATAAGAGCATGTACTGAGTTGTTCGTAAACCGACGGAAAAAAAGAAAGAATCCCCACATGAACATGAACAAACCTCCCGATACAAAAAGAGCAAATGAAATAGGATAAGGGAAAAAATAGAGAAGAGAAAAGGGATGGAGATTCCCTAAATTAGTGTCAAATAGAAAAGGAGTCCCTAAGAATAATCGAGGGTTGAAAAACGGCAGAACTCCTTTAAGTAGCCAAGTCTGCATGAATAGTTTTTGTGGAATATAAAGGAAAACCGAATCAGAAGAAAAATTAACGAAAAAACAATAGAAAAGAAAGAAGAAAAAGGAAACGGCAAAGAAAATTCTTTTCATCAAGCTGTGAGATTAAAATAAATGATTTCCCAGATCGCTTTCACTCCATCCACCCACCCGATCTTTTTCCCTTCCTTATACGTCCTTCCTGCATAGGAAATACCGACCTCGTAGATCTTGATTTCAGGAATTTTCGCTATCCGCGCTGTTATTTCCGGTTCGAATCCGAATCGTTTTGTCTGCAGTTGGGGGGCAATCTTTCGGATGAGGTCTCCTCGGAATACCTTGAACCCCGTTTCCATATCGGTGAGATTCAGGTTGCTGAACATGTTCGAGAACATGGTGAGGAACTTGTTCATCACTGAATGCCAGAAGTAGAGAACGCGGTGAGGTCTGTGGGAAATAAAGCGAGATCCATAAACGACATCCGCATCTTGCGTGATGAACGCCTCAAGGAGGAGTGGATAATCATCTGGGGAGTATTCCATGTCTGCGTCCTGGATTAGGACTATATTTCCCGTGGTTTTCAAGAAAGCATCCTTGAGTGCCGCTCCTTTTCCTTCATTCTTTTTTTTGAAAATAGAATGAATAACGATTCTTTTGTCATTCCCGTGAAAACGGGAATCTATAAAATTTTCAATTTTTTTGACTGTCCCGTCCGTGCTTCCATCATCCACTATCACCAGCTCGCGCTCCATCCCTTCGGGAAGGGAAGTGGCCATTACCTTTTCTATGGTTTGAGCAATCAACTTTTCTTCGTTGTATACTGGTATCACAATGGAAAGCTTCATGCGTTTTATTATACATTTTCTTCCGGCCGTTCGCACGGGGTATATCTACCCGGGATTTCACTTGGCAAACTTTGATGGGGTGCATTATATCGCCATCGCTCTCCATGGCTATATGAACAACATGCGTTTTATGCCTCTGTATCCACTGTTGGTAGGAATAATTGCCCGCATTATCCCTTTCATTCCTGTGCATTTTGTTGGATTCCTCCTTTCCTTGGTTTTCTTTGCTGGCTCTCTGTTTTATTTAAGTAAACTGTTCCGTTTGGACTATTCCAAAGATAAAACTCAGATAGCTTTATTATCGTTAATCGTATTGCCGACGAGCTTCTTTTTCTGGAGCGTCTACTCCGAAAGCCTTTTCCTCTTCCTTACCGTCGCTTCCTTCTACTTTGCACGAAAAGGGAAGTGGAAAATTGCAGCAATGTTAGGAATCCTTTCTTCCCTTACACGTATCGTCGGTTTCCTTATCGTCATCCCCTTATTGGTGGAGTATTTTTCTCAGCACAAAAAAAGAAAAGTGCACGACTTAGTTGCGCTATTGCTTGTTCCTTTCGGTACAGTCGCGTATGCCATCTACAACTACGTGAAGTGGGGAAATCCGCTTCTCTTCATCCAAGCGCATAGCCAACTTTCAAACGGCCGCACTTCCACCTCGCTCGTGTTGTTTCCCCAGACACTTTTCAGGTATTTCAAGATGCTTACTACTGTTTCAGTTTCCCTGTGGGAGTGG
>CAZKKK010000085.1:0-3153 GCA_964553365.1 uncultured Gammaproteobacteria bacterium
CCTCGATACCCCACGACCTGTTCTATTTCGATCTCTGGCACTGCAAAGGAGTGCCATCCATTTCTGTTGACTATGAGACCGCTTTTGATCTCTTTCTCATAAAGTGGTTTTGCGATCCAACCTATGCCTCCTGCATTGATAAAACCTTTTTCTTCAAGGCATTCATGTGCTTCATTGGGAGAGATCATTTTCCCTAAAAATCGCTGAGTGGTGTCCTGACTCAGGAGTTCGTTCATTTCTTCTCCCCCTTAATAACTCTGTTCATCTGTTTGGGGATTTCATCGGCCACATTTTTCAAATCGAAACTGTTATCACGCCACCATGGGTTCTCAAGCATTCGATCGATAGTCCAAGTAATGTCATCAGTGCTGTAGCCAACATCAAGCATTGACTTGGCATATTTGGCCTGTTTTCCGTAGTTCGGGAATTTCGCATCACCTAGTTTTTGCGAAAGGTATCCAATAATAAAAGTAATTTCTGTTTTAGGAGATTTTTGAATTTCTTGTCCCGTAGGGGAATTTATATTGTTATCTTTTATTGTTTTATTTATTGTGGGTACCAAAATTTGGGAGGAGTCTCCCCCAACTTTTGGGAAGGGGGTGGTAGTAACATTTCCTACCAGTGGTGAATTTTCGGAGTAGTCAATTCTTAAGGAATAAGTGCTTTCACGGCCCTGGTTAAATTTAGTAGTGATAAATTTTTTTGTTTCTAATCCTCTAAGAGCTTTTCGTACTGTATCTTCACTTTTTATTCCCGTTCCACCGTCCACAACAGTACCGTCTCTTTTAGTTATGCCATAAATAAATTGGCTCAGCGAAATAGAGTCTTCATTTTTTTGGTAACCCCAAGTGTGTCTCAAGATATAATCCAAAACCTTTTGCTCCGTAGGTGTGAGCTCTTTCCAATAGCCATTAAGTGCCCTTGGATACGGCCAGAAGTTTGTAAAGGGTTCAGGAGGAAAACCTGGAAATGGCTTATTGTGACCTGTCATAAATACCTTTCGTTACGTCTTCAAATTTGGAGATAATTGCGTTTTGTATTTCTTCGGCCACTTCTCGATTGATCGGGTAGAAAATACCGAAATTATTGCTATCACTTTTGCGGGTGGGATACGTCAAGCGATACCCACCTTGTGGCTTGGTATGGATACCAATCGATCCAAAATAAAAACTCTTGTTGTAAACAAGGCTGGCAAAAGCGACCAAACCGTCACGCGGTTTAATGGGAAGCACATTGATCTCACTAAAAAAATGGATGTTGGTGTTTTGCGACTCAAAATCTGCCATGTTACCCAGGATAGGGTATTAGCGGTTCTCCATCAGCGTGGCGGGATTAAATGGGACTAAATGGGATTACGCAGAGCTTACAAATGTCCTGTAATTCCGAGCTCTGCAAGCAGATTTTTGTCTACAGGGTTGCGAAAATGAATTGAGGTTTTACTAACCTTAAAAAATGCCATACGACGGGCTCCAGAAAAACCCAATTTTTCAACTACTTTATTCAAGGGCTGGACTATTTCTCTCCCTATAGCCTTTTCAATGTCGCTTAACTTGTGTGTTTTATTCGGGTGTTTATAAAGAAATTCAAAAATATTGCTATTTTCGCCGTCAAAATTTGGTTGTGATATTCTAATTCCATTGAGTAATATCACCTGATTTGGTGTGAACACAATCTTATAAACAGTCTTGTCTTGTGGTGGCCGATCTTTTTCTGTACTTGCCAATTGTTTTTCAAATACTTTTATCTGCAGATCAGTTAAACGAGCCTCCTTTTCAGCTTGCTCCTCTACCTCATCAAATCCTTCCATATTTATTTCTGGATATTCATAGCCTGGTAATTTTGGAGAGATGTCTAATGTCCAGGAATTATCTGGCGTCATGATATCTTTTAAGGCATCAGCTAAGTTATTCGTAGGATCGCCAAGAGCCTGTTCGTCACTTTCATCTACAACATCCAAGTCATAGACTTTAGAGAGTGGAGGTTCACTTTTCACTGGAAATACTCCAGTGCTATTTTGCGTTACTTTTTTCATTACATTTTCAGATTAAATTACAAGAGGCGGTAACCTACATTATAACTTTCCTTTCGTGAGATAATGTCTCTAAGTCTAACCACTGTGCCTAAACCACATCCTAAACGGTGTGGCATGGCAGAAATCCTTCTACAGAAGACGGGAGCTACCCGTTCTTGTCACTGTAGAAGGTCATGCCTGGAAACGGGTATGGATTGCCGCAAGGTAATCGCAAGGCGGGTAGCTTTTATTTTTTTATCTACCCACTATTTCGTTGTGCAGCACTTGCGCAGCGGAGCAAAATGGGTAGATATGCACGCATCATTCAAGAAAATTAGTCAAATTCTCGTTTTCTCGTCACTTTTTCTTGTTCTTTCCACTTCAGTCGCTTCAGCGCGCTCTGGTTGTTGCTCGCATCACGGTGGTGTTTGTGGGTGCGGCTGTTGCGACGGATCATCACTGTCCGACACCTGTGCCCCTTATTATCCAGAGTGCAATGGAGGCAGCGCCCAAGAGCCTGCAACCATAGCAGAACCTGAGCCTGCAGCTGCCACAAAACAGGCCTATTCACCAGTTTCACCACCAAGTGTTGCTTTTATGCCATCATCAACACTAAAACCCACACCAAGCCCAACGCCTGAACCATCACCATCACTTTCTCCCAGCCCTCCACCATTTCCCACGATTAAGCCCACTCCTACACCAAAAGACACAACCGAAACAGCAAAAGAAGGAATCCTGTTGCTGGGACTGCGATCCTAGGTGGACTGGGGGGTATGGAGCCTACAGGCTCATCAAGCGAGGGAAGGGCAAGCCACCATCACCTATGCCTAGTGAGACACAAGTAGTTACGCAACCGTAATTGTTAAATAAAAAGGAGTTTTATGCCTATTGATCTATCATTCTCAGGAATTCTTGAGTCGATTTTTGGAATGAAAAAGAATGAACGCAAGCTCACATTTGGGCTTGGCGGATATAAGTTTGTATCTGACGACCGATTTATCAAATACCAAAGTGTCTACGGTAAATATTTTCGTGTCGTCAAGGCTGATATCGACTCGGTAAGTCTAGATAAGGGAGGACTTGGAAAGAACAAAATTAAAATCAACGGAAAAGGAAACACCCTTGCAGAGATAGAATTG
>CAZKKK010000086.1:0-3143 GCA_964553365.1 uncultured Gammaproteobacteria bacterium
TATATGTACCCTTAGTCTTGTCCAAAAGGAAATTAAGGCCAGGATAGGAACCGAGATTGGTCTTTTCGGCGAATATATGTAATCTTTTATCCTTCTTTTGAATTTCCTGGAGTAACTCCACAGTTTTATCCCCAGACGCATTATCGAGTACTAAAAGCTCGATATTTTGATATGTTTGTCCCAATACAGAGAGAGCGGTACTTTCAATAAACGCTTCAGCGTTATATGAGCAAATTAGGACTGAAACGAGGGGGCTGGGATTATTCATAAAATTCTATAAATAGCTGATTCGTTATCTTGATAAATAAGTTTAATACCTTTTGTTTTCATATAGAGCTGAGGATTTTCTTTTTCACTTTTCTTAAGAGAATTCAAAGAAACGCGGATATATTTGAATTTATTATCGCGCAGTATTTTTACGTTTGAGTCGGTAATGCCGTTCGTATCGAAATCTTTCTGCCATTCTAAGAATAAGAGTGGCTCAAAGCTCGAAAAACCACTTAGCGTGGGACAAGTATGAAGCGTAGAGTACATGAGCGTATTTGTCTTCGCAGCAAGAAACTTTTCCACTGTCCTATCTTCTGCTCGATATTCAAAGGGATACTCAAGGATAGGCCCGTTATCTTGCTGACACTGCTGTTGAAGGAATAAGTCTGATGGCCGTTTATAATCCCGAGCTATTGTTTGTACTCGAGGAGGATAAAATTCTAGGACAGCAAATATACAAAGAGTGAATATGAGAATATTTCTCTTTTTGTTTGAAAGTAATGAAGTAATTTGAGAAAGACAAATAGTAATACCAATCGAAACCGCAAAGTGGATAAAAACATACCACCGGGCAGTCGCACGTATAATACCAAGTGGAGGAAATGCTTTGAGCAGTACCAAATAGGGAAGGGGAAATACCTTATATACCCCATTCCAATTAAATCGAGGTCCAAGGGAAAAAATAAATCCTATCACAACAAGAATTATCAACCAAACTATTAATACTTTGTCATTCCCGCGGAGGCGGGAATCCAGCCAGAAATTTCCATTTTTTATACTTTTTACCAATGCCCATATTCCAATAATCAATGGTAAAAATCCCACAAACGCCGCTCGTTCTGATGAAATATGCTTATTTAAATTCGTCCATGAGCCCATGAGAGAATATATGAAAGAATTGATATTGGGAAAGAGATAATCTGTGATATGAGCTGCATAGCTCACGTACTGTCCTTGATCGCGTACTGGATGATATGTTGCATTTACCAAAAAATAGCCATAGATGGATACTCCAGCGACAAGGAGGAAGCTGAAAAAGAAAATGCCAAAATTCTTCAAGACTTCTATCTTATTTTTTTCTTTAAAAAATCGAATCGTATAATAAAGGCCAATCATGGCGAGTCCCATTACGCCGAGATACGTACCTGTAAGGAACTGCAATCCCATCCAGACTCCAGATTTTATCTGCGAAATAATACTTTTGCGATCATCGAATACATAATAGAGAGAGAGAACAAGTGGCCACATGAATACCATCTGCAAGTGACCCATCTGAAGGAAGAAATAGGGCCCAAATGAAAAGTAAAATGCGGATAACGCCTTTGTACCGCTATTTTTAGTAAAGCGACCAGCAAGGAGGAAAAAGGAAAGGTAGAGAAGAATATGGTTACCGACGGTTAAAAGATTAAATTGCAGGAAATAGTTTTTTGAAAAAAAAGAAACAAAAGTTGCGATGAGCGAAGGAAAATAAAAATGATCGGTCATCGAGAGGGAATAGCGAAAGGGATACATTGCATTTGTGTCATATATTTTGCTTAGAGCGAAGGAAGTGAAGTGGCTGATATTGTTTTGTATCGTCCAAATCATGAATGTCCCATCCATCCAATCATGAATCTGTGTTGAAAGATGTGAAAGAGTATCGGACCAGAAAAAAAGAATAAGACCAATGGGAATTAAAAAAAGGATGCTTTCCCAAGGTTTTTTTATTCCTTTCAAAAAAAAATACTTTATTCCCACAAATATACTTTCTATAAAATCCAGTGCTCCGATTTTCTTACCCTCAGTTAAGGACCGGGGGGAATAATGAATAGGAACTTCATGTATCGCATATCGCGCGTTTGCTAGAAGTCCTGTAACGGCTACTTCATAAGAAAACCCATTTTCTTTTGGAGAAAGCAAGAGACTTTTAAGTTTGTTGCTAAATAATTTGTATCCGGTTGCTTGGTCGGTGAGTTTTATTCCAAACAATAGATTTATGAACCAAGTAAGAATAATTCCGCCCCAATAGAAAGAAAGATATGAATACTGCGTCTTGTTTTTTGTGCGTTCTTTGTTTCTTGTTCCATAAACCACATCTGTCTTGTTTTGAATTAATGGCTTTAGGAGAGATGGATAATCATTGGGGGAATATTCCCCATCTGCATCCTGTACTAATAAAATGTCTCCTGTTGCCTTTTCAAATCCTGCTTTAAGTGCGGCACCCTTCCCCTCATTCTTTTTCTTAAATATCGAGAGAATTAGAGCTTTTTTGTCATTCCCGTGAAAACGGGAATCTATATAATTTTTAATTTTCTCCACTGTTCCGTCTGTACTTCCATCATCAACAATGATTATTTCTTTCTTAAATCCTAGGGAATCGGCAGCAACTACACTATCAATCACCTTCCCAATGAGTTTTTCCTCATTGTAGACGGGAATAATGATAGAGAGAGTTTGCATTGGTTCATTGTATCAACCTTTTTTGCCATTTCCAAGGCTGATATGGTAGAATGAATGATGCTTAAGAAACATTGGGTTTTGATAATAAATCTACTGTTGTTCTTACTTCTTCTTGCGAAAAATCCTTACTCAAATCGCACTCTTATTCCAAATTTTGAGCCATATCCGGACACCATTCACTACATCGTGCCCGCTCGCTCAGTAGCTCAGGGAGGGGAGTTTTCAATTGCCCGAGAGGGGCGATTCATCAAGCCAGGTGTTCCTCCTCTCTATTCTGCCTTCCTCATTCCTTTTTTTAAAGTAAATAACGACCCTCGTTTTTTCTACTTTGCCAACGTCCTATTGGCGATTGGAGGACTAATTCTGCTTTATGTAATCATCAGAAAACTTCTTTCTAGCCACCCCACTTCGCCAAGGCTACGCGGGGCAAGCCAACC
>CAZKKK010000087.1:0-3081 GCA_964553365.1 uncultured Gammaproteobacteria bacterium
ATGATACCCAATTCGCATGTAAAGCAGCAACGGGAGCCCTTGTTTCCGCACTCGCGCTTGTTGAAAGCAAGCAAATCCAATCTGCGCTCGTGGTGGCATCCGACAAAGCCACTGGCAGACCGCACGATGCCCTTGAATACACTGCTGCATCAGGGTCGGTGAGCATAATCGTGGGTGAAAGGAGCCCCATTCTAACCGTTGATGCGTGGGAGTCATTTTCCTCGGATACTCCCGATTTTTGGAGGCGTGAAGGAATAAAATATCCATCCCATGGAGGGAGATTCACCGGAAAGCCTTCGTACTTCAAGCATATAATTGGTTCTGTAAAAGCGATCCTTTCCAAAACAAAAAGCAAACCGGAAGATTTTACCTATGCCGTATTCCATATGCCTAATGGGAAGTTTCCGGTTCAAGTCGCTTCACAACTTGGATTCACCAGTGAACAAATAAAGCGATCGCTCATCGTTTCTGAGCTTGGCAACTCGTATACTGCATCCGCCCTCATGGGTCTTGTTGCCACACTTGAATATGTCAAACCAGGAGAAAAGATACTATTTGCCTCATATGGATCAGGAGCAGGGTCTGACGCCTTCATCTTTACCGCGACAACAGAGCTGGAAAAAAAACGCCATATTTTTTCAAAAAGAATAAACGAAAAAAAATATATCGATTATCCAACATATTTGAAATGCATGAGAATCATATGAAATCGCATATTATCGGATATCACACGACACAATTTGGAGAGCTTTGGGATAAATCACTTTTTGATTTGGTGGAAGAAACCATCATTGGTGTCCTTAAAAATGCACAAATGGAAATGGGGAATATCGATGCGATTTTTTTTGGCAATATGCTTGGGGGGATCCTTGAGAACAATCTCCATGCCGGTGCAAAAATAGCCGATATCTTTGGCGTGACTATTCCCATTTTCCGGGTAGAGGGTGCTTGTGCATCGGGAGGGCTCGCAGTCAATCTTGCCCATGAATATGTCCTATCAGGAAAAGGGAAAACAGTGTTAGTCGTTGGTGCGGAAAAAATGACCGATGTTCAACCGGAGTTCATCACCCAAGGACTCATGTCTGCGGCATCTGGAGAAGAGCAGGAATCGGGAATTACATTTCCGGGATTGTATGCATTAATGGCTCGTGTGTATCTGAAAAAATACGGATATGATAAAAAGAATCTCGCTGCGGTTGCAGTGAAAAACCATGCACATGGAGTCTTGAATCCTACGGCCCATTTCAGAAGGGCCATAACCATAGAACAGGCACTGAAAAGTTCTACGATAGCCGAACCTCTTGGGCTTCTTGACTGTTCCCCTGTTTCAGACGGGGCGGCTTCCCTCATAATCACTTCAGAAAAATTCCTTATCAAGAAGAAGGGGAGCGTCGCTATATTATCTTCTCAAGTTGCCACTGACAGCATCTCACTTCTTCAAAGAGATTCGCTCACGGGAATAAAAGCATCACAGATAGCCGCGGAAAAAGCCTTCAAGGAATCAAAAATACGAAGAAACGACATTTCACTTGCAGAGGTCCACGACTGTTTCACCATCGCGGAATTATTTGCGATGGAAGATTTAGGGTTTTGGAAAAAAGGTGAGGCAGGAAAAAGGGCTCTGCAGTACGAATCACTGAGGGACAATAAGGGCCCCCTTATAGTCAATACATCAGGGGGATTGAAGGCTTCCGGTCATCCGGTCGGAGCTACGGGGATAAAGCAAGTTGGAGAATTGTTTTTGCAACTCACGGGGAAAGCGGAAAGAAGACAAGTTAATAATGTTAAATTTGGTCTCGCTCATAACGTAGGAGGATCAGGCGGTACGGCAGTGGTTACAATAGTCGGAATATAAAAAAATATGATTAGTCCAATTAAAGTTTGGAGAAGACAGAAAACCATACGAGATTTACTTGGGAAGAGGGGAGTGATAGTGACATGGACAAAGATCTTTACGCCTCCTCCTCAATTCAAGCATATAGCCCCCTACATGATAGTTTTTGTAAAACTCGATAGTGGACAAAATATCTGTGCTCAGCTTGTCGATTACATGGATGACTCCCTATTAGAAGTTGGAAAGAAGGTGGTGGTGACACTCAGAAAACTCAGAGAATCCGTTCCGGAGGACGTAATCCCTTATACCATAGCTTGTAAAATAATATGAAAATAATTAAGTATTCCGCACCAGGCAAAGTGATTCTTTCCGGCGAGCATGCGGTGGTCTATGGAAAACCAGCCCTTGTCTGTGCGATAGACAAAAGGCTCTCCGTGACATTTAGCCCCTCAATAAAAACGGAATATAACGATACAATCTTTCCCATTCTGGAAAAATCCGTCAATGATTTTTTGACTGCAAGAAAAATTTCATTTAAGAAAAAAGGACACACCTATTCAGTTGAATCATCAATACCTATAGGGCGGGGTTTGGGTTCGTCTGCAGCATATTGTGCATGTGTATCTGCAGGTCTTCTCGAGTTGTTTACGGGGCGTGAGTGGGAGAAGGAAGAGATAAATATATGCGCCTATCAGATGGAGAAATATTTCCACAAAAATTCCTCAGGGGTAGATACTTCCACCTCCATAATGGGGGGGCTTATCTACTATAGAAAGGAATTTGAATTCCTTAAAACGATCAGTAGTCTTGCGGTCAAAATCCCAAAACAATTCATAGATTCATTGGTTTTGATCGATACGGGTAAGCCAAATGAAACCACTGGGGAAATGGTGCAGGCAGTCGGGGCCTTGTATAATAAAGAAAGCGATAAGACGGAAAGATTGCTCAGTGAAATGGAGAAGACAACAAAACGAATTATCGTCTCCCTCATGAAAGAAGACATACTTTTTTTCAAGGAAAACATACAAAAGAATGAAGACTTACTGGAACGAATCGGGGTCGTTTCAGACAAAACGAAAAAAACCCTCACTCAGCTCAGTAAAGTTGGCGTCGGAAAGGTTACGGGCGGAGGAGGAAAGAAAGAATCTTCAGGATATATTATTTTTTTTATCGATGATAGGAAAGGTTTCAAAGAATACACAACTGAAAAGGCGATTCCCTATATGCCTTTTGTCCCGAGTTATACA
>CAZKKK010000088.1:0-3064 GCA_964553365.1 uncultured Gammaproteobacteria bacterium
CCCTGAAAACTGATAATCAAAGTGATGTCCTGCCAACAAATATCTCAACTGCATCACCGATTGTCCAACCAACCGGATTAACCATGCCAACACAGATACCTGTTAACAGCGGACTTGATATAAGGACAGTATTGGCTATTCTCTTAAGTATTTTAGCAATCTCTGGTCTTGGAGGATTCCTCTACTGGAAACAGCAAAAAAAACTCCAAGAATCCATAGACACCATCACCATCGAAGAAAATCAATAAGGAGTGATCATTGATCAAATTTATTTTGCTCCCAAGCGATATATGCCGATAAAACACGTTGCGTGCGTTCATCTGTAGATACTCCATCCACTTCGTGAGTTTGCATATAAACCTCTAGTGCCTTGCTTGCCTCTATATATACTCCTTTCTTTTCGATATTGGGCTGAGCTGTGGCAACGATCGACATGACCAAGTCAGAAAATACCCTTGGGCCGGTCTCTTCTCCAAAATTTTCTACACACCATTTTGTGCCTGCCTTACCGGGAATTGGAGGATGAACAACAACCGTCGGATGTTTACTTTCGGTGATAGTTGTCATTGGCACGACAAAACCCGCTAACGCTGCAAAGTTTGCTAAACCCGATTTAGCTTGTAACATTTTTTTGTCCCTCGTCCCTTGGGCAAAAAGAAACAGACATCCTCCCTCGGTCCCAAGAATTTCATTCCCCCGATTAATCGCAGCTTGATTATACTGCGCTCGTGCATCTTCATCAGATTCATATCTCTCAGTCTTCACAAATAAAGGTTCCGCGTTATGGTGAGCGATTATTTGCCTGATAACATATCCTATCTGCTTCTTGCTTTCAGGTGCGAAGGCATCTTTGAGAAGAATACCGGTCGCTTGACGATTTGATAACATGGTTACGACATTGGACGTCCACATGGTCGATAGAGTACTTGGATGATCTGAAACGAAAAGGGCGGAGTTTCCATTTTTCAACATCTGATCTGCATAATGTACATTATCCAAGCCATCATAATGAACTTTATGCAAATACATCTCCGCTAAACCCGCAAATACACTACCTGAAAATCGGTCAAGCCTATTCTGATGAGGAGCCCTAGATTCTTGGTTTGACATAATTTTATTGCGAATGAAGATAAAGCCACATGTTAATTGTATCAATAATGGGGAAATCGAGCTTCCAATCAACCGAATCAGGTTTATTTATAAAATAATCTGAAGTCTTTGGTATATTATAATTTGGCTATGCAAAAAAAATCCCTTCAAGCCGAAATCATCGCGACTACGATTTCCCTTCTGGAAAAAGACGGATTTCATACATTCGACCTTCATAAGGTATCTAAGGAAATGAAGGTAAACGTAAATGACATCAAGAAAATATACTCAGATACGAACGTGCTTATTCAGGCGGCACTTAAACAGACTCTCATGGTGAGCTTTGTGGAAAATTTGGAAGAGTGCGTAGAAAATTATTATAATAACCATGGTTTTCTCAAACAATTATTTCAAGTGACGCTTGTCGGTGCACTGCAATATCCAAAGATGATTAAGTCGCATTTTTATACCTCATTTATTTCGGGTAAAGAGCAAAAACAACTTACCGTATTTATAGAAAAAACATGGGAAGTGATCAAACCTCAGATAAAAACAGATGAACAAGAGTTGAGTAGGCGGAGATTGAACCAAGCTTTCGCTTCGCTGCTTTTTGTTGCGTTACTGCCACAGGTCTTTCCCCTTATCGACTGTGAAACGTGGTCACGAGACTTGGCGCAATTTGTCATAGCTAATTAATATTTATGTTGATCAATTTGGTATTCAAATGGGTGCTTAGACTTTTACTCTCCTTGCCTATCTATATCGATATGGTACGTCATGACCATGCAATAGCGGGAAGTAAGATTTTTGCGGTTAATCATCCCTCGACCCTCGATCCGATAATGGTAATGGTCGCACTACGAGAGGAAGTATGCATGCTCATTTCTCAAAATGTATTCGGCATTCCTTTGATTGGCTTCATACTTAAAGTCACCGGGAATATCCCAGTGATTGATGGGCAAGGCAGAAAAACATTTAATGCTGCCTTGACAAAACTGCGAATGGGAAAAAATATACTTATCTTCCCTGAAGGAAAGCTCAGCGAAGAGGATGGGAGCATAGGACATCCCTACTCTGGAGCGGTGCGTCTGGCGATAGAAGCTCAGGTGCCCGTCATTCCGGTGGGAATATCTTTCGTAAAGAATAAAGCCTATCAAAAGAAGATACATATTAATAATAAATACGAATACATGAGGTTCTTTTTCTTTGGAAGATATAATATCACTGCCGGCAAGCCACTTTATTTTTCTGGGAAAAGTAATGATGCCGAAATGATATTACGGGAAAAGGGACGACTTATGAGGGAAATTTCCCACCTGTCAGAAGAAAGTGCAATGAGGTTGTATTCAAAATAACAAATTATCCCTGTTCTTCTCTCTCGACGGCGATTGTACATTCCGTAATAAGGGCTGCGATTGCTCCAACAGCGGCTAGCACTGGCGCAAAAACCGCTCCGACGACACCTATGGTAAGAGGAATATCTATGAGTACTTTTCCACTTTTTTCCTTAATGGTTATTCTTCGCACATTCCCTTCCTTGATGAGCTCCTTGAATTTTTTTAATAACCCCTCTCCATCAACCTTAAATGTCTCTTTCCTTTTTACTTTTGCCATAATAATAACAGTGAATTATTAATAAAAAAATTATATCACTTTTCCTAAATTTTCTGATTTACAAACCATAAAAAAAACCCAGAGCATATGTTTGTAAATGCTCTGAGCAAAAAAAAGCGAAAGTGCTTTTTTTAACGGGTCGGCAGCAATTCCCTGTAATCGCCTACGTTCCCTTCATTTTTTTGTTTTATGAAATTATGGGCTCATTCCACATTTCATATATCCAGAATATCTCACTAATCTTAAAGAAAGCTGAATACTGCTTTTGCTATAATCAAGTCTATGCAAAATAACAATCATGAGACATTTATGCTCCAAGCGATTGAAGAGGCTCAAAAGGCAAAAGCACACGGTGATTGGC
>CAZKKK010000089.1:0-3014 GCA_964553365.1 uncultured Gammaproteobacteria bacterium
AGCGGTTGACCGCGGGGATCATTGCCCCATTCGAACAGTCAAACGCACCATCCCTCACCGGCAACTTGTCAACCGGATCGAGGAACTGGCATTGCGCTCCGCTCGATTCTCTTATGGAGAGAATCTTATCCGTCCCAATCGTCTCGGGGCAAATATCCACGAAGAACCGTTGCGGCAACACGTTCTGCGACGCGAACTGGCAGTCCCGTGCTCCTTGAATCGTACGACACTGGAGTGAGAAACCGTCTGCAGTCGAACCCGTACCGAGCCCGCCAAACGCCAAAGCGCCGAGCACCACGATAACGAGCAACGCGCCACCAATCCACAATGCTTTCTTCAACATGATACACCTATCCTTTTCTTTGTCTGAGCTATTTACCTTCTCATCCAAGCTTCGCCTCGGGAGCTATCCCACAGTGGGGAAACGCATCCTACACGCGAGCTTTTCAGTTTATTTCATCCCGTTTGGAATGAAATCGGGGTTCCAGTATCTCCCGGATTTAGTTATCTCTTACTTTGCATATCATTTTCCTTTCTTGATCCTGCATCATAAAGATGAAATCCATCCCCATGATGCAAGACCAATACTTGGAACCACACACAACACACCTCATTCACTAATAGTTCTTTAACAAATGTAAAAGGGCGGTGTTTGAGGGCGTGCATTTACCTTTGCAGGTTTGCCATCCGTAAACTCACTTTTGATACGAAATCAGCGCAATGAGCAACAGATGGTATGCATACGCCAGCTTTTGGCGTATAGTACCTCCAAACGATGTTTACCTCGTGCACAAAAATGTGCACAATTTACCCCCTCATTATAGCAGACTATAGGATAATTCTCAAGTACGTACCCCACCTATGAATTTTATGTATAATGAATGTAATTATGGAACAAAAGCTGGTTCATCTCCACATCCGCAATCCAAAAACGGATGAAACGCCTATTGAGAGTGCCACCCAAATTTTTTCCTCCGCGCTTCCCTATCCTTTCCTTTCTCTATGGAAGCGTATTCTTTGGATCCATCCAAAAACATATTCATTCGAACTCTTTTTGTTGAATCAATTGGTGTATTTTTACGTGGCTGTCCCGGCCGAAAGCGAGATGTTCATCCAAAGTTTGATAGCTTCATCCTTCCCACAGTCAAAAATCGACAAAACAACCGATCCTATGAAAATAGTATTCAAATCGCCCCGTTTGGATATTGGGCAGGTCATGTTGAATTCATATTCCTATCTCCCGATAAAAACGTATTTTGACTTCAAGGATGTGGATCCTTTATCAGCCGTGCTTGGATTTATGGCAAAACAGCCGCCCCATATGCGTATGGCTGTGCAGATTGCCATCACGCCTCCGTATTTTGCCTGGCAGGAAAAAGGAGTGAAGAGCGCTGGTGAACAGATATACGATGAAGCGGCGGAAAAATATGTCATGAATCCGCAAAAAATCGCGATCATGAGAAAGGCGACATTTCAGGGAGGGAAAACCGCGATTCGATTGGTTGTAGGGACAACGCATGAACAGGTTGACCCAAAGCCTTATCTTACTAATCTTGCTGGCACTTTCGGAGCGTTTTCACTGGGAGAAGGAAACCAATTTGTCCTGCGCCGCCCCCGCTTTTTCAAGGAGAAACTCACGGAGCGTATCAAAGAACGGACAATCAGTTATTTCGAATGCAAAAACCAAGTTTTGAATGCACAAGAACTTGCTTCTCTCTGGCATCCACCAGGTATCTTGCTTGCAGGATTGAAAAATATCAGCTGGGGAAAGACACTCATCGGAGAAGCTCCGGAAAATTTGCCGATCGTCGATAATTTGAATGAGGCACAAAAGCAAAAAATCAATTTTTTCGCAAAGACTGAGTTCCGCAACAAACCCACCATATTTGGCATACGTGAAGAAGACCGCACAAAACACATTTATATCGTGGGGAAAACGGGTGCCGGAAAATCCACGCTCATCGCTAACATGGCTATCGACGATATCCGCAAGGGCCGTGGAGTTGGCGTAATCGATCCACACGGGGACCTGTGCGAAACAATCCTGAACTATATCCCGAAACGGAGAATCAATGATGTGGTGTATTTGGAACCATTTGATACGGAGCGACCTTTTGCCCTTAATGTCTTGGAGATGCACGGACAACAGCATAAAGATCTTGTCTCTTCGGGTATTGTCGCTATTTTCAGCAAACTCTATAAAGATAGCTGGGGGCCAAGACTGGAATATATTTTACGTAACGTGATTCTTACGCTCCTTAATGTGCCTGGTTCTACCCTTGCCGATGTCCTTTCCATCCTGTCCCATGCGGAGTTCCGAAAACGAATCGTGAGCCAGTTGAATGATACGGTTCTCAAGGGGTTTTGGGAGTTGGAGTTCGCAAAAATGTCGGAGAAGTTGCGTTCTGAGGCGGTTTCCCCTATCCAAAACAAGGTAGGACAGTTTGTCACGTCAACAATGATTCGAAATATTGTCGGACGAGCGAAATCAACCATCAATCTTGAGGAAATAATGAATGGAAAAAAGATACTTCTCCTCAACCTTTCCCAAGGAAAGCTCGGAGAAGATAATGCTGCACTTTTAGGCGCTATGATCATTACCCAAATCCAACTTGCCGCCATGAACCGTGCATTTATGGAAGAAAAGGATAGGACAGACTTCTTTTTATACGTCGATGAGTTCCAGAATTTTGCAACGACCACATTCATTAAGATTTTATCGGAAGCAAGAAAATATAAACTTTCCCTTACCTTAACAAATCAATACATCGGGCAGCTTGAAGAGGATATCGAACATGCCATATTCGGCAATGTGGGAACCCTTATGTCATTTGTGGTGGGGGCACGCGACGCCTATATGTTGTCGAAAGAATATGGGGAAATGTATACGGAAAACGATCTTGTTGCCTTGGAAAAATTTGAGGTTGTCATGAAGCTCTCAATAGATAATATGACCTCACTTCCTTTCCCGGCATTGACGCTCCCCCTCCCTTCTCTCAGAAACGACAATAAAG
>CAZKKK010000090.1:0-2997 GCA_964553365.1 uncultured Gammaproteobacteria bacterium
CCGTGACATAAAGCTGCGAATTCTATAGACATAGAGAAACGACTAAGTCTATTCTCAACTTTTCTATTAGTCAAGATGTGTTTGGAATTGATATAATGTTCATCTATGAAACTCTCAATAGGTATCGTCGGTCTGCCAAACGTAGGAAAATCAACCCTTTTTAATGCACTTCTCAAGAAGCAGGTAGCTGACGCTGCCAATTACCCATTTTGCACGATAGAACCCAATGTGGGAATTGTTGAAGTGCCAGATGAACGGCTCCCTGTGCTTGCAAAGATCGTGAAAACGGAAAAACTCGTGCCTGCAGTCGTAGAATTCTACGATATCGCTGGTATCGTAAAAGGAGCCTCAGAAGGTGAAGGATTGGGAAACAAGTTTCTGTCTCACATCCGTGAAGTGGCAGCCATCGTCCATGTCGTCCGATTGTTCGAAGATGCAAACGTAATTCACGTAGCAAACAAGGTTGACCCCAAAAGTGACATCGAGACAATTGATGCGGAGCTTATCCTTGCAGACATGGAAACGCTCAATAAGCAGCGAGAGCCAAAGATGAACGCCAGCAAGGACGAACGGGCCGCTTATGAAATCATCCAACGGATGAAAATCGAACTCAATAAGGGTATCTCAGCACGCAGCATTTCCCTTTCAGATGAGGAAAAAGTACTGGTGCAAGGCCTCAATCTTCTTACGATGAAACCGATAATGTATGCCTTTAACGTTTCAGAAGAACAGTTGATGCAACAGGATGAGATAAAGAAAAAAATAGCGGCGCTTGGTATCACGACCAACTGGATATTCTTCAATGCAAAGCTGGAAAATGATGTTCTCGCTTTTTCACCTGAAGAGCAGAAAGAATACTTGGACCAATTCCATCTGGAAGACACAGGCTTGAACAGGATGATAAAGAAATGTTATGAAATCCTCGGACTTATCTCATTTCTCACCGCAGGAACTTTGGAGGCACGTGCATGGACAATAAAGAAGGGCGAGCTTGCACCAGAGGCAGCGGGGACAATCCATACCGATTTCACGAAAAAATTCATCAAGGCAGATATTTGTGCGTATGAGGATTTTGTCGCTTCAAATGGCTGGGTCGGTGCACGGGAAATCGGAAAAGTCGTCAGCGCAGGACGCGACTACATGATGAAAGATGGCGATGTGGTAGAGTTCAAGATCGGTGCTTAATTTCTGAGATAGCGAACATATGCCCGCGCAAAGCGGATTGCGGAGAAAAAGGCAAATACCACTCCCCTCCACCCATCCATAATACCCTTGTGGATAACCAACAGTGAAAAAAATATCACAAACGGCTTTACGAATATCCAATCAATCATTTCAAGTACTGACTTCTTGTTGTGAGCGCGCAACTCTACTACTAGATGGTCAATATATCGACTATTCCTCTCCAAATAGCGTTTGAATGTGGGTGAATCTTTGTGGATAAGGGGATTTGCCAACCATCCTGTCTTCCCTTCAACCGTCATGAGCTCATGAACATCCTTGCATGGGAGAAACGCTTTTCCCTTACGGATCAATCGAATCACTCCATCTGGATACACCCCCCCGGAGCGTAGATATCCTCCAAGGAAGAAGTTGAGGCGAGGGATGAAAAAAGCGTTATATTTACCTTCCCTATTTCGCCCATTTTGTTGAACGATATCCTGGTGTCGTTCAAATAACTTCCTCTCCTTCAGATTTTCCTGGTAATTTTCAATTTCTACGTCAGACATTGTCGTTATTTTCTGTATCTCCCCTGCAAGCTCCGGAGTTACCCGTTCATCCGCATCAAGCTGCAGTATCCACTCCCCCGTGCAGGCTTCAATGGCCTTTTGCTTGTTGATATGGAACATCCGCTCGTTCTGTGTGCGAATCACGGTCGCGCCAGCATTAAGAGCTAATTCTGCCGTTTTGTCGGTCGATGAGCCGTCAACAACCACTATTTCATCCACTAGTCCTTTACATGATTCGACACAGGGAATAAGGTTCTGTTCCTCGTTGTAGGTGGCCAGCGCAAGGGAAATATGCATAATTGTGTATGTATAGTATATAATATCCTCATGTTAAAAATCGTCCATGCGCCACACGCCATACTCACGAAGAAGGTTCGGGAAGTGAAGAAGATAGATAAGAAAATACGAGATCTTGTGTACGATATGGAAGAGACCCTTATCGAGCAGGTAGATCCTCAAGGAGTGGGCCTTGCTGCACCCCAGATAAATGAAGATCTTGCCATTTTCATCATCAAGCCCACGCTCAAAGCTGAAACGCTCGTTTTCATCAATCCGAAGATACTTGAAACAAAATCCCCCTCACCTGTGGCCGGAGACCAAAAACCCTCCTCGAAAGAGGATAAGGAAGACATCAAGCTCGAAGGCTGCCTTTCCATCCCTCGTATCTGGGGTCCTGTCACGCGCAATACAAAGGTGTTGCTTGAATATCAGGATTTAACCGGGGAAAAGCACACCGACTGGTTTTCTGGCTTCAAATCGGTGATTATCCAACACGAAATGGACCATCTCAAGGGTATTCTTTTCACCGAACGGGTTCTTGAACAAAAAGGAAGACTATATCAAGAAAAAGATGGAGAACTGGAAAAGATAGAAGGATGATTTATTCGCTTTTCTTCGCTTTTGCTACTTTTGCCGCTTTTTTCACTGTCTTCTTAGCGACTGCGACCTTATTAGCTTCAACAGCCTTGGCAGTCTTCTCAAAAGATGCAAATCGTACGAATGGAGTTTTCTTGTCTAGGATATCTTTCTTTACTCTCTTGATACATTTTGTGCAGAGTCGTACTTGTTTTTCGACGCCGCCAATCATGATCTTGACCTTCTGGAGGTTTGGAGCGAATGCTTTTGCAGTTTTTGGAGCACGTTTCTTCCATCGTCCTCCGGCCACACCTCTGTGATGTGTGTGTGAACGACCCATTAAGATTCCTTTTCCGCAGTGAAAACAGACATTTTTCATAAGATTTAAGAATTTATGATATCATAGACACAG
>CAZKKK010000091.1:0-2992 GCA_964553365.1 uncultured Gammaproteobacteria bacterium
TCGCCCATTAAAGCGGTACGCGAGCTGGGTTCAGAACGTCGTGAGACAGTTCGGACTCTATCCAGTGCAAGCGATTAGATTTTTGAGGGGAGTCGTCTACAGTACGAGAGGACCTAGATGAGGAAATCCCTGGTGTACCGGTTGTTCCACAAGAGCATTGCCGGGTAGCTACATTTCCAAACGATAAGCACTGAAAGCATATCAAGTGCGAAGCGAACCCCAAGATAAGAAATCCTTATAGTCCGCCGGTAGATTACCGGTTTGATAGGCCTTCGGTGTAAGTCCAGTAATGGATTTAGCCAAGAGGTACTAATGGACGAAGTTTCCCATCTCTTTTGTTTGTTTTTTTAATAAACTACACAGAAGTTAGGAAACCTACAAAAAGACAACACTTTAGTTATTTTGAGATATAATCTTCACATATGATTATCCTCGCGATTGACCCAGGTGTAGAGCGCCTAGGCATAGCAATTCTTACAAAAAAGAAAGACGCGATAATAGCGTGTGAAATGTCAGACACAATCGTAACCGCAAAAAATCTTACCCAAAGTGAGAGAATCGGCAAGATTTACGAAGAAATGATTAATGTGTGTCAGAAATTTAGACCGAACCAAATTGTTTTAGAGCGCCTCTTTTTCGCGAAGAACGTAAAAACCGCGATTGCAGTAGCGCAAGTGCAAGGAGTCATCCATCTTCTTGGTTTCCAACGGGAAATTCCCGTTATAGAGATTGCCCCAAACACAATAAAGTCCGCAGTTACTGGATATGGCAATGCCGATAAGCGAGCGGTAAAGAAAATGATCGACCTCCAAGTGGAGTTGTCTAAGAAGAAGCGCTTGGATGACGAATATGACGCAATCGCATGTGGATATGCCTATCTCCTTTCGTCGCATTAATGAATGCGACATAAGGCGTCGTAATCATGCATAATTGCAAGAACGAACGCCTAATTCGCCCCAATCTTCTGAATGATTTTAGCTGCCCTTTTATTGCCTTCATGCATAGCTTCCTGGATATTCCCATTGGTAAGGTATCCCACGATAAAACCAGCTGAGAACCCATCTCCAGCTCCAGTCGTATCAATCACTTTTTCAACAGGCAGGGCCGCTTCATAAAGAATTCCCCCATCTACATATGCGTAGGAACCATTCTTACCATCCGTGATGACGACAATCTTTGTCTTGAGAAGGGGAAACAGATTCGTTATATCTTTTTTGAAATCAATGCTTTCGAATGGTTTCTTTACCATCTCAGCAAATTCATGTCCATTGACGATGAGAACGTTTACATGATGGAGTAGGGATTCC
This sequence comes from uncultured Gammaproteobacteria bacterium, assembly GCA_964553365.1. Lineage (GTDB taxonomy): Bacteria > Patescibacteriota > Microgenomatia > UBA1406 > GWC2-37-13 > JAKBEU01. The sequence goes on from CAZKKK010000091.1 coordinate 1,308, forward strand.
AATTGCTCAATTGGCCTTCTGCAATCCGTAATCCCTATATTCACTATAGACAAGATCTTATATTGATGCAAATAGGAGAGTACACGCTTGCGTTCATCAAGCGGAACCCTACTGATATTCGACATATATACGATCTTCGTCAGTTTAAAATCCAACAAATCTTGGTCAGTCCGTAAAATATGCTCATGAGGAGTTTCATAGTTGATGATTGTCCGTTCTCCCTCAGGAGACAATAATATAGACGAAATCTTCATGTAATCGGCTTCAATTTGACAAAATGAAGCTGAAATTCCATTATCCTTCAGATGTTTTTGGATAAGATGCTTGAATTGATTGTCTCCGATCTTTCCCACTATCGCCGTCTTGAATCCATGGCTCTGCACGCCGATTGCTACGTTTGCGGCACCCCCGCCCAAGCCTTCATAAAAATGGTCAACCAAATACTTTCCGCCAATCGCAAGAGAAAAGCGTCCATCTTTTTGTGTAAGCGAGTCTCCTCGATAATACATATCGATACTGATGCTTCCGATCGTTATAAGGTCATACATAGCTTAAATAATACAAATATTAACCGACCCTTGCAAGGGAAAAATGCTACAATAAGCACGTGATAACCATTTTTTGTGGTGAGGATTCGGTTGCAGCGCGAGCTCTTTATAACCAAACAGTCGAAAAATGCAAGTCTGAACAATCAGAAGTGATCTATCTTTCCCCTTCATCTATTTTGGATATTTCCAAGGGCCTTGCGGATAATCTTAGCCTCTTCTCATCGCAGAAAGTGTTCTGTGTCGAAAATCTGGAGAAGGCAAGCTTCAAAAAATCCACTAAAGCAAAAAAGGATACATTGTATGAGGCGATCATATCAATATCAGCCGACAAATCCATTATTCTTTTGGACTTTGAAGATGGCAAACAGGCGCGCCAGTTGAAACTCAAGGACCTCGCGAAAGTGCATGAATCGAAACCGGCAACAAGCATATTCAACCTCCTCGACGATTGTTTCCCCGGAAATAAGAATGCATTCATCAAGAATCTACGGACAGTAGGTACGTCACAAGATGAGATGTTCGTATTCGTCATGCTGTTTAGGCATGTGCGCCAATTAGTGCTTGCAACGAACGACGCTCTTCCTTCAAAACTTCCTCCATGGCAAAAGTATAAGATACTTGGCCAGGCTAAAAAATGGGAGAAGAACGCCTTAACTAACTTCTACTCTGGCCTTATAAAAATCGAAATCAATACCAAAACAAGCGCAGATCCTTATGGGATTGCGAAGTCCCTTGAGATACTTGCATGCCACTATCTTTGATATAATGAAAGCTGTCCCATTACTAATTTTGGTACGTAACACATATGTCAAAACAAATTCCGGATCACGTTTTCAGAGGGTATGATTTGAGAGGTGTCGTTGGCCCCGATCTTGATGAGGAACGAGTTGAACGGTTAGGGAAAGGATATGCAACATGGCTCCTTCGACGGAATGTGACAGACTGCGTCGTTGGATACGATTCACGTGAGTCAAGCCCTGCTTTTCGAGACTCCTTGATAAAAGGTCTTACGGAATCCGGAGTTACTGTATATGACATCGGGATGACCCTTTCTCAAATATGCTACTTCGCACAGTATTACTTCAGAACACGCGGTATGGTAATGATAACCGCTTCCCATAATCCAAAGGAGTTCAA
>CAZKKK010000092.1:0-2977 GCA_964553365.1 uncultured Gammaproteobacteria bacterium
GAAAACATGTTAAAGCAAATGTTCCCTCAGAGGCAGTCGGAGCATTTGGCTCTCGGTTGATGGGCTTTATTGCCCTTTTATCTGCAGAATTTCACGCCCCAAAACGAAAGGTTGTCAATCTTCTGAGCTATCTCAATATTCGGATTTCACTTGGGTCTGTATGCAAAACCCAGGCATTGGCCGGTAAGATTTTGGAAGAGCCTTATGAGAAAATTCGACAGTTTACATTAGAACAACCTCATGTGAATGGTGATGAAACTTCATGGAAAATACAAGGTAAGCGTTGCTGGCTATGGATAGCAACAACACCGAAAAGCGTATTTTTTGCAATAGACCCGTCACGAAGCGCTGCGACCTTTCAACGTGTGTATGGGGAGAATTTCAACAAGCTATTGACCACTGATCGCTATTCAGCTTACAACGATCATCAAGGTGAGAGACAGTTGTGTCTCGGTCATATAGATCGTGATTTTGAAAAAATTGAGGAGAGGGGCGATTTTGATCAAACTGTCGGCGAATAGTAAGCGTCAAATATAGCCATCTTCGCAGCTAAAGTCAGATCAGATATCTTTGTCCTCATAACTTAACAAAAGGGGGCTAGGATGCCAGCAGCAAACAAAATCGCTAAAGCCGAATGGAAACACAAACTTGAGCAATGGGTATCGAGCGGTAAGACTATGGCCGACTGGTGTCGTGAACAAAATATTTCCATCCACACTTTTTATTATCGTCGCTCTCAATTAATGTCTCCTGTCAAGGTTGCCGGAGGTGATCGAAATAAATTCATCGAACTCATTGACAAACCCTTTGGCATGTCAGGGATTTCCATCGACTGTTGCGGAGTTACGGTGCATCTTGCCAGTGATTTCCATCCAGCTTCATTGATTCAATGTCTTCAAACTTTGCGAAAAATCTAATGCTGGCACTGACGGGAAATGCTCGTTTTTTTCTTCACCAGGATCCGATTGATTTACGAAAAGGTTTTGAGGGATTATGTATTTTCGTGGAAGGAATTTTTCAGCAGGATGTTACTGGAGGAGCATACTTCATTTTTATTAACCGCCGTCGAGATCGGATGAAGGTGTTGTATTGGGATGGCGATGGTTTAGCCATCTGGTACAAACGACTCGAAAAAGGAACATTTCCAAAGAGGAAGATTAGTACAGTATTAATGGAGCGAAGAGACTTTTTAATGTTGCTTGAAGGCGTCACACCACATCGAATGCAAAAGCGTTTTAGAGTCGATTGAAGTGCATTTTTAGGTGTAATTTATTTGTGAAATTTCGTGAATTTTTCTTTCAGAATAATGGTAAAAACTATATAATGTAGGGCATATGACAACCTCTACACTATCACTAGAACAATATATAAGCGAAGTTTCTCAACTGAGAAACGAAAACGATTCACTGAAGAATCAGCTTAAAATTTTGCAGGAGCAGTTCGAGTGGTTACGTCGCCAAGTATTCGGAAAACGCTCCGAAAAAATTATAACAAACGAAGAACAACCTTATCTTCCCGGGTTTGAACTTCCTGCAGCAAAAGCGGCAGGTAAGACCACACCGGTTCCTGCACATGAGCGCAAGACACCCAATCGCGATGGTAAGGATAAAATTACACTTCCAGATAATCTACCAGTTGAAAGCCAAATCATCGATCTCCCGGAAGAAGAGAAAAAGTGCCCACAAACTGGTGAGCCCCTCGTCAAAATTGGTGAAGAAGTATCTCGCAAGCTCGCTCACAAACCAGGCAGCTACTACATCAAAGAAATCATCCGCCCCAAATATGCAGCTTCTAAAAATCCCGATGCAGGAGTGATGACAGCCTTTTTACCGGAATCACTTTTAAAGAGATGTATGGCTGATGAAAGTTTGTTGGCTGATATTTTAGTAAGAAAATTTGGCGATCATCTGCCTCTATACAGACAAAGTGAAATTCTTTCACGAGAAGGGATTCGAATTACACGACAAATCCTTTGTCAGTGGGTTATCCGCGCGGCTATGGCTTTAAAGCCTTTAGTCGATACGATGGCCTCCAAAATTCTTGCAAGTGGAAATATCTTTGTTGATGAAACGCCAATAAAAATGTTAGCTCCAGGCAAGGGTAAAACCCAAACAGCCTATATGTGGGTACTTTGTGGAGGTCTTGCCAAAGACCCTCCCTATCGTATCTATGATTTTTATGCGAACAGAAAACACAGCAATGTCATCACTCTTCTCAATGGTTATGGAGGGGTATTGCATTCAGACAAATATGGTGGATATGAAGTGCTGGCGAATAAGAAGCAATTCATATGGTGTCCTTGTTGGAGTCATATTCGGCGTAAATTTTTTGAAGCAGAGACAGGTGATCCTAAGTTTCGTGATTGGGTATTAAGAAAGATCCGTTACTTATTCATGTTTGAGCAAGTAGCTTGGGCACGAAGTCCAGAGGAGCGCTTAAAAATCCGCAAAGAAAAAGAGGAACCGATTATTGAGGAATTGATCCAGGCGATTAAAGCCAAACTTATCGACGGGAAAATTTTGCCTAAATCCAAACTTAAGGAAGCTCTCGGTTATTTCTGTGGACTGATTCCATATTTAAAAAATTACACTTCTCACCCATTTGCTCGTCTGGACAACAACGTTGCTGAGCGCGCCGTTAGGCCATTAGCTATTGGTCGTAAAAATTGGCTGTTTGTAGGAAACGAAGATGGTGGGGAAGCCGCTGCAATAATTTACTCGCTGATTCAGACTTGTCGCGCTCTTGGTGTCAATCCGAGGGAGTATCTTGAAGATGTGATGCGCCGACTGATGAGTCACAGCTCCAACAAACTCGAGGAACTGCTGCCTGATGCTTGGGCAGCCGCACGAAAATAATTCTCCAAAACCAACTCCTCTACCACATCAGTCCGTTCGTCGAAAGATGGGCTTATTTGACGCTTACATCGCAGCAACAGCCATCATTTTATCCTGAAAAATATTATCCCATTCTCCAAAAG
>CAZKKK010000093.1:0-2972 GCA_964553365.1 uncultured Gammaproteobacteria bacterium
AGCTTTCAGCTCAATATCCACCCATTCCCATTCCGCCCATCCCTCCCATATCGGGGGCTCCGGCAGAAGCTTTCTTCTCTTCTGGAATGTCACTGATTAACGCCTCAGTGGTAAGGATCATTGTTGCGACTGAAATTGCGTTCTGGACTGCTGTTCGAACGACTTTGAGTGGGTCGATGATGCCAGCCTTGATCATGTCGATTGGTGTGGCGGTTTCAACGGACTCAGTCTTCAACACATCAAATCCAAATCCTTTTGCACTCACCGTTCGTGCCTTTGCGATCAATTCCCCTGCGTTAAGTCCAGCATTTTTCATGAGCATCTTGAAAGGCTCTTCGATGGCTGCACGGACAATCTCGAATCCGATGAGCTCGTCCTTATTCGCACCAGATTTCTCGAACGACTTCGCGTTGAGGTGCTGTGCGATGTTCAGGAGAGCGATCGCTCCACCAGGGACGATTCCCTCTTCAAGAGCTGCCTTTGTTGCGGCAACTGCATCGATGACCCGTTCTTTTTTGTCCTTAAGTTCAACTTCTGTAGCTGCTCCGACATTGATGACGGCAACGCCTCCAGAAAGTTTTGCAAGCCTCTCCTGCAATTTTTCCTTGTCGAAATCTGATGTGGATTCTTCGATCTGTCTCTTGATTTGAGCGACACGTGCGACGATTGATTTCTTGTCCCCATGTCCTCCAATGATGCTGGTGTTATCTTTATCGGAGTTCACTTTATCCGCTCGTCCACAGTCTTCTACTTCCACTGTATCAAGCTTTTTTCCCAATTCTTCGGAAATCACTGTCCCTCCGGTGAGGATGGCGATGTCCTGCAACATCTCTTTTCTTCTGTCACCAAATCCAGGGGCCTTGACGACAAGTGCGTTGAATGTCCCTCTTAATTTGTTGACGACGAGTGTCGCAAGGGCTTCTCCATCGATGTCATCCGCGATGATGACTAAGTTCTTTGAGACTTTCACGAACTTCTCCAAGAAAGGAAGCAAATCCGCGATAGCTGAGATCTTCTTGTCTGTGATCAAGATGTATGGTTCTGCGATCTCTGCGATCATCTTGTCGGTGTTGGTTGCGAAATATTGGGATGCGAATCCTTTGTCAAACTGCATTCCTTCCTTGTGATCGACGAATGTGGTGAGGCCTTTTCCTTCTTCAACCGTGATGACGCCATCTTTTCCTCCCACTTTTTTCAAAGCCTCTGCTATCAAGTCGCCCAATTCTTCGCTTGCGGCGGAAATTGTCGCGACACTTGCTGCATCGGCAAGAGTGATTTTCTTGGAAAGCCCCTTCAATTCCTCAACGATCGCTTCACCGGCCTTTGCAAGTCCGCGGCGCATGACCATTGGGTTTGCTCCTGCTGAAATCATCTTTATTCCTTCAACGACGATGGAACGGGCCAATACTGTTGCTGTTGTCGTTCCGTCTCCTGCGATATCCGCTGTCTTGGAGGCAGCTTCCTTCACAAGTTGAGCACCCATGTTCTCGAAAGCGTCTGGAAGTTCGATTTCTTTAGCGACGGTCACTCCATCGTGGATTACGTTTGGAGCGCCCCATTTTTTATCGATCGCGACGTTGCGACCCTTGGGGCCGAGTGTCGTTGCGACTGCATCTGCGAGCTGATTAACACCGGAAAGGAGTTTGTTTCTGGCATCTGTGCCATAGAGTACTTTTTTTGCCATATATTATTATTTTGAATTTATAAAATTATTCGACGATTGCCATTATGTCTTTTTGTTCGACAAGCATCCATTCTTCCATACCCACTTTTATCTCATTCCCGCCCCATTTTTTATACATAACTTTCTGTCCCGGCTTTACGATCATCGGCATGAGTTTTCCCTCTGGATTTATCGCTCCTGGTCCTACCGCCATAATCTCCCCTACCTGTGGTTTCTCTTTTGCGCTGTCTGGAAGGAGAATTCCGGATGCAGTCTTTGTTTCTGCTGTCAGAGGTTTTATAAGGACGAAATCGAACAGGGGTTTGATTGTTTGCCCACTTGTTTTGGTCATAGACATATGTGAAAAAAATTTATAAAATGAAATTTGTACAGCTATTTATAATAGAATTTTTATCTTTTGTCAAGTGGATACTACGAGTGCTAATCAAACAAATACGCCACTTAGCTTGTCAGAGGTGGATAAAATGAGGATTCAATTGCAATCCGCATCGCTTCCTGCTAATTTGCATGAAAAAGCGCTCCAACAAATAGACCGTATAAACATGACATTGAAGTACGGAGGAAGCTTCGCGCAGTTGGATATCACCGCAAAATATATCGACTGGATAACGCACATCCCATGGAACGTATCCTCTCCTGACACGCTAGACATCAATAAGGCAAAGGATTTTTTGGATAAGAACCATTTCGGTCTTGAGAAAGTCAAGGCGATGATACTTGAGTATCTTTCCGTTTTGATCATGCAAAGGAAAACCGCCAATACGATGTCCTATCACGCTCCAAATCTGTTCTTTGTGGGGTTAGCCGGTACTGGTAAAACGACCTTCGCAAAAAGCATCGCGGAAGCGCTGGGCCGCAAGATGGTTCGTATCCCCTTTGGAGGTCTTTCATCGGCACTTGATTTGCGCGGACAGAGCAAAACCTCACCGGAGGCAGAACCGGGAATGATCATGAGGGCGTTGCGCCAAGCGGGAACGAAAAATCCCGTGATACTCCTTGATGAGCTTGATCGTTGTACCCCGGAGTCCCGATCATCCATCATGGGAGTCCTGATTGAACTTCTTGACCCGGGCCAGAACAGCACCTATACAGACTACTTTATTGATTATCCCTTCGACCTTTCCCAGGCGTTGTTCGTCTCAACGGCAAATAACACCACAACCATCGCGACCGCCGTCCTTGACCGACTGGAAGTCGTACAGATGCCTTCCTATAATGACATCGAGAAAAAAGAGATCGGAAAACGATTCGTCTTCCCCAAATATGTAAAAGAAGCGGGTCTTACTCC
>CAZKKK010000094.1:0-2940 GCA_964553365.1 uncultured Gammaproteobacteria bacterium
AGCTTTGAACCCGTCTATCGACCAAATTTTGAGTCACGTTGGGCATAGTACATCAAGTGCAAGTTTTATATTGCTCGAATGGCCGCATTCACGACTAAAAAAGTGGCAAAAGCAAGCAACGGCAATGTACCAAAAATGATAGTGTGTTTATATTTCCCAGTTCGATATCTAGACCACATTAAATAGATGCTGAATGGTATAGAGATAGGGATCCAAAACCATGAGAATATAATAAAAAACTCCAGTGCTTTAGAAAAGTCGGAAGAGGCGCTCCATAATAAAGCCATCCAGGTGAAAACAGGGAAAAGCATTCCATATGCTACTGTCGAAATAACGGTAAAATATTTGGCACGTGTCTGGGTGGCATTCATGGATGCTCGTATTTTTTCGTGATCATTTGAACTGCGGCTTGGTAACAGCTACTGCTAAATCGGTGCTTCCATTTGGGATCAGGGTCTAATACAGTAACATTGCTGATTTTTGAGAATTCCTTTTCATAGTGTTTTATTCGTTGTTTCGTATAAGTCTCAATCGTTTTGGGATTGGTAGAATCCAAATCTAACATCGCGTCGTATAAAGCTAATTGGTAGATCACTTCTTGTTCACTGCGCCCTTCTTTATTGCCGAAGTATCGTTGTAATGCAAGGTATTGAACATTTGGAGATCCCAAACGACAAACGAAATCTGCTGCACTGGCATAATTATGTGAATCTGGATGACTTTTTCCTGCTGCAATAAATGACCCACCACCAAAAGTAAAAATGATGAGTTGCTCTCTTTCTTTTTTACTCAGAAGTTCAAGAGCGTGTTCAGTGATAATAGCCCCCTGACTATGAGCCATGATAATCACAGGGGGATGAGTCTCATCTTTTGCCGATTCACTAAGGAGATATCGAAAAAGTTTAGCTGCCCATTGGACAATCGGGGTGTCAGCGGTAAGTTTTAAGGCTACACAAACTAATGCGTCTTTTACTCCATACAGCACCGTATCGTTTGGCATAGAGTAAACGCGTTCTCCTCGCGCAGCCTGGGAAATTTTCTCGGCTGATTCTAGAGCTTCGTCTTTAGTGTTATTAATCCCATTGATAAATCCCCAAATGCATTGGCCAGATTTGCCAGTGCCCACAGTGCGGATTAATGTATCAATTTTCCCCTCGGATGGGAGTAACTCTGTTTCGCGTACTTTTAGATTTTGGATACAGTGGTTTGGTCTCGAACGTAAATGGATGGCGCCACTATGTTCGTGTACAATAACACCATCTAAGCGGTGCGATTGGATCCACTCAACGGCTTCTTTTTTAGAGAGAACAATATTGTTTCCGATCAGATAGGTGTCTTCTTTTCCTTTGACGTTTTCAATTTTGGCAATAATTTTAGGGAGAAGAGAAAACGCTTCGTTGCCTGTAGAGGCATACCCGCATAGCTTTTCAAGACTGATGAGCAGACTGCTTAATTCCTGCTGATTTAGGAGCTTGATTTTTGTCTCTGGGGATATTTTGCTTAAAGAAGACAACTGACTAATGAAAACATCTGGACTTTTGGGCTGGTAATGTTCCGCAAGAGCTTTAAAGGATGAGTTGAAATATTTCTTGGAGTGAATCCATGCTGCTAATGCTTTGCGACCTTCTTGCGGATGAGAAAAAATTGCATAAGGGCCAAAACTTCCTATAGAACCAAGCCTTCGAGAGAAGTGAGTATGACTATGTACTAACCCAGGATTATTGATGCGCCAAGCTAAGCTGCCGCCTGTGGCGACATATTTGTTTCCAGCAGAATGAAGGTAAAAAACGACTTCGTCGTTATATTCATAGGCAGCTTTATACATACATATCATTACGACTTAATGAGGGAGGAGGCAACCTTTCCAAGAGGTCAAAAAGCACATTTACCTGTTCGCTTGATCCACTACCTGTTTCCCTCACCTTTGGATTATTCAATAGCGTCATGACAGAAAATTTTTGAATCGAGTCATCGCCGGTCTCTTGCAGTGGAGACATTTTAAAGAGAAGATCAATTTTAATCTATCGCAAATAGAGGCTGTTGGTTGTCTTATTCTCTTGGTGTTTGCTCAAAACACGAAGAATAGAATCCAAGACATCATCGAGGCGTTTACCCACATCCTCGGCTAGGAATCGCAAAACTGTATAGCCATTCAACATCCTGACGAGTTATTTTGCTTAAAGATGAAAGAAATCCCCATTGATCCTCATAGGCAATCAAATCTTCATTCACAAACACGCTATTGCCGAGATCTCGAGCCTTTTTTTGCAGGGGTAGAGCGATGAGATTCCCAAATCCTCCTTGAGGCAGTGTATCTTGGGTTGGGAAAGAATCGGTCATAAGAATCAAGTCCGACATCCGGCCGATGTTCCATCGTTTCAGTAAGAATATGACATCCCAATTTTCGCGCGAGTATGGCTGGAATTGCTTCAGCAAAAAATAACCAGACATGGGCCCCTTTTCCCGAGAGAGAGCGCTCCAAAGCCGCGGACAAGTTCAACTCTTGGCAGTTTTTTAGAAAAGCCTTGGGTCCTCTTCCCAGCTGGATTTATCAAAATCGGCAGCTAGAAAGAAGCAGATTTCGTTGAGCAGCATCGGATAAATGCCCATGACGAAATCTTTTCCAAAATCATCGTGACCGGAAAGGTGCCATCGTACCACATCGTAGGCTACGGGTAAGAGCTTGCGACGGTAATTGTCAGCGTACTTGTCGCTTAGGTTAGAATTTACACCGCCATATTCAACTTCTGATTATTTTTGCATCTTTCCGGATTTAATAGCACTTCATTAATCTGGTTCCAATTTCTTGTCCCTTTGCTCCACCTATGAGGATCTTGTTTTTTTGCTTCTTGATATACCAAATGGCGTCGCTTTAACATTTCTTTATCTATATTGCCACCAATAGACTTGGACACAGATTTGCGGTAAACTAAACGCCAA
>CAZKKK010000095.1:0-2924 GCA_964553365.1 uncultured Gammaproteobacteria bacterium
TCTCCGTCATAGGTATATAAAGTAACGGGTCTATTTGCATTTTTGAGTGCTTCATCCAACTTTTGGTTGAACAGAAGTGGAACTTCTTCATCAGCAGTTCCATGATGAAGTTGTACCGGTCCTGAAATATCCTTCACGAAAGATATGGGTGAGATTGACTGCCAAAAGGAAGGATTTTTTTCGAAAGTTCCATAGGTATTAATGAACTGTTGTCTTCCTGGTCGAGCTATGGACTGCTCTCTGCCAGAAGGAACAAATGGTCGCGGGTTAAAATCTGGATGATGCCAATTATTTGCCATATCCTCATATGAGGCCACAACCCCTGCCCAAATCACTCCAGCCTTAATGTCTTTTGTTGTAACCATCGTACGCAGTGTGATCGTACCTCCCATCGAATGGCCCCACATGCCGATATTTTTTGGATCTGCATCCTTGAACTTCTTGATTGAAGTAATTGCGTTCAATACATCGATAGTGTATGCGGGAGAATAATATGCACCTTCAGGCTTTCCTTCGGAATCACCATGTCCTCTATAATCAGATTTGAAAACAATATATCCATTACGAGAAAATGCGTCCGTATAAGCAATATACCGTTCTGTCGTTCGGTATTGTTCCGGTGGGATATAACCGTGATTAAATATAATTACGGGCCATCCTGATTCGGGCTTTTTCCCAAGTGGAACGGTTAGAAGCGCATATATTTTTAATCCATCAGATTTGTAAGATGCGACGAAACGACTGTAATTTGACCCATCAGGGAGAGTCTGTTCAATAACAATATCACTTCCCGGATAATTTTGCTTTCGCATATACTCTATAGAAAGGGGATTAAGTTTACTTGTTTCATCAATATAATCATTGCTTTTGAGGATAGGAATATTTGGAATTATTTTTCTATTTCCTCGTATGCGGGTATATACAAGAAATCCACAAACAGAAGCAAGAATGATAAGAAGAACGATAAGGGTACGTTTATTCATTGAATATAATAATATTGATTATTGCTGAATATTTCCTGAACAATGCGAGGGAAGCTTTACATTACTCAAGCATTACTGTAACCTTAGAATACTTTTTTATGATAAAAAAACTTACCGTAAGGGAAATATCAATTGCCGCCGGTCTTTCAGCTCTTTCCATAATTACCCAACTTATCCATGTTGGATATCAATCCCCCCAGTGGGGAATGTGGATTGATGTTGTCGCAGTAAGCTGGGTCATTGCATACTTTATTTTTGGAGTGAGGCTCTCTCTCATCGTTTCCTGTATAGGAGCCTTGATGATCATGGTTTTTGCCCCAGAAACATGGTTGGGAGCGATCATGAAGTTGACTGCATCGGTTCCTTTGATTCTTTCTTTTGCTCTTTGGTCATTTACCACAAAAAAACCGCTCCATCAATATCGACATATAACCTTTCTCATTGTCCCGTTTCTGGTGGGAATTGTAATTCGCTGTCTATTGGTCATCCCACTCAATTATTATATTGCGATTCCCATTTGGACAGGAATGACAACTATTAAAGCGATAGAGGCTATCCCTTGGTATGTGATTGTTTTCTTCAATACTATCCAAGCACTCGTTGACGTAGTATTTGCGTGGATTATTGTGTACAAATTTAAGCTGGATCGATTCGCCAAAAAATAACTACCTACCTATGCAGGGAATAATATTCGAAAATGTGTCGTTTCACTACGAACATTCAAAAAAAGAGATTGATTCCATAAGCCTTACGATTCCTAGAGGCGCCTTTTGTGGAATTACAGGAGTAAACGGGTCAGGAAAGACAACGATGAGTCTTATGATGAATGGACTTATCCCACATCAGGTTGTCGGGGAGATGTCAGGTAACGTTTTCATCGATGGAGTGAATACCCGCTCAAAACCAGTATCGTTTTTTTCCGATAAAGTGGGTATGGTTTTTCAGAATCCGGATTTCATGATTTTTAATCTTACCGTTGAAGAGGAAATAGCTTTTGGACTTTCCAATTTAGGAAAAGATAGGATTGAAGAGAGAATACATAAGGCCTTATCGTCTGTAGGGCTTGACGGTTTTGAAAAGCGCGACCCTCATACATTATCCTTAGGGCAAAAGCAAAAACTGTGTTTAGCCGTAGTGCTTGCAATGGAAACGGATTACATAATCCTTGATGAGCCGAGCGCCATGCTTGATTATAAAAGTTCGGTCCACTTATACTCTCTTCTTGTCGGTCTGCAAAAAATAGGTAAGACAATCATTATCGTTGAACATGATACAGACTACCTCTATTCATATGCAGATCAGATGATTGTATTAAATGAAGGAAAGGTTATTCTTAAGGGAAAAAGCGAGGTCGTATTCCAAGAAAAACAGTTATTGAAGCAGCTAGGAATTAAAGTTCCCAGGAAGATATGAAAAAAATAAAGACACTGACGATATTGCTCCTGTTGTTGGCCGTAAACATCGTAGCCCTATCTCTAAAAAATCCAATTACCATTGTATCTTTGTTTATTGCTGTATGTTGTGTCAGCATTCATATCACGTCATATTCTCAAACACTTGGGCGCCTAAAGATCTTCATGGGAATAGCACTTTCAATTCTGCTTTTCCAGTTTGTCTTCGCACGGTCAATGGGATTATTGGCGATAGTGATTCAGACCTCCAGAGTTGGGGCACAACTTTTTATCGTAAGTGAGGTGGTGAGGGTGGGAGTGAAATATATTTCCCCAGTTTCTCTTCTATCCCTTTTTGCTTTTCTCCCAAGGAGTCTGCAGCTTTTACTTGCTATGACATTCTACTTCATTCCACTCACCATGAAGGAATACAATATCATCAAGTGTGTACAGATATCACGAGGGCTGGGAAAATCATTCAAGAGCAAGTTCACAACCCCATTAGCAGTGATAATTCCTCTCCTGCACCGTGTATTTCAAAGGTCGGAAG
>CAZKKK010000096.1:0-2761 GCA_964553365.1 uncultured Gammaproteobacteria bacterium
CTCATAGAAAGGGCGGGAATTAGGATAAAAAGAAGCCATGGAGCGACACCGAAAAAAGGCTTTAAGGATGCGGAGCCAACGACGAACACGTCTTTAATGAACAGATAACCTAGGAATAGCGCAAAAACGATGGGAACGGAATATCCCACTGGGGAGTTAAGTAGCTGCATCAATTCTTTTTTATAGAGCGCTTTCATGATTTTTTGATTAATTTTTTAAATAATGTTTCAACTCCACCTTTGCCCTTTGGTTTTTGTCCGTCGAAGAGAAGAGATCCCCGATTGATGATGAGGAGTCTTGTCGCGACATCTTCTATTTCCGAAAGAATATGAGTCGAAAAGATGACGATCCGTTTTTTCGCGAGTTTTTTTATGAGATCTTTTATCACATCCTGTTCGATGGGGTCAAGACCTGAGGTGGGTTCGTCCAATAATAAGATATCCGGTTTGCCACATAAAGCGGCCGCCAATCCTACGCGTTGTTTATACCCGCGCGATAGTTGGTCAATTTTCTTGTCGTATACATCATCGACATGGAGCTCCTCAATTATTTTTTTTATTTGAGCTTCTTTTTTTACCTCTGCAATGAAGGAAAGATATTCAGCGACAGTCATATCTCCAGGTAATGGATTATTTTCGGGCAAATAGCCTAATCGAGGGAGAATGATAAGTCGTGAAGCGATGGGGTCCTCATTAAATATCTTTACTTTTCCCTCGGTAGGCTTCAAATATCCGGTGATAAGCCGCATCGTAGTCGTTTTACCTGCTCCATTTGGTCCCACGAAACCGACGATGTCACCAGCTGTCGCTTTAAAGGAAAGGTCTGAAACTGCTATCTTAATCCCGAATCGTTTATATACATGTGAAAGCTCTATCATAGCATTAGGTTATATCAAAAAAAATGAACGAGGTCAATCGCTATTTGAGAGAGATTACAAATGCATGAATGCTTTTTCTATAACTCCCCAGTTTATATTCTCAAAAAAGACATCTATATATTGTCCTCGATTCACTCCGTAGTCTACAAAGTATGCATGTTCATACGTGTCCAGCGCAACGAGTGGAACGGCCCCCCACAAAGCATAGGTATTCTGGGAGTCTCCGATATGGTTCATGAGTTTTTTCTCTCGTGAATTCCATATGGTCCATGCCCATCCGCGGGCGCTGATAGCGGAAGCCTTCATGTCTTTTTTGTACGCTTCAAAAGAACCAAAATCCCTCTCGATTTGCTTTAATAAATCACCACTCGCCGTCCCCCCATTTCCTCCTAAATGATTAAAGTAAATTTCATGATTAATAATTCCTCCCCAAGCAAAGCTCAGTTCGGTTTTGAGAGACCTGATCGTTGAGAAAACCTGATTCGCTTTCGTAAAGTCATCATCTGTCAAACTCTTTATTTTTTCGGTGATTTCATTATATTTATTCACATATCCTGTATACAGCTTGAGATGATCCTCAACTGTTTTTTTGGAAATACCATTCATCGAATAAATCGAATCGTTGAATTTTTTTGTTTCTATCATAGCTATATATTACTAATTAAGTAACAGTTAAAGTATGGCACTAAATTCATTTCTTGTCAAGAAGATCAGGTCGTCGAAGGAGAGTGAGCTCAAACGATTTTTGCAATTGCCATCTTTTTATTTTCTTTGGGTCACCGGAGAGCAGTATTTCCGGTACCTTTTTCCCTTCGAATTCTTCCGGTCTGGTGTATTGGGGATATTCGAGCAATTGAACCTCCGTAACTCCTTTTTTTTGGAGAGTGACGAGTGTTTCATGTTCACCCATAAGTTCAATCAAATCAGGTATAGTACTCACAAAAAAACTTTCCTCGGTGGTGGCATTATCTTTTTTCAATACGCCGGGGAGGAGTCGCACAACAGCATCACAGATTGTCGCGGCAGTGAGCTCGCCCCCAGTAAGGATAAAGTCTCCCAGGGATATCTCTTCATCGATATAGTCGGAAAAGCGTTCGTCGAAACCTTCATAGTGCCCCGCAAAGATGACGATAT
Organism: uncultured Gammaproteobacteria bacterium; assembly: GCA_964553365.1. Taxonomy (GTDB): domain Bacteria; phylum Patescibacteriota; class Microgenomatia; order UBA1406; family GWC2-37-13; genus JAKBEU01. The sequence goes on from CAZKKK010000096.1 coordinate 2,012, forward strand.
CGCTTAATTTTGATAGTTCCAGTGCCTTTTTCTGATTGAAAACAGTTCCCCGAGCCGAGGTAAGAATCGTATGGGAGGGGGATTCTAATGAATTAAGCGCTTTTTTAAGGACATCAACGCACAGTATCATTCCAGCCCCACCGCCATAGGGTCGTTCATCGACAGTTCCATAGGAATCGCGCGCGAAATCGCGGAGATTGACGATCTTTATTTCGACTACCCCCTTCGTTTGTGCTCGTTTGATAATGGAGTCCTCGATGAAGCCCTCAATCATCTTGGGGAAGAGGGTTATGATGGTGATTTTCATACTAATAGTATACCTTTTATCGTTATGGGAGCGAGACGACCATAAAGCCTGCAGCGACCAGGATACTTCCAATGATCAGTTTTAATGTCACCGCTTCTTTAAGGAAAAAAATACTGAATAGGGAAGTGAATATGGGGATAGTAAGGCTGGCGAGTGAAACCGCTATTGCACTCTTCGTTTCCTGGATCCCTTTAACATAGAAAATCTGGGGAATAACGTATACAAAAATTCCCATGATGATAAATAGGACGATATCGCGGGGAGTTATCTTTTCCTTCACCATCACAAGGGTGGGAAGGTAAAAAAGCGTGGCAAAAAACGATGCAAATGCAGCCACAAGCACGGGACTTCTCCCTGAAAAAAATTTCTTGGTGAAGATGATTTCACAAGCCCAAAAAATGTCAGCTATAATTACGTATAATAGTCCCATAAGCCTATCATTA
>CAZKKK010000097.1:0-2713 GCA_964553365.1 uncultured Gammaproteobacteria bacterium
GATACAGAACACATTGTTTACTTTGTTTGGGCCTCAGCCATTTTTTTACCATTTGTTTCAGGTAGTTTTCCACATTGCAGCCGCGATCCTTCTTTTTTACCTTTTTAAGCGTTTTTTTAGGGAAAGTATCGCTTTTTTCCTATCCCTTTTATTCCTTGTGCACCCTGCGAATGTTGAAGCAGTGTGCTTCGCATCCGCAATGCAAGAGGTATTGTTCACGTTCACGGGAATTTTAGCGCTCTATCTTCTTGTCAGATCGAAAGAGATTTCCTTCATTTCAATCTGTATCGCGACACTGCTTTCCGTTGCCGCACTTCTCATGAAAGAGACGGGAATCGTTTTTTTTGCGCTCATATTCATCTATCTTGTCATCTTTCACCGGAAAAATATGAGTATCTTGCAACTTTTCGTGGCGTTTTCCATAATCATATTCTTTACCTATGGAATGGCGCGATTTGGAAGCGGAAATACTTATGTCCAAAACCAGGGTCTTTTTCCCATCATGCGTGTTTCACCGATGATCCGTCTCATCAACATTCCCATGATTGTCCTTTACTATCTAATCCAATTCTTTTTCCCGTTTAATCTGGGGATAGCACAGCACTGGGTAGTGCGTTCACCAGGCTTAATTTCATTTATCCTTCCACTTGTCTTCGATATCTGTTTCTTTTCTGCGGCAACGTGGTACATCCTCAAAACGAGGAATAAGCTATTCATATTCTTCTTTATTTGGTTTCTCTTGGGACTCCTTCCACATCTGCAGTTTATCCCCCTTAACATGACCGTGGCGGAGCGATGGATGTATTTCTCGATGATCGGGTTAATAGGGATGGGGGGGGCGGTTTTAACCCAATTTAAAGTTTTTAATTCGCAATTTAAAATTGCGGCTATACTGCTCATCTCACTCCTCTTTCTTCGCAGCTTCAGCCGTACATTGGATTGGCGCAGTGGCCTTGCTCTTTATGGGAGCACTGTTTCCTCGATAAGCAGTTTTGATTTGCAGAACAATATGGGCGTCGAACTTTTTCGGATAGGAAAATTCAATCAGGCAAAAAGATACTTTGAAAAATCGACTCAGCTTGCGCCCTATTGGTGGGTAAACTGGAACAATCTTGGAGCCGCGTATGAAAAAGAAAGGAATTTCAGCAAGGCAAGGGAATGTTATGAACAGGCCGTGCACAATGGGGTCTACATCCTCGCATATGAAAACCTTGCGAAAATATATGTGGTCCATGGGACGGATAACAAGAAAACAGAGGAGTTCTTGACGAGAGCATTGCAGATGTTCCCGGAAAACACAATTCTACAGGGCATTCAAACATATTACGTTCAGCAGTTGAGTAAGTGAGTAAATTACTCCTTCTTACTTGATTTTATTCCGAGCGCGGGATAGAATCAGCATAGAAGGAGTTGTACCCGAGACAATTTTGATTGTGGAGGGTGAAGTATAGTATTTGTACACAAATATGAATAGTTCCCAATCATATAAATGACACTGAATGACCTTTTAAGTACCTATTCTGATATGGTTTATTTGGTGGGTTTTTTTGTATTTATGTTGGGAGCAGCAATGGGATCATTCATCAATGTGTTCGTCGATCGCCTTATCCATGGAGAATCGATCATGGGGAGGAGTCATTGCGACCACTGTAAAAAAATATTGGAGTGGTATGAGTTGTTTCCCATACTTTCCTATATCGCTATAAGGGGAAAATGCACACGATGCCACACTAAGTTATCGATAGAACATCCAACCATTGAGGTAATCACGGGATTGTTGTACGTGGGCACATGGATATTCGCACCGCTTGGCTCTTTAATACTCTACTGGGGGATAGTATCTTGCGCTTGGATTATTTTTCTTTCGGACCTTCGCTACAAGCTAATCTCAGATTATATGCAAATGGCGTTTTTCCTTTTCATCCTCTTTCAAAAGATACTCGAAAAGGCAAGTATCTTCTCACTTTTGGGGGATGCTTTAGCGGGAGTAGCGGTGTGTCTCCCCATAGGCCTTATCTATGTCGTCACCAATGAACGGGCGATGGGATTAGGAGATGTTATTCTTGCGGCGATTATCGGCTTTTCCTTGGGTGTTGGTAGGGGTTTTCTTTCCTTGTATATCTCATTTTTGATAGGTGCGATGATTGGAGCAATCCTATTGGTAAGAAGAAAAAAGGGAATGAAAAGCGAAGTGCCATTTGGACCATTCCTGCTTGCTGGGATGCTCATCGCAAGTATTTGGGGAGATGCCTTGATACAAATTATCAGGAAAATGTATGGATTTTAAGGTTGTCGGCCTTGTGGGGCCAGTTGCTTGTGGTAAAGGAGTAATTGCCGACTATCTCATCAAAAAATATAACTACTCATCCTTTTCCCTTTCCACGATCGTCCACGATGAACTCAAAAAGCAGGGAGTCACAACATTCACGCGCACCACCCTACAGGATATTGGGGACGACCTACGAAGGAAAGAAGGAGATGGGGTCCTTGCAAAGAGAGCCATGAGGCAACTCAAAGGAAAAAATAATCAAATAATAATTGAGGGTATACGGAATCCTGGGGAAGTAGAATATTTACGTACCATTCCCGGCTTTTTTCTTATTGCAGTTGATGCTCCACAAAAAGTGCGTTTCCAACGGGTAGTGATGCGGGCAAAGGTATGGGATCCGAAAGACTGGGAATCATTCCTCAAGGTTGACGGACGTGACAGCAA
>CAZKKK010000098.1:0-2641 GCA_964553365.1 uncultured Gammaproteobacteria bacterium
GCTATGTTTATCTTGATTATCGCTTTGTATATACGTAAATAGCGTTTCATAGTATTCATTGTCCCACTGCCGTAAACTCTTTAATGCCGTTTTTCCATAATGTTTTATGTATCAGAAGCAAAACACCCAGCCACATGCCTTGTATGAGGATGATGTTGAAAAGTCCAAAAAGTGGGACAGTTCCCTGGAGTGCTGTAATGGCATAATATCCGCTATAGGCAAAAGGTAGGATATTGCTTATCGTCTGCAGTATTTGCGGATACCACGGAAGGGGCATCACTCCTCCTGAAAAAATGATGATGATGATCGTGACTAATTCCATCAATCCGTGGATATCCTTGAACCAAAATGAAAGATATGCGAGACTCAACTTAAAAGTGAATGACAACAGGTATCCTAAAATGAAAATGAGGACCACTAAGGGGATGTGAAACGGATTAAGGGTTATCTTCAATGCGTGAGGGAAAAACATAAGAAGCGAACCGATTATCACCGCTGCATATAGTGCTTGCAGTACACGATAAGGCACTTCCGAAAAAAAATTCACCCAATAATAGGAAATGGGCTTGGTGAGATAATTTACGAGCTGTCCTTGTTTGATATCAACTTCCGACACTTCAAACTCCACATGTGACGTGGTGAGGAGGCCTCCGACGGTCATGAGAATATAATAAGTGGAAATGGCGGGTGTGTTCATTCCTGCCCCACTCCAGAAGAGGATGAGGGTCATATTATTGGTCAGGGGGAGCAAAAGCCAAATAAGCGAACGCAGGCGATATTCAAATACCCGCTCAAAATACAAACCCGACATTCTCAGCCATTTCATACTTTTTCAGATGAAAAAATGGTGCTAATTATCTCTTCGATCTGGGGTTCTTCCACAGTGAGATCCTCAACGGGAAAATGGCTCAATAAGTGGGAGGTCATCTCTGGTGCCTTTTCCTTAGCGATTTCAATTACCGTATTGATACCATCGTGAGATATGATTATCCCTAATTTTTCCAGCTCTTTTTTTGGGATTTCCTTTCCAAATACGACGGAAATGCGCTTCAGTTGGGTATGTTTTGAAACAATGTCGCTTAAAGCGCCATCATACAGAAGTTTTCCGTGATTAATAATGATAACCCGTTTACACAGCTCCTTCACATCATCCATATAGTGACTGGTAAGGAGGATTGTGGCATTGAATTTCTTATTATATTCCCTTACAAACGAACGTATTTTTTGTTGCATCACGATATCGAGACCAATAGTAGGCTCATCCAGGAACAATATTTTGGGAGAGTGAAGGAGCTGTGCCACAAGTTCGCACTTCATGCGTTGACCAAGCGATAGTTTACGGACCTGTACGTGAAGGACCTCTTTCAAATCCAGCAGTTCTACCAGCTCATCCAACGTTTCCTTGAAGCGTTTGTCCGGAATATCATACATTTCTTTGTAAAGAAGATAGGATTCCATGGGAGGCAGATCCCACCAAAGCTGGCTTTTCTGTCCCATCACCAAGGAAATGGAACGGAGGAAATCATGGTTCCGATCAAATGGGGTATATCCAAGAACCTTTATCTCACCACCCGTCGGATAGATAAGCCCAGAGAGACACTTCAAAGTCGTCGTCTTCCCTGCCCCGTTGGGACCGATAAAACCGATAAGTTCGCCCTGTTCTATGGAAAATGAGATATCATCAACTGCCTTCGATGTTTCATACGTCCGTTTGAAAAATGAACGCATTGACCCCATCAATCCAGCCTCTTTTTTATAGATTCGATAGTGCTTAGTGAGATGTGAGACTGAAAGTGTAGACATAGGCCATTATAACTCTTTTTTAAAGTAGTTTATAGATGTCTCCCAATAAGTATAGTGAGCCCGTGACAATAACATCTGTATCGCTTGATTCAATTAAATCTAATATCTCCTTGATTTTCCTGATAACTATCACGTTCATAAATCCTTCTTTGAGGAGCTTGTCTCGTATTATTGATGGATCCGCTGAAAAATGATATAAATCCTGATTTTCGCTGAATATGGCCGTCACGATTATTTTTTTTGCTAAGGGAATTATGTATTTCAATATTTTTGTATGCTCCTTATCGTTCTTGAAGGCGATGATAAATATATATTTTTTATGGGGATTGATCGAAACGACCGTTTTCAAAAACGCCTTCATTTTTTGCACATTGTGCGCTCCATCAAGAATGATTGTGTTCTTTTCGCGTCTTATCACATCCATTCGCCCCTTGAATCGAAGGGACTCGGCCCGTTTTTGCATTTCCTGCATATTTATAATGAAGTTGTCGCGCTTCCCCAGATACAAAAGAGCAGCAAGAGCGAGAGCGGCATTTTCCGCCTGAAAATAACCCAAAAGGCCGATGGTAAAATCCGTATATGTTACATTATCCCATACGAACGTGAACCTCGTTTTTCCTTGTGTTAGAGAAATATTTTGGATAAAGTTCTTTTTAATAAGAAACAGACGCGCATTCTTTTCATTGACGATCGATGCAATCTCTTTTTCAACTGCGGGAGCCTGATAAATGGAAATAAGGGTCCCCTTCTCAACACAAATCATCGCTTTCTGATGGGCTATTTGGGTTAATGTATTTCCCAATACCTTCATGTGGTCAAATCCAATTTTGGTCATGAT
>CAZKKK010000099.1:0-2622 GCA_964553365.1 uncultured Gammaproteobacteria bacterium
ACCCCATTAGCAGTGATAATTCCTCTCCTGCACCGTGTATTTCAAAGGTCGGAAGCAATAACCTATTCAATCCTTGCAAGAGGTTGGAATGAATCTTAATCGATTTCGTTGCTCACAGATTTGATAATATCCCCAACAATCCATGGAATAAGGCGAGAATGAGAGAAACCTTAGCCATTATAGGATGCCATTTAAATGGAATCCTATGGTTTCCTTTGCTGTTTGAATAGCTTATATAGGCCGTGAATAAAAAAGAACAAAGCGTTATGATTCCTCCCCACATTATCAGCGGTTTTCCAAGGAATAAAGTATAGGTCATTGTCCTGAACATAGAAATGTATTAAATTGGTAATTCCTTCTTACTTTTTGATTATGTTCTGATGTGAAGTGTTGCTTATCATCAAGCGGAGATTCCCCATGAATGTTTGTATTGTCTAAAAACTCCAACCGTAAGAAGGATAAGTATGAATAAGGACAGACTGATGAATAGTAAACATGTGTAAAAACTATTTGTATATTGTTGTAGTGCAGAGAACATAAGATACCCGCCCACAGAAATATACAAGAACGACAGAGCAAGTGCGGCAATTCCCATTGCACTAGTGCTTACCCGCTCAGGGGTGTCCCCGTTTTCAAAGTCCGGCACGATAGCACCCAGAAGGATGTGGGCTTGAGTAAGGAAGAAAACGGTGACAAGGGAGAAAAAGATAAGGATTACCTTATTTCCTGTGAATGGTATGATATACCACATAATGATCGAAAAAACACCGATGGGAATCGATGCAGCATATCCAAAGATTATTTTCTGGGATAGGATTGCCTTTTTCTCAATCGGTAGCGAAAAGATAAACCACCTACTCGTCCCTTCCTGGGACATCAGGGGATAGATAATACGCAGAAGAAAAGCAGTCACAAAAAAGCCCATCCATAAGAATGAAAATATAGCAAAATAGTTTTGCACCCCCGCATTGCTCTGATATCCTCTCTGGAGTCCCACCCTCAAAAATATAAAGAAGAATGTCGCAATCCCCGATAAAAATAGTACATATCCAGCGTTCGATGGCTCGCGGATGATCGAAAGGTAATCTTTCATAAGAAAAGGAAATCGTTTGAAGAAATGGCTTGCGGTATGAGAAGCAGATTTTTTCTGCTCTTGAGGATGAATATGATGATAGACTTCGATGAAGTATCTCTTTTGGAACAGAAAAGTCATATATATGAAGATAAACGTTAGAGAAAAAAGCAATAGTGAATAGAGAGAAAATCCTCTGAGGAGGGTATCGGTAATCCATACTGTGGGAAGCCACTGAGAAGTTATGGGAAGGTGATAGTATTCCTGCAGGAAATTTATCGATTGCGATTCTGATAGGGTAAAGAGTGATTTTGGAAAGATTAAATAGAACACTCCGAACATTATCGAAAAGAAAAGCAACAGTCCAAAAGCCCCAGTATATATTGTTTGTTTTTTTAGGAAGTATGCGAGTAAATACGAAATAAATGTCGCAATACAGTTAGTGAGGAGCACCAGTGAAACAAGAGTGCAGAATAATCCTCCATAAAAAGAGACGAAATTACGGCTTTGGAATACATATTCATAGGCAAAGGCAATGGGGCCAAGTATGACGAAGATGAGGAATATATTAATAATCGTTGTACGGATAAAATAAAGAGTCGGGAGAGTAGAGGAAGGGACCGGTAGAGATAGGATGTATTCATGCTCAGGAGACCGTTCAAGAAGAAACCCAACGATCGCAGTCACCGCTGCCATGATCATAAGGACAAAAAGGACCAGCACCGACGCATTTATGGCATATGCCGCTGTTAATAGTCCATATGTTTTGTAGGTGCTGATGTATTGGAAGTATCCCTTCGACAAAAGATAGATGCCCCAAATTACAAGCCAAAAGAGTATTAAAAAACTAATAATGACGAATAACTTGCTAAACCGCTTTGTCGAAAGCCATGTCCGAAGCGTGAGGAAATCGGCCATAAGCAGTGTTCTCAGAAGGGATACACTCATACCGAACTATGATATAACTCATTAAGATTTGTAGATTTGTCTATCTCTATCTCTTTTTTCAATACTCCCTTATGTAAAACTCCTGCCCTTGTCGCATATTTTTCAGCGAACGAAAGAATATGTGTCGAAAAAAAGACGGTGCCTCCCTCCTGTGCAAATTTTTGGAGCGCGTTTCCGAATAATTCAATACTGTCCGGATCCAATCCCACAATAGGCTCATCGATGATGATTATATGTGGACTCGCAAGAAGGCATGCGATAAACGCGACTTTTTGGCGATTTCCCCGCGAATAATCTCCCATTGGGGAATAGATAATGTCTCCAAGGGGAAATATAGGAAGCAGCTCCTCAATTCGTTTATCAATGATTTCCTCATTCATACCTCGTAGTCTGCCCGTGAAGTAAAAAAATTCACTTGCGGTTAGATGTCCATACACCGTCGGATTGTCTGAAACATAGCCAAATGTTTTTTTTGCACTCTCTGGATTTTTTCCCATTGAATGTCCGAGGAGTAGGATACTTCCCTTATCCGGTGCATATAGGCCTGTCATCATTTTTATGATCGTTGTTTTGCAAGCGCCATTTTCGCCGATGAGAGAGTA
>CAZKKK010000100.1:0-2599 GCA_964553365.1 uncultured Gammaproteobacteria bacterium
ATCCCCCACTCTCGCCCCCACGACAAGCCCCCTTGCTTTTGTGGAGTATACCCATGCCGATTGCAAAGTATCCTTTCTCCTCCCGAATGAGCTTGAAAAGACCTCCGAAAGTTCCGCATCGGCTGTTTTCTCCACACGCGATAAGAAATTGGGCATCGCCCTTTCCTGTGAGAGAAAAAACCTGGTACAAGGAGAAAAGGAAACAGTGGTCACCCTCAATAAGACTGTCCGAGCATACGAAATACAGACAAAAGATACCGTTTCCTATCGTTTTTATCATATAAACACGGGAAAGATCGTAACCATTACGATAACAAAACAATATCTCCCCCTGCTCCAAAAAAGCCTGACAATTATGCAGTGATGGCCGCGAAGTCGGGGCTGCAAAACCGCGAATAAGGAGAGGATAGCCTTTTCTACCGATCTCATATGTTTTGCGTAGTATATAACGAATTTACGTTGATAGGAAGCTCTCCAGTAAAATAATGCATGATATGCATGTGATATAATACGTACATATTTAATGCATATTGACAATGTCTAGAATAATAAAGGATGCTATTGTAAGGGAAAAGACGGGTTCTGGGCTTTTTAATGAGGCTCAGATGAAAGAGGTTAGATTGGTGAAAGAGGTTAGATTGGTGAAGGAGATGCGATCGATTATCGATCGCTCCCATCCTCGGTTTTCAGGCTCCGCTGCAGTAATCTTCAACTCTCTCTTTCCCCCTGATGAGCCAGCCTTTTATTTCGATAAATCAACGATCAAACAAGAAAATAAGGCTAAATATACGGATACCGAACAGACTGTGGCAAAGGCCGCGACGAAGGCATTTGGCTATCTTTCAGCCAGCACGCCGACTGTACTCGGCGCTCACGAAGTACAAAACCTCAATGTTGGTTTTTCGTCCGAAAAAACCGCCTTCGTGAATGTGGTGAATAAGCTTCCCTTCATACATGGATTGTATCAAGGACAAGTCCAGCCCATCGGAATGAAAGAAGGGGGAGGAACTATCATCACCAGAGAGCTTCACTCTATGCATCTTGCCAACACCGTCCTTCGTGATCTTGTCCGCATGGCGCAAAAAGACACTGAACTATTCATGGAGCAAGTCGAAAGGGATATGAAGTTTTATGGAGTCGATATGGATACATTAAGACGCGTCAAGGTCCAGATTCCAGAAACTGAATTCCCTGAGGGATATCCCCAACAGAAGAGGGATGCGGTCCATCTCGCCATGCAGTATGGCACGTATCTTGTCCTTTTTGCCTATTTACATGACGAACGGACCCCAGGCTTGGGAGATGGAGTGATGAAAGCGAAAGCGCGATTTCCTGGACAAAAAAGCGTCACTTACAGTGAAGATGAAGAGTTGCAAAAAGGCATTGGTGAGTTTGTGCGAAGAACCAGCAGCAAGCTTCCAGAGCTCTTTTCGGAAAAAAATTTCAACCTCGATACGGATTTATTCATAAAAATCACGCAAGATCTCGCATCAGAGAGGGGGAAAACCCTTGGGGCACAACTCATGAAAAATAAAAGGAAATTCCTTAAAGAACCCGATGATAGATTGTCAGAGGTCTTTCTCAATGAAGAAGCGTTCAGCGACCCCGCGAGCCTTGATCTTGATCAAGCTTCGGGACTTCTCATCAATATGTATGACCTTGCATCCACGCTTTTGCCGGGGGGATTCAGGTTTTCCAGCAAGGTCAAAGATGGAGAAGAAAAAGCTCCCCCATTAATCGGCTCCTATACAGACCGACTTATGCTTCTCATGTATGCGAATATTACGGGAATGGCTAAGGAGGAGTTGGAAGCAAAGCTGAGGGGGCGGAAAATCACTCCTGAACGCGTATACATCACCGCTGAGGAATTCATCATCGGTGCTAATTTTTCTCTGAAAAAAATTCCAGAGCTTGGAGACGCCATAATACAAGTAGCCCATAATCCCGTGACGGTAAAACGAATGATGCAGACATTCGCTGCTCTCACCTATTTTGTCTATAATTCAGATTCCTTCCATGGAACCGAGCGAATGGTCCAAGATATCATTACCGCTTTATATTCCCAAGACCCGGAAACGATCGAGACATTTATCAATAGAAGTGATTACGATGCTTTGGATATTCTAACCAGAAACTATACAGGTCTCATTGACCATATCTATAGTATTTTCCCCGATAAGATGGAGCGCGTAACGGAAGATGAGTTGCGCAAGCGGGTAGAAGGGGCAAAAGGACATGCCTTCTACTCCCGTGCAAAACTCTATCCCGTGAAAAAAAAGGAGGGTACGTTCGTTCAAACGGCACATGGCCCACAACCATATGCTCCCAATGTCGACCTCCGAGTCAATTTTGCATCTGGAAGGACTCTCGACAACCCATACGCTCTCCCAAAAAAACTAGCTCAAATAGAAGAGGATTTGAATAATCATGCCTATTATCACTACCTTGAACTTTCGGAGGAGGAAGTCCAAGAGACTAAACGTATCATCGCGACATCCCCTAAAGGGCCTATCCGAAGTGTCCTGACTCGGGTCATGCGCTATTGGGAACTTCCCTTACAGCTTTCTGACAAGACAATCCTAAAGAAAGATGATGATAA
>CAZKKK010000101.1:0-2540 GCA_964553365.1 uncultured Gammaproteobacteria bacterium
GTATTGTAACAGGCTAAAGTAGTGTTTTTAGCAGTACATTTTGACTATTACGCCTGACAAAAAGTCTTTTTTTACCACTTTGAGAGGTATGAATGAAATGATAAATGCAAAACTGCAGGTAATTGATCCCGGCTGGAGGACCCGTTTCGCCGATGCATTCGTGGGATTGAGGGATGATATATTCACTGGAGTAAATTTCGGTCCCTCTCTCGCCGTGAAAGTCCTTGAGATGGGGGGTGACGAGGAATATTTAAAGCTTTTTTTGGCGAAAACTGAGGTCCTCATAGGAACCACTAGCTGCGGGTGGTTTTTTGGGGGGACGAATACTCCAGAACGGGACATTCCCGCCAATATGATAAAGGGAATACAGGGACTCTTCCCAGAGGAGGGTATTGGAACTGCATAAATAGAAATCAATTGACAAATTTATATTAATTTATTACATTTTAACTATTAAATTATTATTATTTAATCTAAAACTATGGATTCTATATCTCTTAGAACCTTTTTGGAAATACCCTACGACGCACTTGAGGAGTTGAATGGGGGAGCGAAACAGAAAAGAAAGGACAGAGTTCCTCCCAGTGAGTTGGAAGCTTTCTATACATCTTATCTGAAAAAGGAAAAGAGGATAAAGGCCGTCACGATTGGTTTTTCAGACATCGAAGGGCGGTTCCACATGCTTGATTATGACAAGAAATTTTTTCTTCATTCCTACGAAAACCTGACATTTGATGGTTCTTCGATCCGTGGATTCTCACGCCAGGCGGAAAGCGACCTCCGACTCGAGATAGACTGGGCAGCTTTTTGGTGGTTGCCGAGCGATGTGTTCGGGGCGGGGAAGGTTCTTATCATGGGAGAGATAATGGATAAGGATGGTTCCCCTTACTGTATGGATAGTCGTGGAGTGCTTAAATCCTATCTGAATGACCTTCACAAAAAGGAAGGGTATACCGTATTTGCAGCAAACGAGGTCGAAGGGTTTCTTTTGCAAGGAATTGATGCAGAAAAGACCTTTGATGAGCGGGTTGGCTTTCAACTTACGTCAACGGGGGGATATTATCACTCCCTTCCCACAGATACCTTACGGGTATTTATAGATAAATGTGCGGAAGCCCAAAGGGCGCTGGGATTTGAAAATGAAAAAGACCATCCCGAGGTCGCTCCTGCCCAGTTTGAACTGAACTACTCCTATGCTGATGCACTCATCGGAGCGGACCAAATTCAGCTCTACAAGCTTGTCTGTCGACAGATTGCGCGCACTATGGGTATGACCGCCTCCTTCCTTCCGAAACCTGTCATTGGCATAAACGGAAGTGGGATGCATACCAATCTTTCGCTTGCTAAAAAAGGGAAAAATACTTTTTATGATAAGCGAGGACAAGGAATGCTTTCTTCATTCGGTTGGGCATTCATCGAGCGTATCTTATCGAACGCGAATGATCTCTGTTTGATATTGAACCCAAGCGTGAATGCATATAGACGACTTGATCCGCATTTCGAAGCCCCTAATGAGATAAAGGTTTCTGAAGTGGATAGGGGAGCGATGATACGTGTCCCGCTTCACAATGAGGAGTCGGCTCGGATCGAGGTTCGAAGTGTCGCGCCTGATGCCAATCCCTACTTGGTAATGTACTCACTCGTGAAAACAGGACTGGAGGGGCCTATCGAAAAAAAAGAAGGGGACAAACGTCCCCGGGTCCGTTATCTCCCCGGTACTATTCAGACTGCCATTCTGCAGTTCCGCCAAAGCGAATGGGTTGAAAAATTACTGGGCGACGAATATAAGCGGAAATACACGGAATTGAAGCAAGCGGTTGCCGACCGAAGTCCCATGGAACTGGGAACGAGAGTAAAGGTGGGTGAGGTGGTATATCATCATGAGGTACACAACCAGCTCCTTTGGAATCAGTTCTAATAGACACTCGTCTTTTAAAAAATGCCCGTTTTGAAACGGGCATTTTTATATTACTAACAGAAAATTACCAATCTTATCTCGATATCTGGATTATTTTACCGCCTTCAGCGCCACATGCTCGTACCGTGACGAGATTATTGGCGTCCGCCACTACTGAATATTGAGTGAGAACAGCGGTCCCATTGGGATCAAACGGAATCGATTTCAGATAAGCAGACATGGAAGCGGACATGTCTAAACATGTTGCTGCTGTAGTTGTACACGTTGCAGTTCCTCCAGATACACATGTTCCTAGTTGCTTCTCGGTTGTATTGATGCCAGTTGGCATCGTTCCATTATTATCAACTATCGATTGATGGATTGCGGTGAGAATGGATTGAATATCAGACTGGCGTCGTGCATTTCGTGCATCCTGGAATCGTTTTGTTGGATTCAACGCGACTACGACTACTGTTGCCATGATAACCATGATGGCGATGACGATGAGGATCTCGATAAGAGTAAAACCTTTCTTTTCTTTATGCATACACGACAAAATAATGATTAAATAAACGAACGCACCAACATTACCGTCCTACTATTATTTGTACACCAGCGGAACCTGTACTGTCAAGCACTTCCG
>CAZKKK010000102.1:0-2443 GCA_964553365.1 uncultured Gammaproteobacteria bacterium
TAATGCTCGCTCGGTGAAAAGTGAAGCCCAACACATTTTGATATGCTTGATGAGCTGATGGTCTCCTTTTATGTTCCAATATGTTTCTTGCTGTCCCGCAAAGGAAGCTTCCGGCAAGTCCTCAGCAGTGGCCGATGAGCGTACCGCTACAAGAGGTAACGAATACATCGCTGAAAATCTTTTTATTGTTTTTTTGAGGACAGTGCTTTCCTCTGCAAAATACTGTTCTTCTTTAAGAACGAGATTGTCATAATAGTTCAAAATTTCATTGACGATGGAATCGGGGATAGCGGCTTTCAGGATAAGCTCCTGGATGTGCTGTGAAGCTTGGGCAAGTTCCTTCGGACTTTCGAAATTCACTATCGAGACAGTATCTTCTATTTGCTTCTGGAGCTTTGCCGCTGCGATGAATTCATAATATGTTTCGGCGGTGACAACGAATCCGTAAGGGATAGGCAAATGAGCCCTGGTCATTTCTCCCAGGTTTGCTCCCTTTCCTCCAACCAAATCAACATCATCCTTGGTCACCTCTTCAAACCACACAATATGTTTTTTTCTCATATAGTATCAATATACATAAAAAGAGAAGTGGATTACAAGATGAAGATTTACCGTCAGATACTCTTTATAGTTTTGCCAACGCCTGCCTCAGGTCATCCTTTATATCATCTATGTCTTCTAGGCCTACGGACAATCTGATTATTGCGTCTCCTATCCCGGCTTTTTTTCTTTCCTCGGAAGTCAATTCGGAATGGGTCATTGACGCAGGGTGCTCTATCAGACTTTCGACGGCTCCCAATGACACTGCCAAGCAAATCATCTTAACGCTATTCACCAGTTTCTCGCCTGACTTATATCCGCCCTTCACCTCAAAGGACAATACGCTACCGAAGTTTGACATCTGTTTTTTCGCGAGCTCGTGTTGTGGATGGGATAGCAGACCGGGGTAATAAACCCGCGCGATTTTAGGATGGGATTCCAAATAGCGGGCAATCGTAATCGCTGACTCATTCTGTTTTTTTATCCGTATGTCTAAAGTTTCCAATCCTCTCATTGCCAAATAGGCCGTAAACGGTGACATTGTCGGACCAAAAAATATGAAGCTTTCCATGAAAAGCGGCTTAAGAAGCTTTTCCGAACCGATGATAACTCCCCCTATAAGGTCGGAGTGCCCGCCTATGTACTTTGTCAAGCTATGGATCACCACATCTATCCCCATTTCTGCGGGATATTGTAAAGGTGGTGGAGCGAATGTATTATCGAAAATCGTCACGATGCTGTGTTTTCTCGCCAGCTGGGTGATTTTCCTGATATCCACGATCTCGAGAAGAGGATTGGTTGGGCTTTCGAAATACATCGCTTTTGTGGTTTCATCGATTGCAGACTGCACAGCCTCAATGGAGTTGAAGTCGACGACCTTGACCTTTATGCCGTATCTCTGTTCTAAAATGTGGAAAAGGAACTCACACGTGCCTCCGTAAAGCACTCTATGGACGATGACGGAATCGCCAGTTTTGAGAAAATGGAATAAGGTAAGGGTGATTGCTGCCATACCTGAGGCTGTGGCGATAGCCATTTCACAGTTTTCAAGCGCTGCGAGCCTCACTTCCAAGTTGGTGACCGTAGGATTGGTAAAGCGTGAATAGATCATTCCTTTTGACTTTCCCGCGAATCGGGAGGCTCCTTCTTTTGCTGAAGGAAAAACATAGGTTGAAGTCAAATAAATGGGAGGGACTACCGAACCGTAGACCGGGTCTGAGTCTTTCAGACCTAGGTGAATGCTCTTTGTAGAAGATTTCATATTTGGTAGGTAATTAATTGATAATTAAAAACCAAAACTAGTATCACTTTACTTATGAAGAATATACAACACTGGCGAGTATTAATCAAACTCAGTATTTCCTAAGAGTAATAGTTGATAAATACCCGTTGACAACATATAAGCCCTATGATATTATGAATGCTCGCGGCACCATTGGAAGCACATAGCTTGCTCTCCTAACAGCCCTCATCAAAAAACAAGCAAGCAGAGGCCTTTTTCATGTTCAAGTTACCGTCTATTTGTTGCCCTGGGCCTATAGCTCAACTGGCTTGAGCGTCGGATTTGCATTCCGAAGGTTAGGGGTTCAAATCCCCTTAGGTCCACACTTAAGGGAATATGAGCGATTTGTTTCTAGCTGGTAGCTCAAACTACTGGTTAAGAACAAGCTGCCCATACGAAAAGCACTTTAACAATTTGGTTCTTGTCTAATTTGTAGGCCTAATTACTTCCTTTTAATCCTTTATATTCCAATCCAATTGGAATATTGTGTGGGTTAACGGGGAGTTATATCCTTCACTTACAAGTGTGAGGGATGAACTTTACACAGTAGTTTATTAAGAGAATTTGACAAACGAAAGAGATGGGAAACACTAAAGCTAATGGCGGATGCCTAGGTAGTTT
>CAZKKK010000103.1:0-2443 GCA_964553365.1 uncultured Gammaproteobacteria bacterium
TACACAATCGTTTTTGTGAAACTAAAAAATGGGCAAAATATCTGCGTGCAGCTCGTCGATTGCATGGATGACTCCTTATTAGTAGTTGGCAAGAAGGTAGTGGTGACACTCAGAAAACTCAGAGAGAGCGTTTCGGAAGATGTAATCCCCTACACCATTGCCTGTAAATTCACATGAAATCTATCAGGTATTCCGCACCAGGAAAAGTGATACTTTCCGGTGAGCACGCGGTGGTGTATGGAAAACCAGCGCTTGTCTGTGCAATAGACAAAAGACTTTCGGTGACTTTTAATTCCGCAAAAAAGACAGAATATACAGATACCATCTTTCCTATTTTGGAAAAATCCGTCAGTGATTTTTTGATAGCAAAAAAAATAACATTTAATAAAAGAGAATATACCTATTCAGTTGAATCTTCAATTCCAATCGGACGTGGTTTGGGCTCTTCCGCAGCTTATTGCGCATGTATATCAGCTGGTCTTTTGGAGCTATTTACCGGACGGGAATGGGAGAAGGAAGAGATAAATATATGTGCCTATCAGATGGAGAAATATTTCCACAAAAATTCCTCAGGGGTAGATACTTCCACTTCCATAATGGGGGGGCTAATCTACTATAGAAAAGAATTCGAATTTCTCAAAACAATCAGCAGTTTAGCCATTAAAATACCAAAGCGATTTATTGACTCATTGGTTTTAATAGATACAGGAAAACCAAATGAAACTACCGGGGAAATGGTGCAAGCGGTAGGAGCCTTATATAATAAGGAAAGCGACAACATGGAAATGTTGCTTAGTGAAATGGAGAAGACTACAAAACGCATCATCGTCTCCCTGATGAAAGAAGACACATTATTTTTCAAGGAAAACATACAAAAGAATGAGGACTTACTGGAACGGATCGGGGTCGTTTCAGATAAGACAAAAAAAACCCTTATGCAGCTCAGTAGGGTTGGCGTCGGGAAGGTTACCGGCGGTGGGGGAAAGAAGGAGTCTTCAGGATACATTATTTTTTTTATCGATGATAGGAATGGTTTCAAAGAATACATAATTAAAAAGGCTATTCCGTTTATGCCTTTTGTCCCCAGTTATACAGGATTAGTAAAAGAACTATGATTCAAACATCAGCCCCCGGAAAACTGCTACTGCTTGGAGACTATGCAGTCGTATATAATAATCCCTGTCTGGTTACCGCAGTGGACAAAAGACTCTATGTAGAGGCAGAAATTATCGATAAGGAGGAAGATGAAATAATAACTCCGCAGGTAAAAGAAAGCAGATTTGTTTTAGAAACGATTGCTTATTTTAAGGAAAGGTTCGCAATTCGAAGCTCTGTCCGTATAAGGACACAAGGGGATTTTTCCCACCAAGTGGGGCTTGGTTCTTCATCGGCTGTCACCGTGGCGACCCTTGAAGCGTTGAATCGGTTGTTCGCAAAAAACCTCAACAAAAAACAAGTATTCGACATGTGTTATTCAGTGACACTCGCTATACAGGGAGTTGGATCGGGATTTGATATTGCGGCTGCAGTATATGGTGGCACGCAATATTATGTTACCGGGGGAGCAGTAATAGAGCCCCTTCATCTGGATAAATTGCCGCTTATCGTAGGATATTCAGGGATAAAAGCCGATACTCCATTTTATATCCGTAAAGTTGCAGAGGCATTCAAATACAGACAAGAGGAACTGAAAACAATATTCACCTCAATAACATCCCTCGTTGAAGAGGCGAGAATCGGCCTTGAAACATCTGATTTTGAAAAAACCGGGAAATGCATGACACAAAACCATGCGATCTTGCAAAAGTTGGGAGTGAGTATTCCCAAGCTTGATGAGATGGTGAGTGCTGCAAATGGAGCAGGTGCATGGGGAGCAAAACTTTCTGGAGCTGGGGGAGGAGATTGTATGATTGCACTTGTCTCAGATGAAAAAAAAGACGGCGTCATTAGGGCCATTGAAAAGGTAGGTGGAGAGATGATTAATGTATGCCTTAACGCGAAGGGTGTAGAATAAAAAATATGAAAGATATTCAAAATGAGCAGTTTATCGTCGTGAATGAGGAAGATGAAGTTATAGGATATAGATCACGATATGAATGTCATCATAATATAGCCCTTATACATAGGGCCGTTGATGTTGTCCTCTTCAATAAAGAAGGGAAAATCGCAATGCAAAAAAGAAGTGGTCAAAAAGACCTATATCCAGGATATTATTGTGCGACCGCAACGGGTCACGTCAGCAAGGGTGAAGGTAGAGAAAAGACGGCTTATCGAGAACTCAAGGAAGAAATGGGAGTGGAGTGCGTCAATTTGGAAAGAAAAGAGACATTTATTATCCGTGATGAAAAGGAGACAGAAATGATAACCTTATTTGTAGGAAATTATGATGGGCAATTCACCTATCCAGCAGATGAGGTGGAATCAGTCCATTATTTTTCGCCTG
>CAZKKK010000104.1:0-2374 GCA_964553365.1 uncultured Gammaproteobacteria bacterium
AGAACGAGAGATTTCCAATCTTTCGGCAGGGGTTCGATTCCCCTATCCCGCTCACTTCCTTATTACAATCCTTGCGCTACTGAGTAATATTCATATCGTGTAACCCTAAACCCGCTATTGAAGTATTCCTCTTCGTAGTTCTTGAAGACGTATGTTTTGTTCCTGTCTATTTTTTTCGGATCAATACCGAACCCATACCTTCCAAATGAAGATACTTGTTGGAACTGAGCCCCTGGATTCTTAAATTTGACTGTCTTCAAATAGAGGACGGGTGATATTTTTTCATAAAATAGGACGTAAATCTGGGGCATATTCACTTTGTCGGTGACAATGATTGTCTCGCTTTTCGAAGAACTGGAAGCTGTTTGTATCGCGTCTCCCAATGTCGCAAAGAAAGTCGGGCCAATATAGGAGGGATATTGGAAAAAATAAAACTTGGCAAAACTCATGAAAGATATGAAATATATGAATATAATTGCCCAAAACAACAGTTTATATTTCTGGAAGATGGATGATACTGCCAAAGTCGTACAAAAAATAAGAGGTAAAAAAAGAATACTTAATCGATTCATGTTAAAAACGGTAATACATGCAAGAAGAATGGAAATTGTTAGCCATAACGCCCAAATAAAATACTTTCGATAATTCCTATAAAGCAAAATAATGCCAGCTAATAAAAATGGTGCTGAAAACATATATCCGTAACCATACTCGGGGATACTATTCCATATGAGCCCATCAGACTGCTTCATGAATAGGAAGGAGAGGAAGTCATATATATTCTTAACTATTTTTATCAAGGGGTTCCCTTGAAATAGGATAAAAATATCTGAAAATCGCCCTGTGCTTATCACCCGTGGAATAGAAATGAAGAATAGATTGATGGACGGTAATTTTAATGTGTTGACGATCAAAAATAATAACGTTGGGAAGGAAACCAAAATGAATATGATTCCTCCGAATAAAATAGTTTTTTTATTGACATATTTCGTACGGAAAGCCCAATAGCAAAGAATGACATAGAATAGCGGGATAAAAAAATATGAAGGCGTATAGGTATATAAACTCAATCCAAAAAAAAAGGGAGGAAAGAAAGTAAAATATTTTATTTTTTTTGAAAACAAATAAAAACAAACACCGAAAAAAACTATCGTGGGAAATAAGGAGGTTTGAAATCCCCATCTAGAACTCATGATATGCCATGGATTGATTGCAAGCAAGAATAACCCGATGAGTCCCGCTTTATTATTTATTAATTTTCTTAAGATAAAATAAAATCCGATGAGTACCGCAACACTGAGAAGAGCATTAACCATGCGAATCGATAGACTTGATAAACTGAGTAATTTTATAAATGGGATGGAGAGATAACCGTACAGCACGCTTTTGCCTGCTCCCCATGAAATAAAATGCACGGGGTTATGGTATCCATTCCTATCGATCCCATAATTCAGCAGTGACCACGCATCGTAGCCGTCAGACGCTTCGTCTTGATTGATTCCTGCAGGATTTGAAGATATATTCCAGAATCGTACCGCTATTCCAATCGCTAATATAAGAAAAAACAGTATGCGCTCGATCAATTCCGGATGAGCTGTGATTTTTTTCCAAATTTTCTTCATAGCGATTTTCGTTCCAACAATACCATTTTGTAAGTCCTATTCAACTGCCACGTATTGAGTACAACACTTGGAGTGAATGTGTTTATTTCATAAGCAGAATTCCTCATATAATCCTGGTCGTTTGTTATGAGAAACAAATATCTGTTATGGTAGTAATCTTCCCAATTTTCTTTGATATTTTCCTGCGTAAGTAAATATTTCTGTACGACAGCGATCGTATCATATCCCAAATTCACGATATTGAAACTAGTTATTTTTTGGGATTTGATAATCTTGCTTGCTTTCAACTCAAGTCCGTAATTCCAATTTTTTGCCATCCCAAAGGCATGGGGAGGGGATGGTAGATAAAGAGTTAATCCCCAGATGAGGAGTACTCCTCCAATCAGTGCAATAAGTGAGTTACTTAGTTTCTTCTTGAAGATTCCTGAAATTATCACTAGCAAATAGAGTAATGGGCTTAACATGTAATATGAAGTGAAAATGTCCAGTATATGTCCGCCTTTAGGAAAAACAACATTCCTATGTTGCAAAAAAAGGGCGAGCGTTTGGAGGTTATAAAACTTATTTCGCAGTTCGAAAATAATAAGGGGTGAAAACCCGAGTGGGAAACCTGAAAGAAAAATAAGCAGCGGTACCCGACGTATTTTTTTCACAAAAAGAAAATAAAACAATATACCTAAGATGACTATGAAAAATTGATAATGAAAAAGCATCAATGCTCCTGCGGTGAATGAAGTCAAAAAAAGGAATAG
>CAZKKK010000105.1:0-2352 GCA_964553365.1 uncultured Gammaproteobacteria bacterium
TGATGTCAAAGAAAAGGCAATTGTAGAGAATAGTGATACGGTCATTCATATCATTTGTTCTTCCGAACTCCATGCGCTTGTCCTTGAGAGTCAGCTTATCCAAAAGTATCGACCTCCCTACAACGTTATCTGGAAGGATGATAAGAGCTATCTCTACATAAAGATTCCCCTTAAGGATCCCTTCCCCCGCATTTCGTTGGTCCGGCGTGAACAGGACAACAAAAGCCTCTACTTTGGTCCATTTTCCTCAACGCGGGATGTGCGTTTCCTTCTCCGTTCCATTCGGAAGGTCGTTCCCTTTTGCACGCAAAAACAGCCACTGAAGAAGCCCTGTTTCTATTCGAAAATCGGGCTGTGTGATCCATGTCCTGGAGCTGTTCATGGAGGAATGGAGACGCAAATAGAAAAACAAATGAAAGAAAAATATCGAATGCAAATAAAAAAAGTAGTGACGATTTTGGAAGGGAAGGCAGAGAAGCTGCTTTCAGATTTGAGGCAGGATATCGAGGTCCATTCAAAGGAAGAAAAGTTCGAAGAAGCACTTGAGCTGCGAAATAAGCTGCTTTGTTTAGAGCAGCTTATCCATCTTCGTTCCTTTGAGCGGTTTGAATACAGCAACGCATATGATCCCGAAGTAGCTCTCCAGAAATTATCGACACTCCTTCAATCGGTGAATGTCCAATCTGAAAGCTTGTCTCGGATCGAATGTTACGACATAAGTAACCTCATGCAAAAAGAGGCGACTGCTTCCATGGTAGTCGCGACTGATGGCATTTTGGATAAGGCAGAATATAAGCGTTTTAAACTGAAGGAGGTCGGAGTGTCAGACTTTAAGATGCTGACTGAAACGATAACCCGAAGGATGGGGAATGAATGGATAAAGCCAAACTTGATAATCGTCGATGGGGGGACACCGCAGGTAGTAATCATCAGTGGAGTGCTTAAGCGGCTAGGAAGTGAAATCCCACTCATCGGGATCGCGAAACATCCCGACAGAATAGTCGTTTTGGCGAAAGGCGCTACCAAGACGTACAAGTTTTCCCTCCATAACGAAGGCTTCAAGCTTATCCAGCAGTTGCGAGATGAGAGCCATCGATTCGCAAAAAAATATCATAAACTGTTAAGAGGTAAGAAATTCTTTAAGGATAATTTGGTAAGATGATAAGTATGAAAAGGATATTCCGTATATTTATATTCTCGCTATTCGCGCTCTTCCTTACGTCATACTGGAATAAAGGATTCCAACTTCCCGGAACGACGCTCGATTTCGTAAAGGCGGGCTTTGCCCTAACCATACTATTCGTCATAGTGAGGCCATTGATGAAGATAGTATTCCTTCCCCTTAATATCCTTACTTTTGGGCTGTTTTCCTTTTTTGTCTATGTCTTTTTTCTCCATGTCCTCTCCAGTTGGTATGGCATGTTTTCCATCCATGCATGGCAGTTTCCTGATCTTTCATTTTTGATTGTCCATATCCCAAAAACCCCAGTAACATACATACAAAATTTGGTTTTGTCTTCTTTCTCCCTATCGAGTATAATGAACCTACTTGATCAGTTAACGTAGATCAGTAATTAAATATGAAAAACGTACTTTTGATAGTGAACATCGTAGTCGCCATAGCGATTACAGGTCTTATCCTTTTGCAAGGAAAGGGCGCGGGATTGGGAAGTGCTTGGGGTGGAGGCGGAGAGTTGTTCCAAACACGCAGAGGAATCGAAAAGGTAACTCTCCGAATTACAGTAGCACTGATTATTGTATTTTTTGTTCTGTCACTCATCAGTTTCCTCTTAAAGTAAAACAATGGCAATCGGAGTGAAGAATTTCCGATATTACTACTGGCTTGCTCTCGAGTTTGTTCGCAAGCATAACAAACTTATTTTTTTGAGCTTCCTTATTTCGGTTATTACGACAGTGAGCATCGTCACCATTTCACCTTATATCTCATCAACCCTCCTCCGTCACAAAAAAGTAATAGGAATCGTTGGGTCGTTTGATAGCCAGTCCTTCGATAAATTGCCCGATGAAATCCTCTCAAAAATATCGAGTAGCCTTACGAGCGTCAATGACAAGGGAGTTGTCTTACCGCTTCTAGCCACAACGTGGGAACATTCAAGCGACGAAAAAACATATACATTCAAGATCCGAAGGAATGTGCTTCTCAATAATGGGAAAGTTTTCGATGCGCATAATGTCTCATTTTCCTTCAGGGACGTGACGCTCAAGGTTATAGACGATTACACACTCCAATTCCAACTGCAGAAGCCACTTGCGATATTCCCCCTCTATTTGACCAAACCGGTTATCGTCTATCCCTATATTGGCGTCGCAGGGCTCTATTCTGTTGAGAAG
>CAZKKK010000106.1:0-2240 GCA_964553365.1 uncultured Gammaproteobacteria bacterium
CCGTCCGGCGGCGGCGGGGTGGTCGTTCATCATCACCACCCGATCCGCACCGCCATAATAAATAGTGACCTCGTCCCCATTTACGGTATGGCCATTTGAAAATACGACATTGTCAACAACACCTTCTCTTTCAAAATAGGTCTCTGGTTCAAGGATCGGGTAGGAAGTGCGACCGATGATTTTCGTGACATCCACCAGATCCAGGAGAAGCGCTCCGATGCGGTAGTGATAATCTATCTTGCTTATTCCATGATAAAACACAATCCATCCCGCTTCGGTTTTAATGGGCGGACCGTTGATACCTATCTTGACTGCGTCCCAGTAGCCACTGCGCGGGTAGATGATCCCTTCGCTTTTCAAATAGTCGCCATCCTTGAAGTCCAAGCCATCCACGGTGTCGATTACCACATTCGGTTCGATGCGATGGAAAAAGACATATTTTCCCCCAATTTTCTTTGGGAAAAGGGCGCCGTCCTTGTCCATTACGTTGGGAGGGGAAATTATCTTCGGCAGTGTCCATGTATCCCATCGACGTGCTAAAAAGTCATTTACCCGGATAGAGGTAAATGCAAGACGAGCGAGTTCTCCATCATATGCGGTATAGCACATATGAAGCGTGTCGCCGATCCGGGTAATGCGCGGATCTTCGGCTCCGCTCCCCAATCCTTTTCGAAGCGGTTTTTCGAACTTTGTCCGCAACGAGAAAATAGGTTCCGGCAATCGTTCATCGATGAAGAAGCCATCTTCACTCACTGCCAAACCAAGACTCGATGTATTGTTCGCGGTGAACGCCCGGTAGATCAAATAGGTCTTTCCATCAAGTTTGATTGCCGCCGTATTACACACACCTGCACTTTCCCATGGATGATTCGGTATGGGTTCGAGAAGGGGATTATTGGAAAATTTATCACATTTAAGAGTGGTAGGCGCGTTTGTCTCAAAACTTTTCCGCAGTGTTGACCAATTGATAGTAGCCAATGCGCAACAACTATCTGCTCCTCCGTAATATACTTTCAATACATCATCCTCAATAAGTGCTCCTTCAGGAAATACGATATCCGCTGTCTGACCGTTCAATTCATAGGGAGCTTCAGGCACTAATAAGGGCTCTTCCACTCTCCCTATGATATGAGCGGGGTTGTTTTCATCCAACAGGATTGCTTCTATCCGGAATTCTTTTTTGAGGGAACTGCTCAGGTAATGCTTGATGTAGGAATAAATAAGAAGCCATCCATCCTTTGTCTTTATGGGAGGTGCGCCAATCTCCACTTGGTCACTGTTTACCCGACGTAGGTTAATGCAATTTTCTTCCCAATTTTCATACCATTCATTCCAGAATGATCCATCCCACAAAGTCTCGATCTTATCGAACTGTGCATATGCGATGAATGAGGGAGGTTTGTCTGGATTTATGGTGAGGAGAACCGTATACAACCCGTTTATCTTCTCGGGAAACAGTGTCATCGCTTTCGCATTAAAGGGAGTGACCACGTGTCTTTCATCAATTGTTTTCATGTCCCGAGATACTACCACTGCCGAATGGATGCCAAGATGATTAGGCGGCCAATTGGCAAGCGCAGTATAAAAGATAAAGTATTTCCCGTCTATCTTTGTCACACGAGGGTCCTCGCATCCATATGCTTCCCAACTCTCCTGGGGCTGGATAAAGGGGGTGCGGTCCGTGAAGTTGACACCATCCTTGCTTGATGCTTTTCCGATAACAGACAATCGCAGTTTCCTATATTTATACATCTGTTCGCTCCCCATTGCGCGATACAACATGACATACTCTTCATCATTTTTTATTACAGTTCCATTAAATGTTGCATACGATTCCCATGCATTGCTAGGAAGAGGATTTAAGAGGGGATTTTGTGGATGACGGATAAGGGTCATGTGTTACGTTAATAGGTCACTTCCCTAATTGTAATACTGTGTAGGTGGACAGGTTTTTTTGACTTAAGCTCCTTGAGGAACGTATCGAGATTCGCTGTTGCGACACATACGACAGAATCTGCCCCCCCGTAATAGACAAGTAGTTCATTGTTCCTTACCACCGCTCCGCAGGGGTAGGCAATTCCCGGCTTGAATCCAACATTTTCATATTCTTCTGTGGGACCCAAGATAGGCTCATCCGATCGATAAAGGACTTTTGCGGGATCCTTCAGATCAAGGAGCATTGCTCCAATATGGTATTTACTCGCATCCCGATTATCCACTCCATAGTATATAAGGAGCCA
>CAZKKK010000107.1:0-2216 GCA_964553365.1 uncultured Gammaproteobacteria bacterium
CAGGGGCCATTAAGTGGTATCATGAAAGTAAAGGGCTCATATACAGCTCAGTATTTGAAATAAAAATACCAATAATAAGTCAAATAGAAAGGCCCATATAAAATGCAAATAAAATATCCACTGAAAGCCACCTCATTTGCTCGTTTATTTGTTCTTCTCTTTGTCTCCCTATTTGGGCTCCTATCGACACCTCAAGTGCATGCAGCGGACTTCCGTACTTCATATAACATTGAATATTTCATAAAGGATAACGATCCGCAGAACCTGACCAAAACTTCGTATACGATAACCCTGATCAATTTGAAGCCAGATCTCATCATAAAGAAGTTCACTCTTATATTGCCGAAGTCCTTCGGAATAGGAAATATTGTAGCTAAAGATTATAAGGGACCGATAAATCCTATCATAATCGAAAAGGAACGGACCATTGAGGCATCGTTTGAATTGAATGATTCGAAAGCGGGTTTAAATGAGGTAAACACTCTCTATTTGGACTTTCTGCAGAAGAATATATTCCGGTCCAAAGGTACCATCTGGGAGGTCTTTATCCCAACGCTTGAAAACAGGGATGGTGACAGCTATTCCGTCACTGTAAATCTGCCCGTCGGGAGAAACAAGAAGCTTTCGCTTGCAAAGCCCATCCCTGACTTGGTGACCTTCGATAAGGTTGTGTGGAATAATTACCAAGGGAGGACTATTTACGCTGCCTTCGGGGATGAGCAGAGATATCGTTTAGACCTCACCTATCATCTCTCAAATCCCAATGTCTATAAGGTTTACACCGATGTAGCGTTTCCTCCCGATACCCTCTATCAGAAGGTAGTCGTGAATTCAATCATTCCGCCTCCCGACTTCGTGTACACGGATAATGATGGCAACTACATGGGAAGATATGTCCTTAACGCAAAAGAGGAAAAGCAAATTCTTTTCACTGGGATTTCCACAATTTACGCGACTCCGAGAAGCGAATATAAATCATATATAAAAAAACAGTTCGAGGAACTGCAGCAATCCCTTTTTAACCCTCAACCTTTCTGGAAACTTAATGGGGAAACCCCAGTGACATCCAGCAATATAAAGGACCATTATGATTATGCCCTGCGTACGCTTACCTATAATTTCAACAGGGTAATAAAAGGGAACTCACGTATGGGAGCCATAGCAGCCTTGAATATGCCTGATCAAGCAGTTTGTACTGAGTACTCCGATGTTCTTATTTCCTCAGCCCGGCAGCGTGGTATCTATGTTCGGGAAGCACAAGGATTCGCCTTTGCAAACGAACAGGAGCTGCGACCAATTTCGCAAGATGCCGACATCCTTCATTCGTGGGTAGAATATTACGATCTCAAGAAGAATATTTGGATTCCCATCGATCCGACTTGGCAAGACACATCGGGTATCGATTACTTCGATTCATTCGATTTCAACCATATCGTATTCGCCCTTCATGGAAAGAAAGATGATTATCCGTATCCTGCAGGCAGTTATAAGTCCGTGGGTGGAGGTAAGGATATCCGAATCGATCCAACGACAAGCATATTGGTAGAAAACAAGAAATTGTCCGCGACCCTTTCCAACCTTCCTCTTCCTAATTCAGAGGATTCCTATTCTCTCGACCTGATCGTAAAAAATGAAGGAAACGTCAATATGTGGGACATTCCGCTTTTCATCCGGTCTGAGAATGCGACAATCGCCATGCCGAATATCACCATATCTCATCTTCTTCCTGGTGAATTTAAGAAAATTCCTGTCAGCTTCAAGCCAAAGTCTTCTCTTATATATCAAGAGGTACAGTTTTCAGTTGTGTCAGATAAAACTGTGTTGATCAAGAAGACGATACAGGTGCCGACCTTTCTTACATCGCTGAGAGGATATCTCATACCGGGATTGTTCATTGGAGCAGGACTCATTGTGCTCGTTCTTCTTTTTAGGAAGAGAGATAGGGAGGAATAATCTTATGATATACCCCGATCAAATCAAGACACTCCCCCAAGCAATCGGCATTTATCTTTTCAAAAAGGGGAATGAACATATCTATATCGGCAAGTCCCTCAATATCAGGGAGCGCGTCCATAATCACAAAGAACGGGCGGAGATTGACGCAAAGGAAAAAGCGATTATTGAGAACAGTGATAGAGTCGATCACATTATCTGTTCTTCTGAACTCCACGCACTCGTCCTTGAAAGTCAACTTATACAAAAGCACAGACCTCCCT
>CAZKKK010000108.1:0-2196 GCA_964553365.1 uncultured Gammaproteobacteria bacterium
GCCTCGACCATCATTTTCACCAAGTCCTTGAATGACATTTTTGGTTTCCATCCAAGTTTCGTCTCCGCTTTCGTGGCACGTGCCTGTAAATGAGGTACTTCCGCTGGCCTTTTGTAACGGGCATCGATGGTGACATACTTTTCCCAATCGGGGACTCCTATCTCAGCGAATGCCAGTTTCACAAATTCGCTCACTGCATGTGTTTCTCCTGTGCCAATCACGTAATCATCCGGCTGTTCCGCTTGCATCATGAGATACATCGCTTCCACATAGTCACCGGCAAATCCCCAATCCCTTTTTGCGTCTAAATTTCCGAGCGCAATGGAATCTGCAAGTCCAAGCTTGATACGAGCTACTCCATCAGTGATTTTTCGTGTGACGAATTGGATTCCTCGAAGGGGTGACTCATGGTTGAACAGGATGCCGTTTGTCGTGAAAAGTCCATAGGACTCCCTGAAGTTCACTGTCATCCAGTATGCATACACTTTAGAAATGCCATAAGGACTCCGTGGATGAAAAAAAGTATTTTCATCCTGATAACCGCCGTCGTTACTCAAACCGAACATCTCGCTTGTGGATGCCTGGTAGTATTTTGTGGTGGGAGAGAAGAACTTCAGTGAATTCAAAAGATACAACACTCCAAGTGCATTGACTTCCGTAGTGAGTTTTGCCTGATCCCATGAACCGCCAACAAACGATTGTGCAGCTAAATTGTACACTTCTGTGGGACGAACATTCTTAATCAAATTCAAAAGAGATGATTCATCGGTGAGATCTCCTTCCACGAGCTCAACGTCCCTTTCAAGACCAAGAAATTTCAGATTACCCAAGTGAGGCTGTGAATAACGCCTCATGAGGCCAAAAACCTTATATCCCTTTTCGATAAGGAGCTTTGCTAAATAAGGACCATCCTGTCCCAAAATGCCGGTGATAAGTGCTGTCTTTGCCATAGATATTCGTGAATTTACAATAATGCATTCATTATAACAGACCAAGGAGCTTGCATAATTTAAAATTAGAAATTTTTAATTTTTAATCAATTTAAAAATTGAATTCAAATTTTAAATTTCAAATTAAAAATTCTTTCAGTGGATAGATTGGGAAGGGGCATAAAATACGAAACCTAGGAGTTTAGTTTAGGCCGTCAATATGTTATAATACCACATACTATGAGTTCATTTGACCTTCCATTTCGCCTCCTCATCTCCCTCGTCATCGGGGCGGTCATAGGACTTGAACGGGAAACACACCGTCTTCCTGTAGCAAGCAAGAGGTCATCCGTAGGTCTGCGCACATTCAGCCTTATTTCAACCCTCGGCACTCTTGCCGGCATATTCTATACCAACAACTTCCCTTTGTTCATTTTAGTCTCTGTCATGTTGGGACTCCTCATTATCGGATACTATTTCTTCCAGAGCAGTGTCACGAAAGATGTGGGGATCACGACGGAAATCGGCATGGTTTTCGCGTATCTTATCGGGATCCTCATCGGGGGGAATATTTTGCCCATGCAACTTATTCTGGCGATCGTCGTCGTACTTGTCCTTATCCTTTCCCGGAAAGAGGAGATCCAGAACATAATTCTTGGTATCGATCGGGAAGAACTTCACGCATTCATAAGCTATGCGCTCATCGCGCTTGTCATCCTTCCCTTCCTCCCCAACACCCCATTTTCCATAAACAATATTCCCGGCGCTCTCGCATTCCTGAAAACATACGGAATGGATCTGAAGCGATTCGCATCGATGGAACTCTTGAATCCTTTCCGATTATGGTTCATCGTTGCGCTCATCACAGGAATCGATATGGCGGGATATGCCCTTGAACGGATCATCGGGAAAAAACATGGACGTCTGGTGGCAAGCCTCGTTGGAGGATTCATATCATCTACCTCAACCACGCAGTCGCTCGCTCAGGAAAGCAAAAGAGGGAAGGGAACAAACAAACTCGTAGCGGCAGCATTGTTCTCGAATCTCACGAGCTTTCTCCAAATATTCATCCTTCTCGCTCCCTTAAGCGGGACGTTTCTCGTAAAAAGCACCCCGACCCTTGCCTTCATGATTTTGGCGGCTCTGGTGCTTGGCCTGTTTTTCTTCACGCGACCCGAAAAACTGGTGAAGATAAAAGAGTCTGAAAAAAAGCCTATCAAGGAAAGCGAGATATTTTCCCTCACTCCCGCCTTGCGGTTTGCGATCA
>CAZKKK010000109.1:0-2195 GCA_964553365.1 uncultured Gammaproteobacteria bacterium
GGTCCATAGCTCAATGGTAGAGCAGTCCCGAGAAGTCGGGATTGGTTCTGGGTATAATTATGTATTACACATATATACTGAGAAGCGATAAAGACAAAACCTATTATATCGGAACCACCAGCAATTTAACAAATCGTCTCAGAGAACACAATTTTGGAAATACGAGATATACAAAATTAAAACGTCCGTGGATTTTGTTATATAATGAAGAATATTCCACGAGAGGACAAGCTGTCACTCGAGAAAAACAACTAAAAAGAATAAAGAACAGGGCGGTTTTAGAAAAGATAATTGGTGAGGACAAAGCTCAATAGTAGAGCAGTCCCGAGAAGTCGGGATTGGTTCTGGGTCCATAGCTCAATGGTAGAGCAGCAGCCTTTTAAGCTGTTGGTTCTGGGTCCGAGTCCCAGTGGGCTCACCAATTATTTTTCCTAAAACATCTCCACTCCCCTGTAGATACAAAATGGTAGAGCAGTCCCGATAAATCGGGATTAACTCGCAGTAAAACTCACGATGTTCGTTAACTGCGAGTTGAACGAGTCCACAGTGGGCTCACAAGCTTCATCATCCATGAGTCCATACACTATACTGAATGTATGGGTCTTCGTCATATAAAATTAGGTACGAGTATTTTGATGGCGCTTGCAATAAGCACACTCCTTATGCGTTATATGGAGTTTACAGATAGACCAAAACTAAATATTCTCAAGGCAAAAGATGAATTAAGTTCGTCAATAGCATTATTCACTCTGAATATAACCACTCCCATTAAGGGAATTTTTCTAGCCCAACATATTTCTCCGACTGACACTCCAACATCCACTATTAATTCTGAAAATTCAACGTCCATCGATTTTGATAAAACGCCAACAATCATTCCCATTTCTCCCACGAGATATCTCCTTCCTACGGCAAAAACTAGTATGCCGACCGAAAATATAATCATGCCAACAGCACAACCAAAGCCCACCAATAGACCAAAACCAACGAATATGCCCGAGCCTACACCGACACCGCTCGCTCCTGCCGAATATCTTCGGCCAGGGAAAAGTCTGGAGGATATATTCAAGGTCGCAGGTGAACTTTCCTGTATGCCAGCAGCCGTCTTGAAGTCCTTCGTTGCCCAAGAAGGGCCAGGGGCCCTCACATACAGCGATAAATCGGCATTATTTTATAATGCATATGATTGGTGGCATCGTGTTACGGAAAAAAAACAAGTGTGTAGTGGCTACGGGTATTTCCCGGAAACAGGTTTGATCGCTGAAGACAGTCTATTTGCCGGGGAAAGGTGTAAGGAAGCATTTTCCCCTGAAACGGCAAACGACACAACCTCCAGATCCTTAGGGGCAACGCAAATCCTTGAATACTATTGGAACAAAGACTATAAGGAAAAAACAAAACAAAAGCTGAAAGTCGAAAAAGTGGATAGACGAGTGCTTCTTGATGCTTTGGTTGGATTTGGGATTGCCTTCAAAGAAGGTGTCAAATACAACGGGCCATGCGATACGTGGGACTTCAAATATGTCATGAGGGCGGCATGTATCAATGCAGGAACACATTGCGAGAAATATAACTATTGCTACACCATCTGCAATAATTATAATAAGTTTTCCGGCCAAACCAATAATTGTAATGGGGTAAACGACCTTTTTGTGCCCGATTCGTATTGCGAATTCAAATAAGTCCTTCTTTGAAAATGTATGGTGTAAACTATTCACATGTTTCACTCTATTCTGGAGATAGAAAATTATCTTAAACAATTTATCCCAGCCCAAAAAAAAACGCGCTTTCCGGGGGAAGAGGGAATCGTACGGACGAAAGAATTTCTTTCTTTGCTTGGATCTCCTCAAAATATATTGAAGGTAGTTCATGTGGCGGGCACTTCGGGCAAGGGGTCAACCTCATTCATGATAAGCAATTTCCTTGAATCTCAGGGGTTTAAAGTTGGGTTGCATTTATCTCCTCACTTACTTGATATAAGGGAACGGACGGAAATAAACAACGAGTTGATGGATGAGAAGAAGTACATAAGGTATTTTGAGGAAATAATCCCCGCAATCGAAAAAATGCAGGATTCGGCGATGGGGAAAATCACTTACTTCGAAGTGCTCGTAGGATTTACGTTTTATGTGTTTGCACAAGAAAAGGTCGATTATGCCGTGATGGAAACAGGGCTAGGTGGCCATTTTGATGGG
>CAZKKK010000110.1:0-2187 GCA_964553365.1 uncultured Gammaproteobacteria bacterium
TGTAAGCCAGGAGACAGTATCATGGGGCAGGGGCTTACAGCCGGAGGCCATCTCACCCATGGGCATCCCGTATCGGCCACGGGTATTTTTTATACAAGCCATCAATATGGAGTGGATCCAACCAAAGACGACCTATTCGATTATGATGCGATCCTCAAGCTCGCAATGGAGCACAAGCCAAAACTCATATGGGTAGGTGCAACGGCACATCCACTCATTTTCAACTATAAGAAGTTCAGTGAGATCGCGGAAAAGGTAGGTGCAGTATTAGCCGCAGATATTTCCCATATTTCAGGACTTATAGTCGGAGGAGTACACCCAAGCCCCGTTCCTTATGTCCACATCGTCACATCGACCACTCACAAGACGCTTCGAGGACCCCGAGGGGCTATGGTCATGGTTACCCAAAAGGGGCTTGATGCATACCCTGACTTGCCAGACAGAATAAATAAGGCTGTTTTCCCTGGCCTTCAAGGAGGACCTCACGACAATCAGACGGCAGCAATAGCGGCAGCCTTGGAAGAGGCTTCGACAAAGCAATTTGCCCACTATGCGAAGCAGATCGTGAAAAACTCACTTGCCCTTGCTGATGAACTCAAGAAGCAAGGAATGACGCTCGTCGGAGGCACTTCACAAAATCACCTCATCCTTGTGGATTTGACGAGCGTGATGGGACCAGGTGCTGGTATATTTATGCAGCGCGCACTGGAAGCGGCTGGCCTCACCTTGAACAAGAATACCGTCCCAGGAGAAAAATCTTCACC
Organism: uncultured Gammaproteobacteria bacterium; assembly: GCA_964553365.1. GTDB lineage: Bacteria > Patescibacteriota > Microgenomatia > UBA1406 > GWC2-37-13 > JAKBEU01. The sequence goes on from CAZKKK010000110.1 coordinate 765, forward strand.
ATTTTATCCTTCAGGAGTCCGGCTCGGTACCCCCGCGGCAACAAGCCGAGGAATGAAAGAGAAAGATATGAAAAAAATAGGAAAGTTCATAGGGGAGATATTGGACATCATCAAGGAATATAGACTTCCTGGAGAAAAGGAAGCGAGACTTAAGCTCTTGAAAGAATTTTCAGCTTTCCTAGCGACAAGCCCACAGATAAAGCGAATAAGAGGCGAAGTGCGGGCGATGTCAAAACGATTTGTTCTCCCCTGATATTTATTGGGAAGATTGGAGTGTATAGGAGCCATTGTCGTTCACGATGAATGCGCGCTCTGGATAATGGGGCAAGGTATCCCTGAATGCCTGTTTATCAATCAACACTTTTCCGATGAACCAGGGAAGGTCATCATGTCTCTTTTTATAAAGATATACCTTTTTCGTGGGAAGATAATATTCTGCGGGATGAAAATCGTATTCATGAGTGATATATACGACGTCATTCGGTCCCATTTCGCTGCGTATTGAATTGAACGTTTTTTTGAGAGGTGCTTTTACCCTCGTGAGCACTTGTATAGAAGAATAAGCCAATAAAAAAAATACGAAAATCATGATGATCATAAAACGAATATACTTATTTGCAATGCTTTCAAAAGAAATGATGAGAAGCAAGATTATCCCAACTGTCGTAAAAATAAGGTAACGGGGGAGAAAGACAGGCTTAATAAAAGAAATAATAAAAATTATCAGAGGAATGCCGAGAGCCCATCCAAGAAGGAGAAAGAAATGCATTTTTTTTTGCCGCGTAAAATGATGCAAGGAACCGAAAATAATAGTTCCAGTAGTCAGTAATGAAAGATAGGATAAAAAAGGTACTACAATCCATGCATCCCGCTCATATCCCGTTAAGATAATTGCAGGGAGGAGAATAAGATCTTTCCATAAGGAGGTAGGAATCCAGAAAGATGCTCCGATTGGGGGTCGAGCAAATAAAAGAATAATAAGCCATGGGATGTACCATAAAAATACCTTGAAAAGAGGAATAAAAAAATGTTTTTTCTCTGTTTTGGAGGAAGTGACAAAAACGAAAGCAGCTTGAAAAGCAATGACGACTATAAGGAAATAATGGGTAAAAAGTGCCACTAAAGCAGTATAAACATAGAGTTTATATTTTTTTTTCATCAATGTATAAAAGAGGAGTGTTGCAATAAAGGCCATCATGCTATACATTCGTGCTTCGAATGCATAATAGTGTAAGAGGGGGTTAATCATAAAAAAAAGAAGATAAAAGAAGGACTTCCTTGTGCTCAGCTTATATATTTCTTTCATAATAAGAAATACGACATAAAGCGTTGCCCAAAAGAAGATGAGAGAGAGGCTGCGCAACGCCACTTCTGAACTTCCAAAAATACCCATCCATATTTTAAGCAATAGATAATATAGGGG
>CAZKKK010000111.1:0-2169 GCA_964553365.1 uncultured Gammaproteobacteria bacterium
ATCTGGACTCGCTATAAGTATTGCCTTGTGGACCCTGATATTCGTAATGACGTCTATTACAGCCAGTCATTCAGCAGCAACTTCGTCATAATGCTGTGGACCTATTTTTGAATGGTAAAAATCCGACAGACATATCCACACAATTGTGAGTGAGTCGTCAGTCAGTCTACAATTGGATAGAAAAGCATTCTGAGCTTGGTATGAAAGGATTGAAAATTCATAAACGAGGGCGTCCAAAAGGTACTCAGCTGCAATCTTGGCAAAGTGCTCAAATAGTAAATTTAATCAAGAATTCTTGCCCAGATGAATTGTCAATGCCTTTTTTTCTATGGACTCGTGAATCTGTAGGCGTTCTAATACAAGATAAATTTGGAATAAAGCTTTCTAAGTGGACCGTGGGAAGATATTTGGCAAATTGGGGCTTTACTCCGCAAAAACCAGCACGTCGTGCTATTGAGCAGAACCCAAAAGCTATTGAGCGCTGGTTAGCTGTTGAATATCCTGACATCCAAAAGATAGCTAAGAAAGAGAAGGCAACAATTCATTGGGGTGATGAGATGGGTTTAAGATCAGATCACAACGTGGGAAGAACTTACGGTATCAAAGGAAAAACTCCGGTTGTTAAGCGGACAGGAAACCGATTTTCATGTAATATGATATCGACTATTACAAATCTTGGAAAATTAAGATTTATGGTATTTCATGAGAATTTTACCCAGGATGTTTTTCTTAAATTCTTAAAAAAATTGGTTCTTCAATGCGATAAAAAGGTGCTTTTAATTGTAGACAATCATGCGTCACACAAATCAAAAAAAGTCAATAACTGGCTCAGAAAGAATGAGGAGCACATCCGATTATATTATTTGCCAAGTTATTGCCCAGAACTAAACCCGGATGAGTTTTTGAATCAAGATGTAAAATCACATATGGGAAAGCAACGAGTTCACACTAATGCACAGATGGTGAAAAATCTACACAAGCACCTAAAAATGCGACAAAAGCAGCCTCATGTCATCCAAAACTTTGTTAAGGGGTGCCATTCTCGATATGCGGCATGAAAAAGTGTAAACTAATAATGCTCCCCGTAATATGTGACGGGAACTCGTTGTTCCAAGGCTCTATTTCTCCAGAAAAAGTCTCCGGAGTTAATCAAGATTGAATCTCTGCAGGATCGCAAAGTAAAAAGAGAAGGGGCGGAAGTTGGGGCATTTGCAAGGCTTCAGTTTCCTGGTGGAGTGTTGATTGAGACATTAAATACCGATCAAGCTCTCGATAAAACGAGGCAAGCAATTGATAGAGGTGCTCTCACATTATTTGAAGCTGCTTTCATGGCACAAGGCGTATTAATCCGGGCAGATATTCTTACGCGCACATCAATTGATTCCGCTTGGCAGCTCTATGAGGTTAAAGCAACAACATACCGATCAGTTGATGCTTCTTCAAAGAATGAATATAGCCGAGATCTTGCGATACAAACTTGGGTGCTCCAAGGGTGTGGAATTGAATTGGCTGGAATTTTTCTTATGCACCTTAATCATGAGTGTTCATTTCCAGAAATTGATAACTTATTCAAAGTCATCGATTATACCCAAGAAATAGGACCTTTTTTAGAAAGCATTGGTATTGACATTCAATCGCTTCAAAAAGTTTTGCTATCTAGTCAACAACCTAACGTGGGCATAGGACAACACTGTGAAAAACCGCGTGAATGTCAATTTAATACCGTGTGTTGGAAGAATATTCCAACGTATAGCGTGTTCAACATCCCTAGGGCACTCAACAAATGGAAACTACTTGAGGAGAACCGCTTTTCTGCAGCTCAACTGGTTGATGCTGATTTTAACTCAGAAAAACAGAAGCGAGCACTTCGATGTTACCAAACGAACGAACCGTTCTACGATCTTCAGAAAGCTCGCGCTATATTGGAAACATGGACATATCCACTCAGCTACTTCGATCTTGAGGCCGTTAGTTATCCGATTCCCCGATACAATAACAGCCGTTCTTATCAGGATTTGCCTTTCCAGTTTAGCTGCCATATACAAAGGCTCCCAGAGACCGAATTAGAGCATCATGAATTTTTATTTGATGCTGATGCCGACCCTAGAGAAGCATTTATATTGCCACCAATAGACTTGGACACAGATTTGCGGTAAACTAAACGCCAAA
>CAZKKK010000112.1:0-2167 GCA_964553365.1 uncultured Gammaproteobacteria bacterium
ATGCCGCAACGAGGACGGGACTTCTCCCTGCAAAATATTTCTTGGTGAAGATAATTTCACACGCCCAAAAAATGTCAGCTATAATTACGTATAATAGTCCCATAAGCCTATCATTATAACAGGAAATATGAAGAAATTGACCCTTTTTTTGCTCAAAAAATATCACTCGTACTCCGTATTCCAACACGTATTTGGCGTGTCGTGTCGCTTCTATCCAACCTGTTCGGAATACACTTACGAAGCGGTTGAGAAGTATGGAACAGTAAAAGGCCTCATGTTGGGGTTTTACAGATTCCTTCGATGTAATCCCTTTAATAAAGGAGGGATAGATAAACTCAGGTAGATAAAAATGATATAGTGAAAGATGTGGATGACAATCAAAAAGCATGTATAGGCTTTTCACTCTGCGGGGGGATGGGTCCCATGACATTTATTAAGTTGGTTGCACGATTTGGCTCTCCTCATTCCGCTTTTTACGCGCCTGTCGCTGCGCTGCGGCCCCATTTTTTTAGGGAACAGCAATTTGCATCGTTTATTGCATCTCGCACACATTATTCATACGAAAAAGAAATGGCACGCTTGGATTCTCTTGGAGTGTGGGTAACTACCCAATATCATTCTGACTATCCTATTCTTCTTAAGAATATAAGCGATCCACCTATCTGTATTTTCGGGAAAGGGGATAGGAATAGTATTAATTTTTTTAGTGATTGTTGCATAGGGGTAGTAGGGACGAGAAAGCCGACTGCTTACGGCCGGTATGTCGCTGAAGAATTAGGCAAGTCATTTGCTTCCGCGGGACTTGTGATTGTTTCCGGTATGGCTTCGGGAATAGACACGATCTCCCATAGGGCGGCGATTGAAAAACAAGGGAGGACGATCGCCGTACTTGGGACAGCGATAGATGTTATCTATCCTCCAGACAATAAACCATTGTATGATCAAATTCTAAAAGAATATGGCATCGTGATCTCAGAATACCCGCCAGGGTTTATAGGAAGCAGAGGGATGTTTGTGATGCGTAACCGTATTATTGTTGGTCTCTCCAAGGCAGTAGTCGTGGTTGAAGGCGGGGAACACTCGGGTTCGCTTATCACAGCCCGCTATGCGGCTGAAAATGGAAGGGACGTGTATGCGGTTCCTGGTCCCATCACTTCAGACATGTCGATTGGACCTCATATACTTCTTCGGGAAGGTGCCCATCTCCTTACGAGTGCAAACGAGGTATTGAGAGACTTCGGTCTTAATCAGGAGTCTGAGATGGCTATCCAAAAACCAATAGATTTGACTGGTGAAGAAAAGAAGATCTACGATCTCCTATCGGTAAAAAAATATCATGCGGATGAAGTTGCAAGAAAAGCATCGCTCAGTGTATCGGATACGCTCCCTATACTTTCGCTTTTGGAGGTGAGGGGAATTATCGGGAAAGATATGGACGGAAGTTTTATTGTACGGGTATAGTATCAAGCTTCTTTCCCCGACGGGTATATTTTTCATCCATTTTTGGATGGGACGAAAGGAAAATATCGATATATTTTTTTGCTGTTTCGAAATCGGTATAATCCGAAGCGATTGCAAGAATATTTGTGTGATCATTCTCACGTCCATGTTGCACTTGCTCAGCATTCAGAGCTACTCCACAACGAATCTGTTTGAAACGGTTTACAGCTATACTCACTCCTATCGCAGACCCACAAATGACAATTCCAAGGTTCTCTTGGGGGTTTTGTTGGACGGCCTGAGCTACTTTCTGAGCGAAGTCTGGATAATCATCAAGCGGGTCGAAGCGGTAGTTACCAAAATCTTCAATACGAATATCCTTCTCCTGTAGATACTCCACAAGTTTATTCTTAAGTTCGAAACCGCGGTGGTCTGTAGCGATAAAGACCGGCATATGAATAAGTATACCATAGTCAAAAAAAACACCGCCTTGTGAGGCGGTATTTTTTTTGTGTAGACCAGATGTCTATTACTTCACAATTCGCTTCAGGCTTTTACCAGCTGTAAAACCTGGAGTTTTTGTTGCTGGGATTTGAATTTCAGCACCTGTCTGTGGATTGCGGCCTTTTCGGGCTGCTCTCTTTCGGACCATGAATGTGCCAAATCCTGTTACGACGACTTTTTCACCGCGCTTCATAGCGTCTGTGATTGAGCCGAAGACTGCATT
>CAZKKK010000113.1:0-2161 GCA_964553365.1 uncultured Gammaproteobacteria bacterium
GCAATGCTTGATGCCATGCGCTTCGGCCAGATCTTTTAATAAAGAAACGACTCGGTCGGCGGTCGCAACATCGTCCAAAATGATGAGGTTGTTGTAAGCATCGTGCGGAATAATGCTGAACTCATTGGGTCGCACCTTGTATTTTTTCTGGTCTATTTCAACGATCTTGCTCATATAATCATGATATAATCAACATTGTTTATATCCTTTTATTCGGTTTATAAATCCACTTTATCCACTTTTAAAAAAGTGGAGCAAAACGCACCTTCGGTGCGGCGACCTGTTTCGGGGTCTATTAAAATCCGCTGCATAACCCGTCACATAATAATCGACCGTTTGGAGCCCCGGGCACGCGCCGAAGGCGCGCTTTAAGGCAAAAAAAGTATTTCATAACTTTGTAAAAAAATTATGAAAAAATCTGTAAATAAAAATATATATTTGTCGCTAGCCTTTTGCTCCACTTTTCCCAAAAGTGGATTTTGCTCCACTTTTCCAAAGGTGGATTTTGCTCCACTTTTCCCAAAAGTGGATTAGGTTCTCTGCCTAGTACTCAGGCATATGCTTCTGGAACAAGCACCCCTGCGAACACAGTCCCTTCAGATCGGTTGTGACGACCTCGGGGTTCTGATTCGAGCAGTCCGACATCCAAATCTTAATAATACAGAAATTTTTCTTAGGTGAAATGGTAATCCCAGTCACATTGTTAACATAACCAGATTGTTTGCTAACAGTGCCACCGACAACGACATAACTCAACTCCTTCCAAACTTTGGCCACCGTCTTGTTTGAAATCTTGTACGAGAAGCACCCCCCGTTCCGATTCTTGGGGTCCTCCCAAGTTGGCTTGACTCCGTAGCGCATCATAAACAACATGCAATTCTCGACTAGAATACTGGGAAGCGTCTCCGTAACAGCGATCGTTTCCTCAACAGTAGAGTAGGTGAAGATCTTGATGTAGCTTGCGATGCTCCAGTCGGTATTGTGAGGTAAATGTGCCCAAAGCGTCCATTTATCAGACAACAAGTGATGCTCCTCATTCGAGGTTAGTTCAGTTGTCATTGTGGTGGTTTGGGTAACCATTTTATACTATTAAACATTCAATTTTTTTATATTGTTTTTGAATTATTATTTCAATTAGTTTCATCCTTGCTTTCGGATTCATCCTTGCTTTCGGATTCATCCTTTACTGATTCGGACTCTTCGGATTCCTCAACATCAAGCACTTCGTAATCATCCTTGTTCAGCCTGAGCACCTGCGTCTCGTTGAACTCAACCCGATTCACATTATGGTCCAAGATGCAAACCTTAAATTGTTCAGGCAACTCAACATTAAATTCCTTTGCCAACAGATAGCGAATCACATTAGAATCAAATTCGTTATTCACTACATAATAGGTTGTCTTTGCATTATCGAAGTTCAACTTAAAGCTGGTGTCGTCGTACTTGACTTCAATTAGAACAAACCGGTAACTCGTCTCGTCGCAATCATACATTTCAGGCAGTATCATGTAGATTCGCTTCTTTCGCACAGTGTTATCGTCGTTCAGCCTTGTATAAATCGCAAACTTGTAATCATCCGGAATATCCTGGTCAGTTGACAGCAGTTCAGTGTCGGTAATATAATTGTCGTCATCGTCCAAAATTAGATCAATATTGTTTGTAACAGTGTCCTCATGCGCAAACAGAGGATAAAAATGTTCCTTGAACAACTCTTCGCCCATACTACACATGTACAAACTGTAGTACATCATATTTATCCAGAAATCATTGTATAATTCCGGATACTTGGTTCGCCCGCATTCATTGAGCAGAACGAGAAACAGTATAACATCAAGTGTAATGAAAAACATATTTATTTTATAGCATGAATATGTTTATGTATTTAAACCCTTTTATTTGTTCCTTATCTTTCGTTCCTTATCTTTCGTTCCTTATCTTTCGTTCCTTATCTTTCGTTCCTTAATCAAAGATCGGCTCACCATCCTTCAAGTATCCGACCTTTGCGCCGACATCGCCATCTGCCGTTAGTGCATATATGACCCCATTCTCCTCGTCATTCGTGCAATAGCTTACATCGTCAATCTCAATCTCGAAGAGTTCCTCTTCATCGTCCGGTGCAGCAGTTGCAGTTGCAGTTGCAGTTGCAGGCTCTGCCTTAGTC
>CAZKKK010000114.1:0-2115 GCA_964553365.1 uncultured Gammaproteobacteria bacterium
ATCGCGTATAAATTCCAGTTGTGGAAGTCCATACGGGCAGGGGTAATCCCTTTTTGGACGAGCCTACTCGATGGAGGATTTCCTCTCCTTGCGGAGAGCCAAATGGGAACATTTTTTCTTCCCTATTATCTCATCTTCCCCTTTTTTTCCTCATTCGCTCATGCCTATCGGTGGGTCCATTTTGTCGTGCTACAACCTTTTTCTTTTGTGCCTTTGTTGTTTTGGATCTACTTGAAGTGGAAAGAGACACATAAAGCAAGATATCTCATCATCATCTCTTTAATCGTGAATCAGATGATTTTTGCGGGATATATACAAGTAGCCTTCATGTCGCTATTGGGGCTTTCATTACTATTTTTAATCCAGAACCGCCCTTTCAATAAAAATAGCGTGGTTACATTTTTTTGCTCAATTATTTTTGGACTGCTTCTCTCGCTCCCTCAAATACTGCCGACAGTCCAACTATCCCAATACACGGGAAGGACTTTGGTAAACTCATATAGATTCGCGGTATCAGTTCCCTTCAATGTCGCGAACCTGTGTGCTTTCTTTTCCCCAACGTGCGTAGGTAGTCCACAGGATGCGACCCATTCCTTGAATTGGCAAGGAGACGGTGTGTTTTGGGAAAACACTCCCTCTATTGGTCCTTTATTCTTCATCATTCTTGTATTGGCGAGCATTCACTATCTGTTCAAACGCAAGAGAAACCCACAATCAGGAATCTATTTCATGTTATTTTTCTTCTTCTTGCTTTTATCTTTGGGCCAGAATTCGCCTCTCTATTTCCTGTTTTCCATCTTTCCCTTTTCCATGTTCAGGGTGCCTCCGCGCTATTTGCTTCTCACAGTTTTTTTCTTAATCCTTTATGCATCATTCCTGTTGAAGGAAATAGTGAAAATGAGATCCGCCATTTCTTGGATTCTCTACTCATTGCTTATCGTAAACTGTTTGATGCTTGTTTACGCAACATTCAGTTACCACGTATTCGTAGATACATCGCTCCTTTATAAAACACTCACCCATCAAAAAAGCATCAAGCCAGGATCGACGTATATAACCTATGGTGCCCAAGAAGCGTGGCAATATATATTTGCGAAACAGGGATGGAAATCAAGACAAAGCAGAGAGGACTATCTGTTTATAACCGAAGGACTCATGCCGAACTCGAATTTGTTGACGAACCAGCGGAGTTTTGATATCTATGCGAGTTTGGTTATGCGTCGTCAGCAATTTATAAAGTCGGCGATTTTCGAGGGGCTTGCCACTGCTTCTGATAGTACAATAGAAAGTAGTCAGAGCGCAAAGATAGAGAGTCTCCTCCATCTGTATGGGATCTCATCCATCATATCATTCAAGACTTTGTATCTGCCTAACTTCAAACCAGTCCAAACATTGCGGCAAGGTGAGATTACCATTACCACATACCAAGAAACCCAACAACAGGCAAACGACTATTATATTCCCAAAGCGATATTGAGGGCAACGAGCCTTGAGGATATCCAGGAGAAAATATATATGGGTACGTTGACTGAGGATGATTCAGTGGCAGAGGAGATTCCAGGTGAATTGACACAGGACCTGTCTCACATAATCGTCTCTACGATAAATGACAGCGAGGGATATCAAAAAAAAACCGTTTCAACTGACAGGGATACATTTATGGTTCTCAAGAAAAGTTGGTATCCCGAATGGAAATTGTTCATCGACGGAAAAGAGCAGCGCATATATAAAACAAACCTCACCCACATGGGATTCTCTGTGTCAAAAGGAAAGCACACAATTGAACTTATCTATGTTCCTACCAGCTTTTATATAGGAACTGGGGTGGCGCTGTTTGCCCTGGGTATCGCACTCTATCTTGTCAAAAAGAACCTAAATCGGTTTTAGACTTTTTCTCTATGTCTATCAAAATCCTTTTGAACTGAGGTATCTGGCTATTCTGTGGGTCGCAGAGTTGCAGGTAAGCAAGTACCGACTTCACGAATGGTGGATTGTTTTTTACCGTTTTGCTTAAGTTGATTTTTTGCGCTACTTGTGACGCCTCCTTGCATTTGTTATTGACGACAAGAACATTCATATAGGTAGCCTGGCTTTGAATATCGTCTCTCCTATAGA
>CAZKKK010000115.1:0-2000 GCA_964553365.1 uncultured Gammaproteobacteria bacterium
ATATCATATCCTCCCAAAAGGAGGACAAGCGTTGCAAGTGCTCTTCCCACCCTTCCGTTGCCGTCGATGAACGGGTGAATTCGCACAAACTCATGATGCACTATTCCTGCTTTCAATATGGAATGGATATCTTTTGATTCATCCTTGTTCATCCAGTAAATAAATTCCTTCATGAGGAATGGCACTTCAAGTGGAGTTGGTGGCTTGAAAGTGATTTCACCCGTTGCGGAGTTGCGAATTACCACCTGTTTCAATCTATACACTCCTGATTGTTCGACTGCTAATGTCTTATCTGTGATAATGCGATGCACCTTCAGGACAAGTTGTTCCGTTATCTTGTCGATTTTCTTTTTTGCCTCTTCATCGATAAGTTCCACCACTTTTCTATAGTTGATAACTTCTTGGATATCTCGAGGTCGAGCAGCGACAGGTTTACCCAACAAAACTTCCTTTGCTTCTTCCATATGGAGCATATTTCCCTCAATGTGAGTCCCATGATAAGCTGCTCGAACAAGGGCGTCCTCTTTGAACTGCCTTTCCCAAAGAGGAAGCAGTGGTGCATGGCGTATAACTTCCTCCGCTGCTTCAACTTTCGAAATGTTTGTGAGGATCTTGTTAGTGATAGTGAATGTTGGATTAAACATAGATGTTATTTTCCAAATCTTCTCTTTCGCTCTCCGTACTCAAGAATAGATTTTTCGAGCGCTTCTGGACCGAAATCAGGGAAATATAATGGCGGGAATAAATATTCGCTGTAGGCAGATTGCCACGTCATGAATCCGGACAATCGCTCTTCCCCACTTGTTCGGATGATAAGGTCTGGATTAGGGTATGGCAAAATGTGTGTATCTAGATAGTCGTCTATTTTCTCTGTCTGGACATCTTTCATTTTCTTCACTGCCCGTTCTATCTCATCGTGTCCTCCATAATCTAGTGCCATGACGAAATAATATTTCGTGAATTGTTTCGTTTCGTTTTCCGCCTTTTCCATTTTGACTCTCAATTTTTCAGGTAATCGATCTTTCCTTCCTATGTGGACGATACGCGTTTCCTCTTCTTTTGCGTCCTTGATCTGCGAATCGATCACTCTCTCGGCGAGGTTCATCAGATATCCAACTTCATCTGTCGCTCGTTTCCAGTTTTCTGTCGAAAAAACCCAGAACGTTATCACCTTTACACCAAGCGCTTTTGCTTTTTTGCTTAACGCCTTGATGTTTTCGAAACCCCTTCTATGGCCTTCAAAAGAAGGGAGATTCCGCTCTTTTGCCCATCTCCTATTTCCATCGGCGATGATTGCGACATGATTTGGTATTTTCTGTTCCTCCATATTGATTTATTATACCGAATATTTTCCGCAACTTGACGCTGGAGAAAAATTTCGCTATAGTGTAGACATGAATATCATTCGTCCCGTTTATGCAGAAGTCCTCATCAATGATCCAAATGTGAACTCAGTGGCAAGATTCGGGAAAATATCGTCATTTACCAATATTTTTATTCCTCTCATGATGGTGGGAGGGGGCCTTGTTGCACTCGTCATGCTTCTTTTGGGAGCATATCGTTATCTTACCAGCGAAGGTAATCCCGAGAAAATCTCCAAGGCACAGAATGTCATCTTATATGCCATAATTGGTTTGTTCCTTATCATTTTGGCCTTTGTATTTACGAAAGTTATCGGTACTATATTTAACGTTAAAATTCCCTTATGAAAAATCTCTTAGCGGCAGGAATAAATGATGTCATTGGAGTTATCAGCCCTCCAGTTAGTGGCGATCTTTATACGAATCCAGATGTCAATGTAGGATTGGCGAAGATCATTTCAACCGGAATCCAGCTTTTCTTTTTTTTCGCGGGCGTTTCGGCACTCGTTTACATGCTTTTGGGTGCATTCGACTGGATGTCTTCCGGCGGAGAAAAGGAGAAATTACAAAAGGCACAAAATAAAATACAAAGCGCCGTTATCGGTCTTCTCCTCATCGTTGTGGTGATTGTAGTCATCG
>CAZKKK010000116.1:0-1980 GCA_964553365.1 uncultured Gammaproteobacteria bacterium
CCATGTACTCCACGCGCCCCGTCTTGTAAGCATCCGGGTCCCAAGGCATCCACATCCCCACCGGCCCCACATACACATCGTGGTTCGGATCCACTTCTCTTAACAGCTTGCACCTCAGCTCCGCCTCCTCCTGGCTGGGATACGACCCACGAATCTTGAGACCGCGGGTGCAAGTCTGGAAATTGCAAGTCGCGGCAAACGACTTCTCGAGCTCCTCCTCGTTGTTATCAATAAATGTCTTGTATTCGTCCGACATGTTGGCGGCCACCAAATTGTCCTTCTCTTCCTTCACAAACTCCTTGAAGTCGTTGGACACATCATCAAACGAAACGCCGTACTTGAAAGAAACGAAATTCAGGAACTGGACAAACTTTTCCATCGACTTGTTGAATTCCCACTTCTTTAGGAACTCCTCAAACATGAAAATCTCCTTCTGCTTCAGAATCTTGTCCGGCGACACAAATGACACGCACACGAATTTCTGTCCGGCGAGGGACTTGTCCTCCTCCAGCAGATCAACATACTTGGGGTTGGCCTTTCCATTGACCGATTTTCTCTCATATGGCTTAGAGTAACTCATTTAATATATTTAGCGATTACATTTTAAGTAATTTATCGCAGATATTATATTTCCATTGCGTATTTTTTTTTTCTGTTTATTTAATATAATGAGCAGTTTAGTTAATGTCAACGAACTCGTGAAGAGGATCATCAAATACCTTGTCGAGGGTCTCATGGTCGCCATCGCCGCATCCGTAATTCCTAAAGCCAGGAACGCGCTGAATGTCGAGGAGATCATGTTCATCGCCCTGACCGCCGCCGCAACTTTCAGCATTCTCGATACTTACATCCCCAGTATGGGAGTTTCTGCTCGCAGTGGTGCCGGATTCGGAATAGGAATGAACATGGTTAAATTTCCCGGCGGTTTCTAACTGTAATATGGTAACAAATCTTTAAGTCTTTATAACAATTAATTATAACAACTTAAAAACATCCACTTTTAGAAAAAGTGGAGCAAAATGTAATACATTTTTCGTGTTGAATAATCTAAATTTTTATTATTTATTAGTTGAATAAATAATAACTGTGTTTTCACTTCGCTTTAACGCTTTTCTATATTGCAATGAAAGGTGTATTAGGAGAGGTGCGGAGCGGGCTTTGCCCTACCGTCGCGCCTTCGGCGCTTGAACCTAGGTTCTCTGCCTAGATAGTAGGAATAAACTCCCAGTCCAGTTCCGCACAAATATTCTTCCAAATTGTGTCCTGTTCGATCCGTTTCTCTCTATCCTTCAACATGGGGAAGTGTTCCAGATACTGTTCTTCGCCCAGCAACTCGCACAACTTGTAAGCGGTGTAATAGTAGTTCAAGAAATTCACGCGATCGTCCGGACAGAATTTCGAATATGGCGACTGCAGCTCAACGAACAAATTGCACAGCGTTTCCTCGAGTTCCTGCGACATGATTGGTGGTTTGATGCCCAGTTTATCTTTGATAAAAGGGATATGCTCGTAATACTTGTTGTAGCCGAGCTTCTTCAGAATCTCCTTGGTTTTGTGATTGGTGATTTGCGACAAATTGATTCTCTCCTTTTTGATTTGGAGCTTGATGTTTTCAATGACTTCTGGCGGTATTTGCGTCGTTTCCTTTCCTTGGAACTGTGCAATAATTTCCTTGAAATGATTAATACGCTTGTATGCATAAAAACAAACTTCTTTAGGTGGTTCTTTATACGACGGTTTTTCATTTTCAATCAGATATGGGATATGTCGAGAGCAGTTATTACAAATCAAAATGCCCTCATCCTCCAAAGGTATCAATTCCCCCTTGGAGCAGTAACCGCAAATGTCCGTTTGACAAACAAACGCATTCACATCTAAAAAATTATCATCTATATTGCTAAGATACTTTTGAACGATATTATGGGTTTTCTGTTGATGGGACACATTGATTGTCTCATCTTCCTTGATTTTGAAAAAGGA
>CAZKKK010000117.1:0-1928 GCA_964553365.1 uncultured Gammaproteobacteria bacterium
ATTTCCCTCCATCAACGACAAAATCGATGAGTTTCTTTTTTTCCTCCGACAACTCCCTCATGAATCCCTGCGGATCGTAATGAGGTGCACGACCGGAAGTATTGGCTGAGGTTGCGGTGAGCGGACCCCCGTAGGCACGAACGAGGTCCGTAATCCATGGATAGACGGGAAATCGGACACCAAGGGTCTTGCGCTCCGATTCAAGGAGAGGACACACGCTCTGTTTGGAAGGCAGGATAACGGTAAAGGGGCCAGGAAGGAGACTTTTAAGCAAAGCTTCGTGACTGCCAGCCTCAACCAAGGAGTCCATCATTCCCAATCCATCGACAAAGACGGAGATGGGTTTGCCGAGGGGTCTGTTCTTTACCGCTATGAGCTTCTTCACTGCAGCCTCATTCGTGGCATCACACACCAACCCATACACGGTGTCGGATGGGGCAACGATCAGTCCTCCACCCTTGAGAATGTTGATGCAACGCTGTAATTTGCCATTTAAGTCCATCCTCTATTATACCTTAAGACACTTGCAGTTCTCCATCTGCTACAATAGGCACATGGTAAACAAGAAAACAGCAAAAAAAATAACCCAGTTCAAGCTTGAGCTCAACTTGAGAAATATCTTCATCATCGGATTCATCCTTCTTTTCGGCTACATCGCCTTGCGCTCAATCAGCAATGAAATAAAACAGGCCGTGCCTGATAAATCGATAAATGTGGTCATCGATGACATCAAGAACCAGAAGGTCAAAAAGGTGGAAATCATCGACAACAAATTGCTTGTCTACTATAAAAATGACACCTTTGCCCAGACATTCAAGGAACCTAACGACAGTTTCATGAAGACGCTTCGTGACTCCAATATCGATCCATCAAAGCTCCAAATAGATATCAAGGATACACAAGGCTCTTCCGGAATCATGAACCTGCTCAGCAATCTTATCCCAACCATCCTTATGGTGGCATTCTTCATATTCCTGTTCCGCCAGGCACGAGGAGCACAAGAAAACGTATTCTCCTTTGGACAGTCGAGAGCGAAAAAATTCAACAAAGATCTCCCTAAAACCACATTCAAGGATGTGGCAGGGGTGAATGAGGCAAAAAAAGAGCTTGAAGAGATCGTCGACTTCCTGAAGAAACCGGAGAAATACAAGAAACTCGGCGCCCGCACGCCAAAGGGTGTCTTACTCGTGGGTCCTGCTGGATGTGGAAAGACGCTTCTTGCCCGAGCCGTAGCCGGAGAGGCCAGCGTTCCTTTCTTCTCGATTGCGGGAAGTGAATTCATGGAAATGCTTGTGGGTATCGGGGCAGCCCGTGTCCGTGATTTATTTGCGACGGCAAAAAAAAGCGCACCATCGATAATCTTCATCGACGAAGTCGACGCAATCGGAAGATCCCGATCTGTCGGTATGATGCCGGCCCATGATGAACGCGAACAGACACTGAATCAGATATTAGTGGAAATGGACGGATTTAACCCCAATGAACAGGTAATCGTCATGGCTGCGACAAATAGAGGAGATTTACTCGATAGTGCCCTTCTCCGACCCGGACGTTTCGATAGACGCATCGTCGTCGATTACCCCGATGTGGAAGGAAGAAAAGAAATCCTTAAGATCCATGCGATTGGAAAACCATTTGACACAACGGTCAATTGGAATAAAGTAGCACAACGAACGGTTGGTTTTTCCGGTGCCGATTTGGAGAACATGTTGAACGAAGCAGCAATAACAGCTGCACGAAACGCAAAAACAGAGGTTTCATTTGATGATATCGAGGATGCCGCGATGAAGGTAAAGATGGGTCCCACGAAAAAACGGATGCAGACGGATGAAGATAAGAATCTCACTGCATATCACGAAGCGGGACATGCCATTCTCACCCATTTCCAACCGCCAAGGATCCTGTAACATGGGATTCCCATGTTTCCA
>CAZKKK010000118.1:0-1922 GCA_964553365.1 uncultured Gammaproteobacteria bacterium
CCAACAAAACTTCCTTTGCTTCTTCCATATGGAGCATATTTCCCTCAATGTGAGTTCCATGATAGGCTGCGCGAACAAGGGCATCCTCTTTAAATTGCCTCTCCCAAAGAGGAAGAAGCGGGGCATGGCGTATCACTTCCTCCGCTGCCTCGACTTTTGAAATATTGGTGAGAATCTTGTTGGTTATGGTGAATGTTGGATTAAACATAGATATTATTTTCCGAATCTTCTTTTTCGCTCTCCATACTCAAGTATTGATTTTTCGAGCGCTTCTGGACCGAAATCAGGGAAATATAATGGTGAGAACGAATATTCGCTATAGGCGGATTGCCAGGTCATGAATCCGGATAATCGCTCTTCCCCGCTTGTTCGGATAATAAGGTCGGGATTGGGGTAAGGCAAAATATGCGTGTCCAGGTAATCGTCGATTTTCTCTGTCTGGACGTCTTTCATTTTCTTCACTGCCCGTTCTATCTCATCATGTCCTCCATAATCTAATGCCATGACGAAATAATATTTCGTGAACTGTTTTGTCTCGTTTTCTGCCTTTTCCATTTTGATTCTCAACTTTTCAGGTAATCGATCTTTCCTTCCTATGTGGACAATGCGCGTTTCCTCTTCTTTTGCATCCTTGATCTGCGAATCAATCACTCTCTCGGCGAGGTTCATCAAATATCCGACTTCATCTGTCGCCCGCTTCCAGTTTTCAGTCGAAAAAACCCAAAAAGTTATCACCTTTATTCCAAGCGCCTTTGCCTTTTTGCTTAACACCTTGATATTTTCAAAACCCCTTCTGTGACCTTCAAAAGCCGGGAGGTTCCGCTCTTTTGCCCATCTTCTGTTTCCGTCTGCGATAATTGCGACGTGATTCGGTATTTTCTGTTCCTCCATATTGATTTATTATACCGAATATTTTCCGCAACTTGACGCTGGAGGAAAATTTCGCTATAGTGTAGACATGGATATCATCCGTCCTGTTTATGCAGAAGTCCTCATCAGCGACCCAAACGTAAACTCAGTGGCGAGATTTGCGAAGATATCATCATTCACTAATCTTCTTGTGCCTCTCATGATGGTAGGAGGAGGTCTCGTAGCACTTATAATGCTTCTTTTGGGAGCATATCGCTATATTACCAGTGAAGGAAACCCCGAAAAAATCTCCAAAGCGCAAAATGTCATTTTATACGCCATAATTGGTTTGTTCCTTATCGTTTTGGCCTTTGTGTTCACGAAGGTTATCGGTACTATATTTAACGTTAAAATCCCCCTATGAAAAATCTCTTGGCGGCCGGCATAAATGATGTTATCGGGGTTATCAGCCCTCCAGTTAGTGGTGATCTTTATACTAATCCAGATGTCAATGTAGGATTGGCAAAGATCATTTCAACGGGAATCCAGCTTTTTTTCTTTTTTGCAGGGGTTTCGGCTCTCGTCTATATGCTTTTGGGCGCATTCGATTGGATGTCTTCAGGTGGAGAAAAAGAAAAGCTACAAAAAGCACAAAATAAAATACAAAGCGCTGTTATCGGCCTTCTTCTTGTCGTCGTGGTGATTGTGATTATTGCGGCACTTGAACAGTTTGTATTGAAGGGTGCGTTCTGTATTGGATTGACTTGCAGCATCAATATCCCCAAGATGGCTCCATGATGTCAGAATAAGTGATTCTCAAGAAGATATGATCCCTTTGATGCCGTATTGGTAATCGTTTCAGACACCCCCGCAACGGTTTTTAGTTTTTTTTCAACCTCCTCAGCATCCTTTTTTAAGCAGATCACGTGGATATTCGGACCGGCATCGATGGTGAAATATGCCGTAATCCCCTCTTTTCTCATTTTTTGTATCAACTTCATAACCACAATGGACGGGGGTTCTAAGTAAATCAATGAGGGCCAAGACGTAAGCATGATCGCATGGAGTTCAAG
>CAZKKK010000119.1:0-1896 GCA_964553365.1 uncultured Gammaproteobacteria bacterium
CATGATATTTCTGTCTTTTGCATGTCTCAAAATAAAGTTTTTCAAAGACGTCGTATCCTTCATCCGTAGACATTTCTTTCACCGTTACTCCTTTTTTTTCGGCTAATCGGATATTATATCGTGTCTTTGATTTGAGGTTCTTGAATAACTCTTCCTCGGATTTTTTCAGGTCCAATGTCTGCGTCCATTCAGGGAAAAGGGCATGAGGAGACTGTACCAATTTAAAATCTGAAATTTTAAATTTAAAGTTCTCATCATGGGGGGTGTAGGGTTCAAGCTTTATGCATATCAAGTTATTTTTCTTGCCAAATTCAAGGAGCTGTTTCAAAACGGATTCACTAGGCATTACGGAGCGAGGAAGATATCCAATGGAAAATGATGTGTAAGGGATAGGATGAACGGTAAATTGGAACATGTTTCCATTTTCAACAATCTTCTCGACTCGTATCCCCATTTTTTTCCGTGCTTCTCCCCATTCAGCAGACTGCATGGGATGTTGTGCTCCAGTATTCATAGTATTATTTTACTTGTTTTTCTCATACTTTTGAATGACTTGATAATATACGTCTTCAGTTTGTCTTGCTATATTCGACCAAGAATATATATTCCGCTGCGTAAGGCACCACTTCTTGATACTTTCAATCCTGTCCTTATCCATGATCAAGGACTCAAGCGCATCGGCAAGGGCGAAGCCATTGCTCATAACGAGAAGATCTTTTGCGGGGTAATCGACAAGACCCTCCTTGAATGAATCATTCTTGAATCCCACGATGGGAAGGCCTGCGCTGATTGCCTCAAGTATCGCAAGGGGAGCCGCCTCATTGATATAAGGTGCGCAAAAAATATCCGCCTCCGTGAAATATTTGAAGCGCTCAGCGCCGATGATTTCCCCTAAGTAATCGACATGGCTTTTGAGTTTATGGGATTTGATGAAGGAAAGGGTAGCTTCTCTTTCGTCCCCATTGCCGATGATGGTAACGGTAAATTTCCTTTTGCGACTTTTCAATATTTTGACAGCCTTCAATAAATGGAGGACACCCTTCCTTCTCACGAGACGTGCTGCAAAAAGGATATGGGGAATGTCATTTATCCCCTCTTTCGGTATGAATGAGGCGGTGTCGGCGGCATTTGAAATGATTTTCTTTATCATTTTTTTGTCACATAAAGATGTCCAGTTCTCAAAGGTAATCTTCGAAACGAAAATCGCTCCATGGGTGTGGGATGAGAAATTCGTCTTGAAAAGAGGGATGAACGGTTTGAACATATTGAATATGGAGTCATTATCCCATGCTGTGTGGAATGTCCCGATGGTTGGTATCGATGATTTTTCAAGTACGCTCCATGCGGCAAAGGGGATATAGGGTTCGTGCATATGGACGATGTCATATTTGCTCTGAACGAAAACATTCTCCGGTTTGTCCATTTCGCTCAACATGTGGACGTTGCTGTGATTGCCGTTTGGCAGGGGGAAATATATTTTCTCTCCCATGGGCGTATAGAAGCTATAGATGTTTTTCATTGGTTTTGGACCATAGATATGCACCAGATGGCCATTCTTCCTCAGCTCCTTGCTTAGGTATAAAATATGCTCTTGGACTCCCCCCGCTTGGATAGGATTTGAGGACATGAACATGGCGATACGAAGTTTTCTCATTCGTTTGTGGAGAGTAATAGGTGAAGGGTGTTCTTTCCCGTTTCCTCCCAAGAAAATGACTCAATGCGTTTTTTACCTGCGATAACCAATTTCTTTGAGATCTCTTTATTGTCCACTAGCGACTCCATTTTCTCGGTAAGGTCATCGCTGCTTTTTGGATCGAAATAAAGGCAAGCCTCCCCCCCGATTTCGGGCAAGCTTGAGCTGAATGATGATTTATGCTTGATTTGCTTCATGAACAT
>CAZKKK010000120.1:0-1891 GCA_964553365.1 uncultured Gammaproteobacteria bacterium
TGAACAGATTTTTTATACATAGGTTTTACCGAATAAACCTTGTGCAATTCATTCTTATAATAGACAATTTGCCCTTTTCGGACCTGAAACAATTTCACAGTCTCACCCTCCAAATTATTGCGCATTTAGTTATTTCTAGTTTTTTATAGACCCTATTATTTTTCAAGTTAATAAATGCCCATTATTATGTATTCCCCTGATCAATCTAAATTAAACAACATCATGGATTCGTGCAAAATATAGCCAATTCTCTGTAAAAAATAGCTTGGTTATACAGAGATGCTTAAATAAAAAACCACTAGCACCTCATGTGTTGTCACATACCTTCCACGCATTGTGAAGCAGTGGCTTGGTTGGAATTGAGATAGTAAAGCTAGTTAACTAATGTAAAAAGTTCAAGCCGCAAATGCTTGAACTTTTTTTATTAAAGATTACTAAAGAAATGTAGGTAGGGTCCATTCCGTAAAAAGGCCCCAGCAAGAAAATCACTGGAGCCTTTCTCAATCTATTAAAGAGCCTGCTTGATGACTTTCTTGGAGTACAGAACCGACAATAATCCGAAAATCGAATACAGCGCTGTGTAGATGGTCATAACGATGAACATCGGTGCCCATAACTGTGTACCGAACAGGAACCAGCCCGATTGTACCGCGAAGTAACTATGTGCAAGTCCGACGATTAAAGGAATGCCGAAATTGAACAGCTGTTTCAATCGAATCCCTTTCAGCAAATCGCCTTGCGTAAAACCAAGCTTTCGCAGAATGGTATAGTTCGGTTTTTCTTCATCACTCTCGCCCATCTGCTTGAAGTACAGGATACAGCCGGATGTGATCAGGAAGGTGAGCCCGAGGAATCCAACAATGAACATGGCAAGGCCCATCGTATTTTTCTGCTTGTTGCTAATGTCCAATTGGGAATCGTACAACAGGTTTCCGCTCAGCCCGTTTTCAGCGAATAGCTCATTTGCCCGTTTTAGTTCTTTTTCATTCGTGATATCTATCCCAATATAAAGGGAAGAGTCCTTTTGAATTTCAGAATCTTGGTCATTTTTCAGGCGTTCGAATACAGTTTCATCAACGATTGCAATCGGGATTCCCCCGTCGGTGAAATACCAGGAAACGACGAATTCCTTCTCCAAGCCAAGAAAGTTTTGAGGGATACTTTCCGTTTGACCAAGGAGTTCGATGGTCCCTGAATCTTTAATGGTAATGACTCGTTCGAGTAAATTGCTCGTACCGGTGAATAGAGTTTCATCAGGACTGACGTCGATATCTTCAACACTTGCGTCACTGACCACAGGAAGCTTCATTGCATTCGCATTCTTGGCTAACTGGGGCAGATCTGTTTCCATGATATCTGATGCATCGATGCTAACCTGGATAACGTCGATTGCATTTTCACGGTAATCGATATTTTCCGATGCAAGCGACTGTTTGAATTTATCAGCAGCAGCTGTATCTGTCAGAGAAAAGTGAGCGGGGGAATAATCCCTTGCCGTCTTTTCTGCGGAATAGTAAGAGATATAGCTCAAGCACAGCAAGCCGATTGCCAGTGCAGAAACTGCCGTGATAATCGTCAACAGCAATGCGTTCGACTTCAGCCGAAACTGGATGGAAGATAAGGATAGCACTTCATGTACAGTTAAATGGCCATCTTTTTTCTTGCGGATCAAATTGGCAATAAAACTAACCGATCCTTTATAGAACAGATATGTCCCGATAATGACTGAAGCAAGCGTGTAGCCCATGGCAATGAACAACCCCGTCATCCCCGAGAAATCGCCATCGAACAATCTAGATGATACAAAGTAGCCTGACACTATCAAGAGTAGTCCGGCAATTCCGATGCCTATTTCCAGCTTGGATGTTTTCTTTACATTGCTTTCCGTGGA
>CAZKKK010000121.1:0-1851 GCA_964553365.1 uncultured Gammaproteobacteria bacterium
TTTCAAGATACGGGAGCAAACTACATACTTTTTTATTCATCCCAAAGACCAAGAAAGTCGCTGAAAAATCGTTTTCGGGTATCGAAAAAAAGAGAGGAAAAGAATCATTCGTATTCGGTTTTGCAGGACGCTATGTTGAAGAAAAAGGAATAGATATCCTTTTGTCCTCGATCGTGCAGGTGATACAAAAAACGAAACATGTCCACTTCTATTTTGCCGGAGACTCAATGAGTTATGAAAAAAATGATTACTTTAGCAAGGGTAAAAATCTTTCCGGTTGCATAACGAATCTGGGACTGCTTGATACGGCATCCATGTCCTCTTTCCTTGCTTCTCTTGACTATCTGATCCTGCCTTCGAGATCTGATTGTTTTCCCCTCGTTCAGGTCGAGGCACTTCTCCAAGGCACCCCGATCATCGCCTCAGATATTCCCGGGATGCGTGTTCCTGTGATAAAAACCCATTATGGATTCCTTTTCGAAAAGGAAAATGTTGCTGACCTTACGGCAACGATTCTCCGTTCGATGGCCGAAAGGAAAAAGTTGGGACACTATGCTGACAACGTTGCTCTATTATTAAATCAGGCATCTTATGATCCAACAATTAAATCATTTATTGGCTAGCGAGTTCGATCCGGGATTTGCAGCACGGGCACGGTTCGTATTCGAAGCTTTGGATAAGAACAAATCGCAGAAGGTCCTCGACGCAGGGTGCGGAAGAGGATTCTATTCGTATGCATTTTCGTTCTTCCCCTTCGTGACGGAAATCCAAAGCTTTGACATCAACGAGTCGTACATAAAACTCGCGAAATCCCATTGTACAGATAAACGTATCCATATTCAAAAAGCGAGTATATACAAACTCCCCTATCCTGATGGTTACTTCGACTTTATCGTATTCTCGGAAGTACTTGAGCATTTGGATAATGAAAAGAAAGCGCTCCAGGAACTAAGAAGGGTCTTGAAAAAAGATGGAGTGATTGCCCTTACGGTCCCCGATGTCCAATTCCCCTTCCTATGGGACCCCCTTAACTGGCTCCTCATGCGGATTTTTAACACGCATATCTCAAAAGACATATGGTGGCTTGCGGGTATTTGGGCAGACCACGAACGACTCTATTCTCTGAAAGGACTGAAAAAAACCATTGAAGATAACTCCTTTAAAATCGATCGTACCGAAAGGGTTGTCCATTGGAGCTGGCCGTTTGCTCACTTCATCCTGTATGGTATCGGAAAAAATCTGATCGAAAGACTGGGGATGGAAATGGGCAATAGATTTTCATACAAAAAAAAGAATGGAATTATGTTGGCGCTCGCGTCGATCATGAAGGCGCCCTCCGCGTATCTTGACTCAAGACTACCTCTTTCCGCCTCGGTCAATATATGCACGATTATCAAAAAAGTAGTATGATTTTCCTTCCTTATTTCTCGGCGTAGATGATGTATCTATATGCAAATATATTGACTAAGGGAAGCTTGGCAGCAGAGTAATTCATTTTTTGCAGGAATGGAATGGAGTTGAAAAAAATCGGAGGAAGGATTGCATAGGGGTGGAAATGGATCCTTTTGAATCCGCTCCTGAGGAATATTCTTTCCAAATTGAACCGGGAACAGTTCATCACTCCCTTTTCCGCTTCCCAGTTTATGAAAAGTCCGAGAAAGATATACCAGAGAATATTCAAGGCATTCGGTTCGGAAAAAATGGCAACTCCCCCTGGAGAAAGGGTTTCGAATATTTTTGGGATACTATCATCGAGGGAAACGTGGTGCAGAATATCAGTCCCCACAACCGCGCCGACTTTTTCTTTGGGGATTTTCGTCCTGGCGGAAAAATTCCCTTTCGCTTTCGGTA
>CAZKKK010000122.1:0-1833 GCA_964553365.1 uncultured Gammaproteobacteria bacterium
AAGCGCTCCCCCAAGCAACACTCCCGCAAAGATAAAATTTTGCATAGGCAATGGCGCGCGCAGAATGATCAGCATCATCAAGAAACTTAAAGCAAACAGCATGGTTTGTAGTGGATCATGGTGAATAGTCGAACTGGTAACGAGAAAGGTCGGCCAGAGCGCCACGAGCGCGACAGCCGTCACAGGCAACCAACGATTAGACGACACGATGCGCCCGGAGAGATAGATTGCAGTCAAGGTGACGACACCCATCAAAACAGAAAACAATCGGAGGATGTGTGCCAGCAAAAGCGACCCCACCATTTCTTGAGGCCGATCATGGAGGAACACATTCCACCCGTTCGATGGATCGTCTTCTGACCAAACAAAATGTGGGTTAGGCCGGAAGACTTGATCAAAGTTCGATGTGTCGCCTGACAAGGCCACAACGGACATCAAAGCATAATACAGCGGAGGATGATGCCCCATAATGACTTCAAATGGCTTCCCATTGTCTTTCCAAGGTTGTACCGGCAAATCGTGATGGTCTCTTATATAGAGGATGTATTGGTAGTGGGAAATTTCGTCTATCCCCTCCCCCACTGGAATAGCAAAACTGTACCATGTGGCCATCCCCGCAAACAAAGCGACAATGGCAAGAAATGGAAAATGCAATTTCACGAAAATCCTCCTAATGTGTGGCGTTGCTAATGAGCCTTAATTTTAACCCAACTTTGCCAACCAGCAACAATAACAAACAACACTAAAATCAGAGCCAGACTCACACACATCATAAACAACCAACCTGAAACAGTGCATGGGACAATAGTCACGCTAACAGCTAAATAAGGCCAATGACTAAAGTCAGCACATTGCCAATAACCACGACGCACCAGAAACGAACACCCCTGAAATCACAGTCATTAAGGAGAAAATCTTCAAGTCTCCAAAACCATATCTGTAAAACAAAAAAATTTGAGGTGCGCTCGCGCTACGCGATACTACTAACCCGGTTACACCAAGGATGGTAAAAATAAGCCCAACTACAATGCCCCGCCAACTGTGCCAATCAGACATACACAACCAATCTCCAGTGAGGACTTTTATTAACACCAATAAAGTTGCAACAATTGTAACTAAGATAGGAATAACCATACCCACATCAATGTATGGAACCAGCAACGAATGAAATTTGAAGCTCCATAGATCCCCGACACGCTCCACACTCCAACATTTGCCTGTCACCATTGAATCAATAACAGCTTGCTGTTCAATTTCCTCAGCATGAGCATACATTTCCAGTGCCTGCAAAATCTGACACCATACTTCTTGAATATCAGACTCCTTTCTCATACCACGATCCCTACAAGTGGCACGGAACCGGTTGTAGTCCTGTTCCGTGTCCAATATATAGAAACCTTCTGCTAATCCGAAAAAGCTCACATGCCTTTTTCCGTCGGCATCATAATCAATGATCTCCGCATCCCAAACGTCCCCTTCGATAAATCTCTCAAGATAAACAGCTTTAGCGCGCCCATCGGACATACTGATAATCTTTTCCTGGGCATACCGCCATATCGCGCGTGCGGCAACTGCACCTATTCTCCTTCTGCAACAAGTTTCAAGGAATTTCACGTAATTGTCTTCTGAGGTTTTCATTAACTTCTATCCTTAAAACAGAGCATTTCTAGGCAGTTAACTGATGAACCCTCAAAATGCCCTGTTTTTACACGCCACACATTTATCACGTTTTCTTGAGTTAGCATGGAATCCATTCTATTCTTGAGTTACGTTGGAACGACCTAAGGTTCAGCTCTAGGATAAATCATGCTGATGTGCGCCCTGAAGTCATTT
>CAZKKK010000123.1:0-1797 GCA_964553365.1 uncultured Gammaproteobacteria bacterium
CTCCACGGCATTCCTTCTCCAATATTTGCCTTTTATCCAAAGGAGGGTTGGGGGGTTTGTGGGCTTGAGTGTTTTATCTCTCTTGATGGCATTCGCATTTTTCCTGAGCGCATTTCCCATTGGGTACTGGGGAGTGATCCCAATGTTCCTTATAGTCCTGGCGGGAAGGTATGGGGGGCCATGGATATCGACTATTGTCAACAAGGAAATTTCCTCAACATATCGCGCGACTACCCTCTCTACTATTTCACTTCTTACGAAAATTCCGTATGTGCTAATCGCCATTATCATTGGAAGCGCGGCGGAAAAAAATATGCTATCGGTGTTTTGCTTCATCCTTGCGGGAGTTATTCTGTTGGTGACGCTTATAAGTGGAGCTTTAAAATTGAAATTACTTCCAATCAATCGGGGTTAATCCATTTTTTTTCAGATACTCATTACACTTGCTGAAGTGTTTATTCCCATGGAACAAGTGGGCGGAAAAAGGGGAGGGGTGGCCGCTCGTAAGGACAAGGTTCGTTTCCCTGTTTATAACCATCCCCTTTGTCTGAGCATATTTTCCCCACAATAGATATACTACTTTCGTTTTGTTTTTGTTCAAGGCCTGAATCGCCGCATCGGTGAACTGCTCCCATCCACGTTTGCTGTGGGATGCCGGGGTATTTGCACACACCGTGAGGACGCTGTTCAACAGAAGTACGCCTTGGCGCGCCCAGCGGGAAAGATCTCCCGAGGGAAGGGGAGAGACTCCCAAATCATTCTTGATTTCCTTGTACATGTTTTTGAGGGATGGTGGAAGCGTGATTCCGTCATTCACCGCAAACGAAAGACCGTTCGCCTGGGCAGGACCATGATAGGGATCCTGACCGACAATCACCACCTTCACCTGTTCAAGCGGACACTCGTTAAACGCATTGAAAACCTTTTTGGCAGGAGGGAAAACGATCTTAGAAAGATATTCGCTCCGAACGAACTCGGTGAGCTCAAGCCAATAGGACTTGGAAAACTCAACTTTAAGTGCCTGTTTCCAACTCTGTTCTATCTGGACATCTCTCATACCCAATAGTATAACATTGGACTGGATATCGCTCATTATTTTTCTTCAGCATTTCTTCAGTAATAGGGATTATTATGAAAGTGTAGAGGTGGCAAATCATTCCATACTCTACAAGACACATAAGGTTATGTAATACAGGGTATGCGTAACGCTTATGAAAAAAAGTATTTCTAAAAACAATCAACATCATTACGATTATTGTTGACAGATACGACTTTTTTTACACTCAGAAAAGTAAAATTCTGAGTGTTTTTTTATTCCGCCCCTTTGGCAGATGCGTCGTCTGCCAAGGCTAACAGACTTCACTTCATCATCACAAGGAGCATCTTGAAAGGAAGAACTGCCTTAAGCGCATGTGGTTTGTTTGCGGGCATAGCCAACATCTCTCCTTGCTTCACCGTATTCTTGACGCCGGAAACCGTTATTTCAGCCTCACCATCAACTATGTACACAAAAGCTTCAAAAGGAGTTTTGTGTTCGCTTAACCCTTGACCTGCATCAAACGCAAAGAGCGTCATGGTTCCCGAATCGACGCGGGCCAATTCTCGGCTTACGACCGAACCTTCTTGATACTGAATAGCACTCGTTAGAGAAAAGGGTTTTGTGTTTTTCATAGAAAGATTGTAGCAGAATCAACAGGCTCTTCCGTGATATAATGAGAAGCTGAATAATAGACCTTTTGGTTCTTGGAGAAGTCGCATAGTGGCCTAGTGCGTACGCCTGGAAAGCGTATTTAGTCG
>CAZKKK010000124.1:0-1796 GCA_964553365.1 uncultured Gammaproteobacteria bacterium
CAGAGATTGTTAAACAGTATTTTGGGACCCTAATTCCTGCTGCTGATAATAAGTTTGCTGCCCTTAATTCAGCTGTCTGGAGTGGTGGTTCATTTGTGTACGTTCCAAAAGGTGTAAAGGTTGGCTTGCCACTTCAGGCGTATTTTAGAATTAATGCAGAACGATTCGGACAGTTTGAGCGAACGCTAATTATTACAGAAGATGGTGCCGATGTTCATTATGTAGAAGGTTGTACAGCTCCAACTTACACTACTGAATCTCTTCACTCTGCTGTAGTCGAGATCTTCTGTAAAGAAAATTCTCGAGTGAGATACACCACAGTCCAGAACTGGAGTACTAATGTTTACAATCTTGTTACCAAACGTGCAAGGGCTGATAAAAATGCGTTTATGGAGTGGATAGATTGCAATATTGGTTCTCAAATAACAATGAAATATCCATCTGTATACTTAATGGGAGACGGTGCCCGAGGAGAAGTTCTTTCTATTGCCTTTGCCGGAAAGGGACAAATTCAAGATGCTGGTGCAAAGATGATTCATTTAGCCCCTAACACCAAATCGAGGATTGTTTCAAAATCCATCTCTAAAAATGGAGGACAGACTTCCTATCGTGGGCTCATACATGTAGCTCCAGCGGCAACAAATTCATCAGTTTATGTTTCATGTGATGCGCTTATTCTCGATGAACATTCCCGTTCAGATACGTACCCTTCCATGAAGATAAAAAACAGCGACGTTGAGATTCAACATGAAGCCACGGTGGAAAAACTCGGAGAAGAAAAACTATTTTATTTGATGTCTCGTGGACTAAAAAAGGAAGAAGCTGAAGGCCTGTTAGTGAACGGATTTATCGAACCAGTCTCTCGAGAAATTCCTCTGGAATATTCTGTAGAACTTAATAGGCTTATTAATCTAGAAATGGAAGGGAGTGTTGGCTGATATGAAGCCTACTTTTATTCATGTAAAAGAATCCCCAAAGAAGCCCTTTATCTTTGATAAAAAAGGTACTTACGTCGTTTTCTTTCATAACATTTCTGGAAAATATGAGTTTGAGATAGATGCTACAGGAGTAGAACTCTCTATATTGGGATTATTTACTGGAACAGATAATCATGAATATAACATTGAGACAATTCAGCATCATAACGCACAAGGGGGCTATTCAGACTTATTTATCAAAGGCGTTTTTGATGATGCCTCAAAGTTTTTTTATCAAGGATTAATCCGAATCGAAAAATCAGGCCAGCAAAGTCATGCGTATCAGAAAAATCAAAATTTAATTTTATCTAAGGATGTTTTCGTAGAATCAAATCCATTTTTGGAAATTTTAGCGAATGATGTATTTTGTACTCACGGGTCTACCACCGGGAAGCTAAATCAAGACGAAATATTTTATGTCAAAAGTCGTGGCTTAAAAGACCAAATGGCAAAAGACCTTCTTGTAAAGGGCTTTGCTAACGAAGTAATCGATCGCTTAAAAGAAAAAATACCATCCTTTGATGATTCCCTCATAAAATTCTAAGAAACCTCTTCATACAAGAAGACTATAATAGATATCCGTCTTCCAAGAAAAGAGTGTCTATAGAGTACCTGCTATAATTATCGTATGGATATCTCCCGAATTAAACTAGACTTTCCAATTTTTTCCAACAATTCTGACCTAATTTACCTTGATAGTACAGCCACATCGCTTAAACCGCAAGGAGTGATAGATAAGGAAATCGAATATTACACAAAATACACTGCGAACGTTCATCGAGGAATCTATAAGATTGCTGAAAAAGCTTCCGCTGAGTA
>CAZKKK010000125.1:0-1784 GCA_964553365.1 uncultured Gammaproteobacteria bacterium
CCTCTACCCTCCTGGCTACTTTTTTCTGAGGAGTTTGAGTGAAGAAAAAAGATCGAATACCATTGAGGTCCTCATGACTCTCCCTCTTTCGGAATCGACGATAGTGCTCGCGAAACTATTAAGTCTGTTTACGATAACAACCATCACTCTTGCCCTTACCCTCTCCATCCCCATCGTGCTTGGATTTATTTCCGCCCTGTATTTGCCTGAGATCGTTGTTGGATATATTGGATTGTTGCTTCTTAGCTTGCTTTATCTAAGCTTCTCTCTCTACATAGCCAGCCGGATTTCAAACCAAATCGCCTCATTTTCCCTATCGGCGATCATATTGTTTCTTATGACCACCTTGTCTTCTGATTTCCTTGCGAACATACTCCCAAAAACAGTCCAAGATGTCCTTTTATTCGGAAGCCCTCTTCTTCACTTGGACAATTTCGTTAAAGGTGTAGTGGATCTTCGATCCCTCAGTTATTTTGTATTGTTGACAGTCTTATTTTTCAAATTAACCGTTATCGAATTACATAAAAGAACCTAATATGAATTATCTCCGAAAAACCCCTGTATCGGTCCTTTTTTTTCTTTTTTTCGTTGTGACATTCGTTCTTTTTTCATTCTTTCCCGTACGACTGGACTTTTCGAAAGGAAAAGCATATACCCTATCTCCCGCAACAAAAAAAACGATCCAACAAAACAGCAAAAATATCGATATTAGTTTATATGTATCTTCCGACATCCCAACGCGTATCCTTCCCCTGAAAACCGACGTAGTGGAGTTACTCCAGGAATATAGAAGGGGTGGGAAAAACATAAAAGTGAATGTGATAGATCCTAAAAAGGACGTCAAGCTTGTGGAAAAATTAAAACAACTCGGCGTCCCTGAACTTCAATTCTCTCAACTTGAACAGAACAAATACCAAACTTCTTCATTTTATTTTGGGATCGTGCTTTCTGCAAATGATAAGAATGAGATCATCCCTCAAGTGAATGATTATCCGAACCTTGAATATAACCTCACCTCAGCGATATATCGACTTACGCGAGCAGACATGCCAAAAGTTGCGATAGTTGGCGAAAGCCAAAACGGATTCAACGGGCAAGATCCACTCACCTCCCTTAAAAAAGTTCTTTCACAGCAATACATAGTCGTAAGCCTTGACCTGAAAACGATCAAGACGGAAGAGACGGAAAAGTTCATCAAGGAATACTCCACTCTTGTTCTCCTCGATAACGGAACGGGCGTCTATTCAAGCGAAGAGATCCAAATAGTGAAACGATTCTATGAATCGGGAAAAAATATCCTTGTGTTCGCGGGGGGAACGAAGATTGACGAACAAACACTCGCCGTTTCGCAGGCAGATCACAATCTTAATGAGCTTACCGCTTCCTACGGAGCTCAAATAGAGTATGATCAGGTCCTTTCAACATCTGCTGAATACGTAAACTTCGGGAATGAGACATCACAATTCCTTGCTCCCTATCCTTTTTGGATTCGGTCAAATATCTTTGATACAAAATCAGGATTATTTGCGAATATTCAGTTCATGACGTTTCCTTGGACATCTTCTCTTACTTTGAAAAAAAGTGGCTCAACTTTAATATCACCGCTTATATTGTCATCAGCACGATCGTGGGTGCAAAAGGATAACTTCGTCCTCACTCCCAATTCCATTCCTCAACCAACGCAGAAAGATCTCAAGCAGTTTGCGATTGGAGCTTTGATAAAAAACAAGCAAGGAGGAGAGATGATAGTTATCCCTTCATCCCGATTTCCCTATGAACAATAT
>CAZKKK010000126.1:0-1745 GCA_964553365.1 uncultured Gammaproteobacteria bacterium
TTGCGCCACGACTTCTTGAAGAAAAAACGCGACATTGCAATATCTTATTGAAATTTATTTTGTCATATTGCATAAGTCGATCTATGCTTATCGACCCAATCTTAGCCAAGTTTTCTCCTGATGTTCGTAATTCCGATGCAATGCGTGTCTTGATAGCGCTACATCAGACTTTTGCTGGACAACTGCAGTCCACTCAGGAACAACTTACAAAAGCCCTGGAAAAAATCAAAATCTTGGAAGATGAAATAGCCAAGTTGCGCAAAACGCCAAAGAGGCCTAAGTTTTCTCCCAATAAAATGCAACCCAGACAACGAAGCAAAGGGTCACCGGGGTCTAATACTCCGCCATCTATGGCGTGCTCCTCTCTTGCCCAAAAGGAGAGTTCTGAAATTGCAGTAACACCAGAAAATCTCCCAACAGGGTCAAAATACAGAGGATTTCAACCGTTTACGGTCCAGGAAATCAGTCTTATAGCCAAAGAAATCACGTACAAATTAGAAATATGGGAAACCCCTTCAGGTGACGTCTTGCATGGAAAACTTCCTGTTGAGATACAAAAGCAACATTTTGGTCCGACTTTGAGAGCTTTGGAGGCGAATCTTTACGCTCAAGGAATGACTCAGCCCTGTATTCACGAATTTTTGAATGGAATCGGCATAGAGATATCGTCGGGTCAAGTCAATAACATTCTTCTCAACGAAGCGGAAGGCTACTCAGCTACTAGCGAAGCTATCCTTACAGCAGGCCTTGAGGAAGCTCCCTACATTCGAACAGATGATACGGGTGAGAAACACGAATACAAGAGTTGTTATTGCACTCATATTGGCGGCAAATATTTTGCGTATTATACCACGACCTCTAGCAAATCTCGAGAAAATTTCCTGAGGATTCTTTTACAAGGCAAGGAGGGATATCATATCAACGACGCTATGATTTGGCATCTTTTCCAGTGCGGGGTCAACGATGATGTGCTCAATCTTTTTGAAACAGTGAAAGGGAAAACTTTCCAATCAAAAAAAGGGATGAACCGGCTGCTAAATAAACTTGGATTAAATGCTAAAAATATACGCCAGCACTGCATGGAAGGTGGACTTGTGGGATTCATTACCAGCACCATTCTCAAGCCCGGCCAAGTTCTTTTATCGGATAGGGCAGGTCAGTTTGCGATATTTGATCATGCAGGATGCTGGATACATATGGAACGTCCTTTGCGTAAGATTATCTGCACCAGTCAAATAATAGAACAGCAGCTGGCCGGCGTCAGGAGTGCTATTTGGACTCTCTATAAAACTCTCAAGGAAGCGGCTCACACTCAAGTAGGCGGAGAACTAGTCCACCAGATGTATGATGACCTCGTCAAAATGACGACAAATAGTGAGGAGATTAATGCCGTAATAGCCAATTTTGCTGCATACAGAGACGAGCTGCTAAAGGCGCTAGATCATCCAGGGCTCCCTTTGCATAATAACGACTCTGAAAGAGACATTAGGCCGGTAGCGAAGCGAAGAAACATATCAGGAAGCACCAAGAATGAGAGAGGGCGAAAGTTCCGCGATGGGCTTATGAGTATCAAACAGACCTGTTTCCGTCTGGGATATAATTTCTGGGATTATTTACAGCGATGGCAGCGGGGAGATCCGCCCGACTTAAGTGAACTTGTGAGAAATCGGTATCGGTTGGAAGCGTCGTAATATAACGCGCGACGTTGCCGCTATATTTTTTATCTTCAAGAAGTCATGGCGCAG
>CAZKKK010000127.1:0-1741 GCA_964553365.1 uncultured Gammaproteobacteria bacterium
CTTTCCGCAGCGCTCTATTTATCACGTGCCGGACTTAAGCCAATCGTTCTCGCAGGTTCTCCTCCAGGAGGACAGCTCATGCTCACCACGGAAGTGGAGAATTTTCCTGGGCAGGAATCGATATTAGGGAGCGAATTGATTGATATCATGCGTAAACAAGTAACGAAATTCGGCACAACGCTTGTCGATGAAAATGTCAAGTCAGTCGGGTTTGTAGGGGCAGGGCATACAATTACATTGGCAAACGGCGCAGAATATAAATCAAAAGCTGTGATAATCGCCACTGGTGCGAAAGCCCTTTGGATGGGTTTACCAAGCGAAACACGACTGCGCGGAAAAGGAGTGTCAGCATGCGCCACATGTGACGGTTTTTTCTTCAAGAATAAAATAGTGGCCGTGATTGGCGGAGGTGATAGCGCCCTTGAGGAAGCGCTTACCCTTACCAAATTCGCAAGTAAGGTATATATAGTACATAGAAGGGGCGAGTTCAAGGCATCAAAGATCATGCAGAAGAGAGTGCTCGAACATGAAAAAATAGAAGTCATATGGAACGCCGCTGTAGAAGAGGTGTTGGGAAAATTTAAAGTGGAAGGTCTTCGATTAAAAGTTCAAGACGGAACAAAAGAAATACAAGTTGATGGCGTGTTCGTAGCTATCGGTCACCGACCTGACACCGACCTCTTCAAGGGACAAATTGAGCTCGACCAGAAAGGATATATACTCACAACAAGCACGATAGGTATGGAGTTTTTAAAGTCAAAGTCACAAGAATTACCTATTGAGAAGTTTGATACGAAATACAGCACGCAAACTTCTGTGGTTGGTGTATTCGGTGCGGGAGACTGTGTCGATCATGTATATAAGCAGGCATCTACTGCTGCGGGAATGGGAGTTCAGGCAGCACTTGATGCGGAACGATGGATTGAGGGGGGCATCGTATGAATGACATGTTGCAGACAGCTCAAAACACGATCATCAAAACAGGGAAGGGAATGGGACTTGTTCAAGAAGTTATCGACAGATTAGTGCAACCCAATGCCATTCATGAGTTTGTTCTGCAAGTGAAAATGGACGATGGGAAGGATACGTTATTCACTGCATTCCGCATCCAGCACAACAATAATCTTGGCCCATACAAAGGGGGAATCCGTTTCCACCCCAATGTTTCGCGCGACGAGGTGCAAGCTCTCGCCACTCTCATGTCTATCAAATGTGCAGTCGCAGGATTGCCTTACGGAGGAGGAAAAGGCGGAATCATATTCAACCCGAAGGAAGTGTCCGAGGGTGAGCTTGAACGCATCTCAAAAGCGTTCGCCCGTGCAATTTCCCCCATTATCGGACCTGAAGTAGATGTACCAGCACCTGATGTAAATACCAATGGACAGATAATGAAGTGGATGACGGATGAGTTTGAAGTTTATAGTCGAAAGTCGATAGTCGATAGTCGAAAGCTAAAACAACTTCGTGCCACGTTTACAGGGAAAATGGTAAAGTTTGGGGGGACGCTCGGTCGAACGGAAGCAACAGGGAGAGGTGGTGTGGCGATTACGGAAGCGTTGTTAAAAAAAATAAATGTAGGGGTCGACCCATGTGTCGACCCGAATAAGGGCGAACACGGAGGTTCGCCCCTACATAAACCCACAATTGCCGTTCAAGGATTCGGGAATGTGGGATTCTATTATGCAAAAATCGCAAGCGAAAGAGGGATGAACGTTGTAGCAGTGTCCGATTCCAAGGGAGG
>CAZKKK010000128.1:0-1732 GCA_964553365.1 uncultured Gammaproteobacteria bacterium
TGATTACTTACAAAGAGCTGTGTCAATTAGAAATTGAGATATTAAAACAGCTTAAGACATTGAGTCCAAACATGAAGATACCATTATCGGCAATCTCATTACTTCAATTCTATGGTATCGAAATAGATAGTTTTTCTCACGAAATTTCGGCGATTTCACTGGGTCTGTCAAAGATTCAATCAAATAATAATTTTCGAGAAGAATTTGGTGTATCACGACCGTCTTTACCTCTCGACAAAAAAAACAACATTCACTGCGGGAATGCAACCCGTCTAGACTGGGAAGAGATTTGCCCTAAGAGTGAATCTGTTGAGATTTATATTCTTGGCAATCCACCTTATTCTGGTGCGAGAATGCAAAGTAAAGATCAGAAAGCAGACCTTAAGGCGGTATTTTTTGGGAAGGGTAACTATAAGAACCTCGACTATGTCACTTGTTGGTTTGTAAAGGGCGCACAATACATTAAGAATACAAAGTTTTTGCTAGCATTTGTTACGACAAAGTCTATTTGTCAAGGCTCTCAGGTTGCTTTGCTTTGGCCAAAGATATTTTCAGAGAAGGTGGAGATATCGTTTTGCTACAAGCCTTTCAAATGGGAAAATTTAGCAAAAAACAACGCGGGTGTAACCTGTTCTGTCATTGGTCTATCCAATGTGAATACAAAAATTAAAAAAATATTCCACGAAGATTTTTCAGAGGAGGTAGATAAAATAAATGCTTATTTGTCCTCTTCGAATTTCGGCACTTTGGTTGAAAATCAAAGAAATCCTATCTCAAATATTCCAGTGATGGCGGCGGGCAACAAGGCTTCAGATGGGGGGCATTTATTATTAAATAACTCAGAGCGGAAAGAGATCTTAGCAATAGACTCCAACTCAAGGAGATTTTTCAAAAAATCACTGGGTTCAGATGAGTTTATTAACGGTATCCAGCAATGGTGCTTATGGATAAAAGATGATCAAGTGAAAGCCGCCATGAAAAATCCGGAAATTAAAAAACGGTTTGCATTGGTTAAAAAGATTAGGGAGATTAGCAAGGCGGCCTCAACGAGAAAATATGCGACTAAACCCCATCGCTTTATGGCAATTTGCCACCAAGATGCTGTGTCTATTTTTGTTCCACAAGTTTCTTCTGAGCGAAGAAATTACATCCCAATAGGCTTCCTCGACAAGGATGTCGTCGTTAAGGCCCCTGCCTTCGCCATCTATAACGCCCAACCCTGGCTATTCAGCCTCCTAACCTCCCAAATGCACATGGCCTGGGTCAGGGCGCTTGCTGGCCGGCTTAAAACCGACTACCGCTACTCCGCCGTGCTTTGCTACAACACCTTCCCCGTTCCCGAGCTCACCGAGCAGCAGAAACATCGACTAGAGCAACACGCCCACAACGTGTTAGCGGAACGTGAAAACCACAGTGAAAAAACCTTAGGCGAGCTCTACGACCCTGACAATATGCCGGCAGGCCTCAAAAAAGCCCATGAAAAACTCGACCTGGTGGTCGACCAATGCTATCGCTCACACCCCTTTCACTCTGAGGAAGAGCGCTTGGAATTTCTTTTCAAGCTGTACGAAGCGATGCTGGCCAAAGAAAAATCGGCTGATAGCCAGGCGTTGGCCGCGGCACACCCACCTGTCAAGAACTTGCCTCATAAAATGACGGAAGATAAGCAGCATCAGGCAACATTAACCGAATCCGTACCTAAAAATGCGCCATGGCATCCCAAAGGCAGAAA
>CAZKKK010000129.1:0-1726 GCA_964553365.1 uncultured Gammaproteobacteria bacterium
GAAGCGGGATGAAGGAACAACGACCATTTCTCCTCCTTGCTTGTTTTTTATCAAGGCTCCAATTGCAAACTGCTTAAGATCTTTCTGTGTGGGTTGAGGAATGGAATTAGGAGTGAGGAAGAAATTGTCTTTCTGCATCCACGATCGAGTTGAGGATAAGATAAGGGGAGTCACCAATGTTGAGCCGCCCTTTATCAAAGCGAGAGAAGATGTCCAAGGAAATGTCATGAACTGGATGTTGGCGAACAAACCTGATTTTGTATCGAAAATATTTGATCGTATCCAAAAAGGATAAGGGGCGAGGAATTGTGATGTTTCATTTCCGAAATTTACATATTCTGCAGATGTTGACAGGATCTGATCATATTCTATTTGGGCTCCATACGAAGCGGTAAGCTCATTGAGGTTGTGATCAGCTGGGGTAACGGCCAGAGTCTGCTCATCAATCTTTGTGCCTCCCGCGAAGACAAGGATGTTTTTTCCTGAGTCAAAAAATCGTTTCACAATTTGGATCTCTTCGCTTGAATAGACACTTGTTCCGTTATCAAGGAGAACTAGAGTGGAATATTCCTTGATGAACTTTTCCACCTCTTCCATCTTGATAGTTTTCAGGTCAAGACTCACGACGGTATATTGTTGTGAAAGGACCTTTTTGAGGGAGCCAAGGGGATCTTGTTGGGTATATCCGTTTTGGCTTTCACCTATGACTGCGACTTTTGGCATATCCGTTCGAGTGAGTCGATATATCGCAGAGGTAAGATTGTATTCAAGATTCGGATAATCATTCACTTGAGGGATAATCTCATTTTTATCATTTGCAGAAAGCACTATTCCAAAATAAAACGCAGTCGTTTGGTACTTGTTTTGTTCGAGTTGGGAGAATTGGAGTTCGGGAACACCGAGTTGTTTTAATTTTTCCACAACCTTACTATCTTTTTTAGGATCGATCACATTCACCTTAATATTCTTTCCGCCTCTTCTATATTCTTGGAGCAGTTCCACCACGTCGGTTTTTAATGGAAGTATGCGTGTTGGGATATCAGAAGATACATAGAGACTAATATCGATATTTTTACTGTTCTGTTGGATTGTTTTTTTTGTCGCAGGAGACAAGGTGTATGCCTTGCCCTTTGAAAAATCCAGTCGTACGGGAAAAAACGAGAAAAGAATGAATGTCACGACAAAAATAAGGAAAAGAAGGACGGATACGGGAGCCTTTCGGAGATAATTCATATTAGGTTCTTTTATGTAATTCGGTAACGGTTAATTTAAAAAACAAGACTATGAGCAAGACAAAGTAACTCAGAGAGCGGAGGTCTATGACGCCTTTGATGAAGTTGTCCAAATGAAGGAGGGGGCTTCCGAATAAAAGGACATCTTGAACCGCCTTTGGGAGCAGATTCGCTAGGAAATCAGAAGACAGTGTCGTCATGAGAAAAAGAATGATTGCCGAAACGGAAAATGAAGCTATTTGGTTTGAGATCCGACTGGAAACGAAAAGAGAAAAGCTCAGATAGAGCAGGCTGAGCAGCAATAACCCGATATATCCAACGACAATTTCAGGCAAATACAGAGCGGAGATGAATCCAAGCACTATCGGGATGGATACGGTAAGGGCGAGCGTTATAGCGGTTATCGTAAACAGGCTTAATAGCTTTGCAAGGACTATTGTCGATTCCGAAAGAGGGAGAGTCATAAGAACTTCAATGGTATTTGATCTTTTTTC
>CAZKKK010000130.1:0-1723 GCA_964553365.1 uncultured Gammaproteobacteria bacterium
GTGAAGGCTCCCAATATTTCTCTTGCCCAAAATGAAAATACGAGTCCAGTACTTGGTGAGAAAACTTCGAATGGCGAGAAACATATTTATGTTAATCTTGCGACCCAGACACTTTCTGCTTATGAGGGGAAAACACTTATCATGGAAACTTTAATTTCCTCTGGATTATGGGGAAAAACGCCAAAAGGTGACTTCACTATCTGGAGCAAGTTTCGTTCAACAGGAATGAGTGGGGGAAGCGGTGCAGATTATTACAATCTTCCCAATGTGCCCTATGTCATGTTTTTTTCCAACGATGAAGTTCCAGGAAGTACCGGTTTCAGTCTCCACGGGACGTATTGGCATAACAATTTTGGTCATGCAATGAGCCATGGGTGCGTGAACATGAAAACGACGGATGTGGGAAAACTCTATGAATGGGCAGATGGTCCTATCGACGGGAAAAAAGGTACGACAATAACTATTTATGGCGACCAACCATAGCAATAAAAAAATATGATAACAGTACGACAGTGTATAGAGGCCTGTTTTGTGATAGTGATAGGGACCGCATTGGCGGTTTTTGTGACAGTGCAAAGGGAGAACACAACCAACCGATCCTTGATTTCATCAGCCGCTGCGCCAATAGCGCAAGTGCCTCTTCCCACAGAAGTCCCTGTCGGCCCCGTCGTATCAGTGATGGATTCTCCTGAGGGAGCTATGACTTTGACACTTGAGAAACAAGGGGCGGTCTATTCTGTATTCATATCAGCAAAGCCGGACGGCCAAAAAGAGAAGATATATTCTATGGAAGAACCGACTTCACAAACCCTAGAAATCCCCTTCAATGCGTGGTCAGTCGAAAACAACTATGTCTTTTTGAAGGAGAAGACTCCTTTGCTGACAAATTATCTTGTTTTCCAAAGCAATGGTGAAGATTTCTCTAACAAGTCCACTTTCATTTCGGTTCAAGAGTACTTCAAGGAAAAAGTGCCCAACTATGAAATCGAGGATGTGACTGGGTGGGCGGGAAACACATCGCTTATCGTAAACGCAAAGGAAGTTGGAGGAGAGCAAAAATTGTCCTTCTGGTTTGAAGTGCCAAGCCAATCCTTCATCCAACTTGGCACCTACTTCAAGTAATTACGCCCTTTGGCAGATGAGTCATCTGCCAAGGCTCATTGATACGTTATAATAGAAAACTATTTTTTGCAGCTCCTTGGAATAAGAGCTAGAGCGTTCCTCACCCACATATGCAAAAGGTGGAATCTTGGAAGGAAGTGTGTTATACTATAAGTCATGAATCTCAAAAGCCTCATAACAAAGATTGAACGCGTATCGGAGCTCTACTCCAAAAAATTCAAGATCTCCCGTAATAAACTTTGGTATCTGCTCAAGCTTCAGGAAGAAATGGGAGAGCTTACCCAGGCATATCTTGCCATGAATGGACAAGGAAGACATAAAGATAGGACTCCCGCAGAATTGAAAAATAACTTCGAAAATGAGGTAGCTGACGTACTGTGCCATGTGCTTCTTCTTGCACAATCGGAAGGCATCGACCTAAAAAAGGCTATAGATGCCAAATGGCTCAAGAGACTTGAGAAATAATATTAGGCATCCCTTCTTTTAAAGCTATAGAATATCAATGCTCCGGCAACCCCTAATATGCCTACAAGTGGAATGAAAGATCCTGCAGTGGGCAATTCGCCACCTTTGGTCTTATTCATGTCAGCTGGAGGTGAAG
>CAZKKK010000131.1:0-1691 GCA_964553365.1 uncultured Gammaproteobacteria bacterium
CAGCGCTGCCTTCCCCAATGCCAGTGCTTTAGATGTCACTAACGGCGCCACGGGCGGCTCATATATCCGAGGTGGAAATCCGACATTGACCCTCTCAGATGCGACAAGAAATTTGCTCTATTTACATCCTAAATCTGATGCAGACGACGTAATCCAGTATGCATCAAATGTAGATCAATCTCTGATAACCCATGCAATTTGGAACTCTGGCGTAGCAAATTACACGAAGGTCACAATAGGTGGTTCAATCCCGAGGAAAAACAATGCCAGCAAGCTCAATATCCAGGGAGTCGAAAATTACACCGACAATGCAGCTGCCATCGCTGGGGGACTCACTCTAGGTGACGTTTACCGCAACGGGGATATTTTGATGATTGTCCACTAGTATGCAGGGGTCAACCTGGACTCCCTAAGTTCTGTCAAAGTTCTGCAACGGCCAACACTTCAATGCCCTTTAGAGGAACCAGTAAGCAATTATCACCTTTTGAACATTCCAAGCCTATTGATACCTGTTTTGAGAATATGACGGATGGTGAACTTGCCTTGATCATAGGGGAGGTCACAATTTTCACATGCTTTTATAGCTTGTGGATTTTTATCGGACAGAGCTTTTCTAAGGTTCTGGTATTTTTGTCCATTCCATATAGAAAGCAAGTCTTCGTTAAAAATATTCCCCAATACGGTTTTGTGTTCTAAGTCTCTACAGCATGTAACCACATCACCGTTTGATGCTATAACTAATGACGTCCAGGGATATGGGCATAAATTGTACTTGCGGCGTTGTTTTTTCTTCCTCTCGATGACCCCTGAAACAAACCCTGTGGCATTATGGAATATACGACCGGTAACACTTAATCTGTCCGATTTGGGAAACATGCTCTTCAGCAAAGATAAGCGATTATCCAGGTCATGGTTGTCAGCAATTGCAAAGGAAGAAATGTCAGTAATCTTTACTGAGAGGTGGTTGAGTTGTTCACTGCCCAGTATTTGCAGAATATTCGATTTAATTTTCTCCCAAGAGTGCAGCGTCCCTCTATGCTTTTCAAATAACTCTTTATCAGCACAAAAATCGATACACAAGGTATAGGTAATATCCTGATTCTTTGCAGGTAAACTCATCATTCTCTCGATCGTACAAAAATATCCGTTCGTTGAGAAAATGAAATGACACCATCCATGTTTAATGGCCAGAGAACATATTTCGTCAATATTCTGATTTACAAACGGCTCGCCATCTAATGTCCAATGAATAACATTAGTCTTTATTCCACCTTCTCTTAATTTAGCAAGCAATGAATCTGCCTGTTCTGGTTGAAGGGTGGATCGTGAAACAACTTCAAAATGTTTAGGATCCGATTGAGGGCAAAAACTGCATTTAAAGTTGCAAGTGTTTGTCAATTCGATTGAAATGTCTTCAGGAACGTAATTGTTGACCGTGCTTTTTGTTACTCGCCATGCATACAATATGCGAGCATAATTAAACGTTTTTCCCATGGTATTGCCTCATGTTAAAGTTGTTTTTTTGTCTCGAAAGTCACCCTTTTTCCAAGCTGGTTTAGCGGCCAGGATTTCCCTTATAACTGCCAAGTACTTCTCAATAACAATTCGCTCATCAAATTCCAGCTCCATCTTGACACGACCGGCCTGGCCCATTTCTGTTCGTTGCTCCGAGTTCAAAAGAACCAACTGTT
>CAZKKK010000132.1:0-1680 GCA_964553365.1 uncultured Gammaproteobacteria bacterium
TGACGCAACCATGCCCATTCGATTATTCGGAAAGCTTGGGATGAAAAACCTCATTCTTACCGCAGCCTGCGGGGCACTCAATGAGAAATATAAAGTCGGGGATTTCGTGGTTCTCTCTGATATGATCACTCTTTTTCTTGCGATTGATAATCCTCTCCGAGGAGCAAACTTCGTGGATGTTTCCGAAGTCTTCAATGTTGATTTGAGGAAGAAGGCAGTGAAGATCTGTGTGGAGAATGACATTCCGTTTCATCAAGGATCATATGTATATTATCATGGCCCCAACTTTGAGACCCCTGCAGACAAGATGGCCTTGCGGTTCTTAGGGGCTGACGTGGTGGGGATGAGCACCGTTCCGGAAACCCTTGTTGCCCGGTCCCTGAATGTGAATGTATTGGGCTTCGCTTTTGTAACCAACCTCGCATTCGTAAAGCATGATCACAAAGAAGTATTGGCGGAAGCGAATAAGGCAAGCGAGAAAATGAAGAGGCTCCTCTCAAAAATTATTGCCGATTAATCTTGTTTCGCTGCCATCCCTAGGAGGGCTTGCGCTAGAGAAGTCTGTCCGGCAAGACCTTTTTTTTCCATCTCATCATCGATTTCCTGGCGATTGATATGGAATGTCCTTTTGATCAAGTCTCTATATTGTGGATCGACATATAATTCACTGCTTGGATTTGCATAATCTGCAAGGTCCACTGAAAAGCCCTGCCATTCTCTCATTTTTATCCAGAGTTCTGGGAGCTTTTCCTCTCTTCCTCCTAACATCGCCCCAGCAAAATCATCTTCTTCGCCGATAAATACTCCCGTTACTTTGTGCGTTTCAAGTCTTCTTACGCAACCGATGCATGGCTCAAGACTCGTTACCAATATCGTTTCGTCTTTTTTTGATTCTATTTCTCTTTCAAGGATTATCCTTTCTTTCCATTTTTCTTCACCCTTCATCAAACCTTCGATTCCATCAATCGCGTCCTCTTCTGCATGAAAATGGGTACTGTGCTCACTTCTCATTCTGTTGTGACCAGATATCACCCATTCTCTCCCACCCTCACGACGGACAATCACAGCTCCAATTCCATAATTTCCATCTTCCAAGGCGTTAAGTCCTTCTTCCAGAGCTAATGAGAGATATTCTTGATTGGAGTGAGGTTTTGCATTTGCGAACATCTCCGACACTTTTGATCTGCTGCTTCTTATATGATCTTCAACGCCAATTCCAAGAATGGAGGCGGTTGGTCTTTCGGCTGGTCTTCTGCTTCGTATTCCTTCAAAGAGACCTCTTCTCTGTTGTATGAGTGGATTTTCTGCTGCCATGGAGCTTATTATAGCAGCCTAGATAGCAATTTCAATTGGTTGTTGATTTCCAAAAAAATGCTGCTATCATTGAATATGGAAAGGACCAATCAAAAGAAACTTTCTTCAGAACCCCGCCGAAATGGCGGGCTTTTTTGTAATCCCTTTATTATCCATTCATTTATATATCTACTGATATGATTACAAAATTCGTTGATGGACTAACTTTTGACGATGTTCTTCTTCGCCCGGGATATAGTGATTTCAAGCGACAGGAAATATCCCTCGAAACAAATATCACTAAAAAAATAAGGGTCTCAGTTCCGTTTTCCTCTGCCCCGATGGATACCGTTACCGAAAGCGCCCTTGCTATTGCGTTAGCCCGAC
>CAZKKK010000133.1:0-1630 GCA_964553365.1 uncultured Gammaproteobacteria bacterium
CGTTGTTGGGTTTATTTTCAGTTTTACGTTCTTTACTCTTTTTCTTTCAACTATCGTTAAATTGACCAACATATCCGCCGATAGTTTACGTTTCATATCTATAATCGTCATTGCATTCTTTGGGATATCGATTCTCATCCCACAATTTCAGATGTTGGTAGAATTGTTGTTCTCTCGCTTATCTCGCTTTTCCCCCCGAGGAAATACAAATACAGGGTTTGTCTCGGGACTTATGATTGGCCTATCGCTTGGCCTTCTCTGGACACCATGCGTTGGCCCCATTCTAGCATCGGTAATTTCCCTCGCACTATCAGGAACGATTACTTTAAATGCGTTTATTATCACATTTTCCTATTCTCTTGGTACTGCTCTCCCTCTTTTTTTCATAATACATGGAGGTCAAAGCGCACTGA
Source organism: uncultured Gammaproteobacteria bacterium (assembly GCA_964553365.1). Lineage (GTDB taxonomy): Bacteria > Patescibacteriota > Microgenomatia > UBA1406 > GWC2-37-13 > JAKBEU01. Next base: position 414 of record CAZKKK010000133.1, read on the forward strand.
AAAAGATTCCTTGGCTTTTAAGCCATACCCTAGCTATTCAGAAGGTGTTCGGCGTAGTTATGATAGTTACCGCCATAGGGATTTATGCAAATGTGGATCGTTCATTCCAGACATTCATACTAAAGGTATTTCCACAATATGGAGTGGGGCTTACCCGATTTGAAAATTCAGATGCTATAAAGAGACAGCTTGTAAAATTGCAGGTAGTCTCCCCCATTTCTCCATTATTTAAGCAAGAAGCACCTGAAATTATTCCTGGAGGGGAATGGTTTAATACAAAACCAATATCAATTAAACAACTCAAGGGAAAGGTGATACTGATAGATTTTTGGACATATACGTGCATAAATTGCCAACGAACGTTCCCCTACCTACGATCGTGGTGGGACAAATATAAGGATAAAGGGCTTGTCATAATAGGGATTCATTCGCCTGAATTCGAATTTGAAAAAGACAGTAAAAATCTTTCAAAAGCGATAAAAGACTTCGGCCTCACCTATCCAATTGTGCAGGATAATAATTTTTCAACTTGGCGCGCTTTCAATAATCAATATTGGCCTGCAAAATACATAATTAATGGGAAGGGAAATATAGTATATTCTCATTTTGGTGAAGGTGGGTATGATGAAACAGAAAAAATAATACAGGAACTGTTAAAGGAGGCAGGAGCGATGGGAATTCCTAGTCTGGTAAACAATGTTTCCTCACAAACGTATGGAAGGACGCCTGAAACATATGTTGGCTCTGCAAGAGCTTCTAACCTTTCCTCTCCTGAATCTTTACAGAATGATTCGTTCACTCAATATTCTTCCCCAAATCCAGTTCCTAATGACACTTTCGCCTTTTCTGGAAATTGGAACGTGACAGATGAATATGCGACCCCTCAAAAAGGATCTATCTTGAATCTGAACTTCAATGCGAAGGAAGTATATCTCGTGATGAAGGTTCCCAATCTATCATCGAGAGTAAAGGTATATATTGATGGTAAGATTCAGTATTTCGGACTGGACAATAAAAATGGAATTGTGACCGTCGATTCTGACAGATTGTATAAATTGATTCTTCTTCCTTCTCCTGGAAGACATATCTTGAAACTTGAATTCCAAGATACAAATGTGCAATTATTCGCATTCACCTTCGGATAGATTACTTCTTGTACCCATCCTTCACATCATCCCCCTATAGATTAAGAAGTTTTTGAATTTTATGCCTGATAA
>CAZKKK010000134.1:0-1600 GCA_964553365.1 uncultured Gammaproteobacteria bacterium
TATGGGATCCGAAAGACTGGGAATCATTCCTCAAGGTTGACGGACGTGACAGCAAGGATGATAATAATATGAGTGGGCAACAAGTGCGTCGATGTATGAAAATGGCGGATGTGGAAATTCAAAATGATGGAAGGAAGCAAAAAGTTTACAAGGCAATTGAAGCGCTTTTTACCACGAAAGGTTTTTCATCCGATTTATTGACCACCATCACCGAATAGTTTCCCGATTGATCAGGAACAAAGATAAAATCAACCTCTCCTTTTCTATTCGTTATCTTGATTTGCTCATTCACCAATATATTATTTTTGAATACCAAAAGTTGAATTTCTTGTTTTTCGACAGGGAGTTTTTCTATGCCGAGAGATTCCTGTGAAATATGTAAAATATAGGGGTGTGAGGTGTCCATTTTCACTTGTGAGTTAAGTCGCAGGGCTTCCTTCCACAGAGGGGAAAGAGGCACGGTTGCCGTCATAGATAGGGATATTCCGTATGAAGATTGAGCGACAAAAAAGGATAAAAATACTGCAAAACAATACACTACCCATCGTCCCCTACGCATAGGGGCGTAGTATACATTATTTCACGATCACTTTCAAGAAGCGGTCTGGATGAAGGGTGCTGCTTACGGTATATTCTCCTATATCATACAGCTGGATGAGGAGTTGCTCACTCTCCCCATAGCCTCGGGGAGTCCTTAAAAGAGGGTTGTCAGAGGTGAGAGTCATGAGTTCTTTACTGCTTTTGTTGGTAATTCCGAGGTAGTAACTTTTTCCTACGACTGCTACTTGTGGGTCAAATTCACCCTCTTCAAACGAGACGAGAGTAAGCGCCTTATTGGTGTTTTCCACTCCTGGAGTGGGTGTCTTTACATTTTCAAGAGATTTTTTAGTGTAGAGCATTAAATTATTTGTCAATACTGCGGGGAAAAAAATAGCGTGTGTCATGAATCCCGCGATAAAGAAGAAAAAAATGAGGAAAAGAGTACTTTTTTTGTTCATTTAGTCAAAGCTCGAAGGGCTTTTCTAATCCTTTTGCGCATGCTGTACAACAGGAAGCAAACAACAGCGATAAGCGCAATGACACGATAAGGAATAACAGTAAATGATCCCACTGCGGTGAGCGTTTCATTTTTTGTGGTTCCATAGTACATGATTGCGGTTGCTGTATATTTTCCGAATAAAAACTGTTTCTCAAGGGTTGTTTTGATATTTCTGCTTGCTCCAGGAAACACATTGGTTTGGTTTATGACGAGGTCTGCGACTTTTTGTCCGAACATATCGCTGATATTTACGAGTCCGTATACTTTTGTGTGGACATTTCCATTATTGGTGAACTTTAAGTTCAAAGGAATAGGTCCAAACTCTGATAATGATGGAGCCGTGATTGAGTTGAGTGATAGTTGTTCATTTACTGGCCCGCTGATTTTCAAAAGAAAGAGTGATGCGATTTCCTGCCCAACGGTAGCTGTTCCTGGGGCTGGATTCTCTGTCTTTACCGAAAAGACGAATGATCCATAATATCCGCCCGCCACTTTATTTGAAGGAATCTTAATTTTTGCCGTTATCTCTTTTTCTTCTCCAGGAGCAAGTGAAAATGTCTT
>CAZKKK010000135.1:0-1597 GCA_964553365.1 uncultured Gammaproteobacteria bacterium
CCCCCGATGCCGCAGACATGAGTCCTTGAGTGATGAACTCCGGCTGTACATCCGTCATTTTTTCAGCGCCAACAACCAGTACTGTCCTCCCTTTTCCCGACTGTACATATTCATGAGCAAGGTTAACTGCAAGACCGCCCGAAGCACACGCCCCTTCTACCCGAAAGATGGGAATGGTTACCCCAAAGATATCGGCTATTTTCGCGCCTGCATGGAGATTATTCTCCAAGATGCCACCAAGCATGTTGCCGAAAAAAATAGCGTCGATATTATCCATTTCCATATTTGCATTTTTTAGGACGCCAATTATGGTTTCCTCTACCAAGTCAAAAAGGGATTTATCCCAAAGTTCTCCAAACTGCGTTGTGTGATATCCGATAATGTTCGATTTCATATTATTCTCATGCATTTCAAATATGTTGGATAATCTATGTATTTCTTTTCACTCGTTTTTTTTGAAAACAGGAGTCGTTTTTTTTCCAACTCAGTTGTAGCAGTGAAGATGAAAGCGTCAGACCCCGCCCCCGATCCATATGAAGCGAATAGTATTTTTTCTCCGGGCTTGACGTATTCGAGTGTCGCAACAAGACCCATGAGGGCTGATGCGGTATAAGAGTTGCCAAGCTCCGAGACGACTAGCGACCGCTTAATTTGTTCACTGGTGAATCCAAGCTGTGAAGCGACTTGTACCGGAAACTTCCCGTTAGGCATATGGAATACGGCATAGGCAAAATCTTCTGGTCTGCTTTTTGTTTTGGAAAGGATCGCTTTTACAGATCCGATTATATGTCTGAAGTACGATGGCTTTCCGGTGAATCTCCCTCCATGGGAGGGATATTTTATGCCTTCACGCCTCCAAAAATCGGGAGTGTCTGAGGAATATGATTCCCATGCATCCACAGAAAGAATGGGGTTCCTCTCTCCCACGATTATGCTCACCGACCCCGATGCTGCAGTATATTCAAGGGAATCATGAGGTCTTCCTGTCGCTTTATCGGATGCAACTACAAGCGCAGATTGTATCTGTTTACTCTCGACGAACGAAAGAGCGGAAATAAGGGCCCCTGTAGCCGCCTTACATGCGAATTGGGTATCATATGCAAGATAATTGTTGCCGATATCAAGTAACTCACCTAAAATTGTCGAGGAGGGGTTCACTGCATAAACAGGCGATTCCGTACCAAAAAAAAGGGCTCCTATTGGGAGGTCGTGCCCCTTCATAGCTACACTGCTTGACTCATATGCCATAGTAAGGGAATCCTCAGCAGCTGTTGAAACGGCCTTTTCCATTACTCCGAGGGAGTGTTCTATTTCGGATGCGTTTTTTCCCCATACGGCAGCTATATCCGCAACACGAATGCGATACTGCGGGACATAATACCCATATGATGTGATTCCTGTTTTCATACTCGTTTACCGCCCCAACTTTTTATGAGTAGATGCTAATGTTCCTTCACTCAATGATGATAATAACGATAATTCTCCGGATAAAACGGCAGCTCCCAAGACTTCCGCAAGAACATGGGGGGAGTCTGTTTGCATTATGTCTCTTGCTTCTTTTTGAGTGATAAGTTTTGTACCACCCCCGATAGTGCCA
>CAZKKK010000136.1:0-1568 GCA_964553365.1 uncultured Gammaproteobacteria bacterium
GAAAGTTTATTCGCTACAGCGATGTCGGATGCATTAAGTCCGGATCCATACATTTTTTCCGCAATTCCCCAGAGGTCGTCATTCAACTGTACGGTATAGGTTTTGACGGTATCAATCTTTATGTCCTTCGACTTGGTTGTTTTTGTTCTATCATTTTTGGTTCCTATTTTGACGTTACTTATCGCAAAAATTGCCATATAAATGGTTATAAGCAGACCCAAAAGAAACAAGGGAAACTTCTCCTTGATAAGAAGTAATGTCGCAACTTGATAATCCGTAATGGCCTGTGTGTTATTTTTCATATAGAGAGCCTCAATACCTGCTCCAATGCTACCATAAAATATAATATATTCAAGTGACTTGTTTTGTCTTCGTCTCCCTTCCTTTGCATTTCTGAACACACGTGGTATATAATTATCCTATTAAATGTTATCAGTTTACATTTACTTATTATGAACGTAGGAATTATTCTTATCGGCGTTGGTATTTTGCTGCTTATCTATTTAGGGAGTATGTATAACGGGTTCGTGATCCTTAAGACCCGCATACAAGAAGCACTTTCGGGAATCGATGTTCAATTGAAACGACGTGCTGATCTTATCCCCAATTTGGTTGAGACGGTAAAAGGATATGCGAAGCATGAAAAGGAAATATTCGAGAATGTCACCAAAGCTCGAGCTTCCATGATGTCAGCTGGATCTCTTCAAGAGAAAGCGGATGCAAATAACGTGCTTTCAGGAGCCTTGAAGTCACTTTTTGCAGTAGCCGAGGCATATCCAGACTTGAAGGCAAACACGAATTTCCAGGATTTACAGAGACAGCTTGAAGACACGGAAGACAAGGTGTCTTTTTCCCGACAGTTTTACAATAGCAACGTTTTGGAGTTTAATACGATGGTTCAGGTGTTCCCCAGCAATATACTAGCGGGAATGTTTGGATTCAAAGCAGCGGAATTCTTTGCAGCAACCGAGGAAGAAAAAAAGAAGGTTGACGTAAAATTCTAATCCTTGATCGTGTAACGTGTATCGTGTAACGTTTAAGCGGTACACGTTGTGCGTTATACGTTATACGAATCTCATGACAATCTATTCCCAAATCTCATCCAATAAGCAAAAGACCTTTTTTATCATGGCTTTGTTCATAATTCTCCTCTCTGGCTTTTTTTACATTATCGGTCTTTACTATGGAGACGCGAATGGATATTTGGCGCTTGGGCTTATTATCTCCACATTTTCATCAGTTTTCAGTTATTTTTTCTCGGACAAACTAGTGCTTTTTTCCGTCGGCGCGGTCCCTGCAAACAAAGAAATACACTTCAATTTTTACACAGCTGGGGAAAACATGGCGATTGCTGCGGGGATTCCTATGCCTAAACTATATGTCGTACGGGATTCCGCTCCTAATGCATTCGCCACTGGACGCGACCCCAAACATGCCGTCGTCTGTGCCACAGAGGGGCTTCTTGCCATGATGGACAGGGCAGAACTTGAAGGAGTGATTGCACATGAACTAAGCCATATCAAGAACTATGACATGCTCGTCATGACCGTCGTTTCGGTACTTGTGGG
>CAZKKK010000137.1:0-1567 GCA_964553365.1 uncultured Gammaproteobacteria bacterium
CATAGATAGGAAGCGCGAGGCCCCAGTATCTGTTCTTCTTGCTGATAAGCCAGTCATGCATGTTCTTGAGCCAGTCAAGCTCGCGCTCAAGTCCAAATCCAGGAATCCATTTGATCTGTTTTGCCACTTCTATCATTCTTTCTCGCAGCGTTCTTTTATCCGTTCCCTGTTTATCCATTGCGATATACCATTCATCGGCTACCTTCCAGACAAGCTCTGCCTTGCATCTCCAACATGCGGGATAGCGGTGCTTGTAGCGGAGAGTGGTGAAGAAGAACTCACCGTCCCTATATGTTTTCAGGAAGTCGATGATCATCTCAGGATGTTTCTTTGCATTTTTTCCTGTAAATTCCCCAAAACCTTCCATGTAGCTCGCGTCATCATTGATGACGGGAATCATAGGAAGACCTAACTTTCTTCCTAACATGAAGTCCTCAGTTCCCGCGCTCACTGCAGTGTGGACCAGACCCGTACCTTCAGTTGTGGTGATAGGCATTATCATCTTATCCGTGGCGACTACTGAGTGGAATTTTTCATTGGCCTTTTTCACTGCCTCAACTGCGGACAGATGATCGAAGGGTCCTTCATAATGGAGACCCACCAATTCGCTCCCCAACACCGTTTTTTCGATCGACTGATATTCTTTTTTGAATACGGATTCCACGAGGTCTTTCGCGATCCAAAACAGTTTTCCTGTAGCACCTTTTACGAGGGCATATTCGATTTTTACGTCAACGGCCACTGCGATGTTGGCTGGAATGGTCCAGGGAGTCGTGGTCCAAACAAGGAGATACTCATCTTTTTTGCCGACGACCGGAAACTCGATGAAGACCGATTCATGGACAACTTCCTTATAATCTTCGGTGAGCATTTCATGCTGTGAAATCGCCGTTTCGCAACGAGGACACCACGGCACGGATTCATGCCCCTTGTATACCCATCCATTTTTATTGCAGGCACTGATGAATCGCCATATCATGTAGTTATTCTCATCACTCATGGTGAAGTACGAGTGCTCCCAGTCCATGAAATAGCCGAGGCGTTTCGACTGTTCTTTTTGGATAGCGGAAAATTTGTATACTCGGTCCTTGCAGAGTTGGACGAATTTGGCAATGGATGCTTTCTTGTCGCCAGGAACCAAGTTTTCAATGTCTTTTTTCGTATGGAGCTTCAATTCTTTCTCGACTTCAACTTCGACCCAAAGCCCTTGGCAGTCAAAGCCGCTCTGGAACCGCTGCTTATAACCAAGAAGATTGTTGAATTTCTGCCATAAATCCTTGTAGGTCCTTCCCCATGCATGGTGGACTCCCATAGGATTATTTGCTGTTATTGGACCATCAAGAAAGGAGAAGGTTTTTTCCGCCGCATCATTTTTATGGAGGTAGCCGTCAATAATCCCTGTTGAATACCATTTATCAAGGAGAGCACGTTCCATTTCTGGAAATTGTTGAGTGGCCGAAACAGGGGTAAACATGAAGAATAGTATAGCACTATTTCTTCCTGAGGAAAGCGGGGATGTCGAACTCACCTGCGTCATCTTCCATTATCTCGTCCGATGTGGTGAGAT
>CAZKKK010000138.1:0-1559 GCA_964553365.1 uncultured Gammaproteobacteria bacterium
TCGGTCGGCCTATTACAAAAGGCACTTTCATTGAGGGAAGAGCATGTGTATGAAGATAAGCTTTCTTACGCATTGGCCCAATACGCATATCTAGTCACCTATCAAAAGGAAAAAGATAAAGCGAAAGAGTTCATGTATGTTGCGGAAAACCTCAATTCAAAATCTATCAAGGATTCACCCCAAAATGTTTTGTATTGGAAAACGCGTGTCAAGAACCAATTCATTTTCTACCAAATGGGTCTTGACAAGAAATATCTACTTACAGGTCTCGGAGCCTTAGAGGAGGCAACGAAGCTTGCACCTACCGACCCAAAGATTCCCTATTTTGCGGCAACATATTTTTCCCTCTTGTTCGACGATGAAAAAGTCGTTATACAGCGAGAGTTGTACAAGAAAAAGTCCCTCGAGGCGATAGATACTGCGATAACTCTTAAACCAGACTATGGGGATGCCTATTTCCTAAAATACCAACTGCTGAAGAAGTATGGTAATAAAAGCGAACTGAAAAAACTGTTGGAATGGTATATCCCTCGATTCGCCCCAACAAACGAAGAGCTGAAAAAGGAGCTAGTTGATCTTTAGTTCTTTAGTATGGTGGTTACGGATTAGGCGTGAGAGTTGCAGCATTTGAACTGCCGACATAATATCTGCAGTCGACTGTAGTCTTTGCCGCATCGCACTTTTCACCTGTGGTATATCCTGTCAAACTTACAGCACTTCCCTGATCAAGGTCATTTTCAATATACGTGTAAAGATAGTACGATGACCCGTTTGCATCCGGTTCGTATCGATACGTAAATGAAGAACTTGGGTCATTGGGAGTCTTTATCATATAGACCGTCTCGCTTGCCAAACACGAAGGCGTCGTACACAACTTCTTCCTGAATATATCGTTGCTTGCCCAACCGATCGGATATCTGCTGTTCTCTTCATAATACAGTTCAAGTGCTTTTTGGAGTTGGCTCAGGTCATTCTTCCGTTGCGCATCTCGGCCTCTCTTCATCGTGGTATTGAAGTTTCCGATAAGCATTACTGCGAGGATTCCCATGATTGCCATGGCCAAAAGGAGTTCGATAAGGGTAAACGCCTTGTATTTCATATATATAAACTATATATCAGCATTGGAGGTAATACTAGTGATATAATCCTAACTACCATGCGAGCGTTCATCAAGTCTAAAAAAAACTGGCTATTTCCTCTCCTCTTATTGATGGGGTATGGAGTGCTCTATTTTTTCCTGAAGGACAGGTTCCTATTCACACCCGACTTTGCGGGAACGGATACGTTCCACTTCAACATCGCCTACAAATACCAACTGTGGAAGTCCATCCGTTCAGGGTTGATTCCTTTTTGGACAAGTCTTCTTGATGGAGGATTTCCTCTTCTTGCGGAGAGTCAGATGGGCACATTCTTTCTTCCCTACTATCTCATTTTCCCCTTTTTTTCATCATTTGCCCACGCATATGCACTGCTTTTTTCATTCCATTTGTTTTTGATGGCCATTGGCATGTATCTTCTTTTAAGGCATCTTAAAACGCCTCATCTGCTTTTATTTCTCT
>CAZKKK010000139.1:0-1509 GCA_964553365.1 uncultured Gammaproteobacteria bacterium
CATCCCTGTCTCGAATGAGACAGGGATTTTTTATGCTTAAATAGCCCCATAACACTTGACTTATAGCTTAATTTGTGCTACACTTCCCTAGTTCGCAATACATTTAAAATCTAAATTTTGATTCAAACGGAGGCAACCAAAAATGCGAAAGTTTGTTTTAATAATGCTGTTTCTTGCAGTGATCTTAGCTGGCTGGATGTTACTTAGTACAGCCAGTGTCTCTGCGTTTCTCATGGCTCTTCCACAAGAAGCTCAGATAACTTTGGCCATCGTCACACTCATTGTAATGGGAGTATGGGCATATGCAATTGATCCGTACCTTGGAGAATGCATTTTCAGAATAGGGGCATATCTATTTGCCCTTAAATTTGACAAAAATGCCAAACTCGAATTCCCTCCCCGCGGTGGTTCCGGTAGCGGCCGTTCCGGTCGTGGTAACTAATCCAATCTTTTACTACATTTCGCAAAAGGAGCAAAAAAATGAAACGCACATTCCTGATCCTGACCTTCGTGGTCATTGCACTGTCCTTTCTGGCACTGCCAGCCACCTCGCCCGTCCATGCTGCTACCCCTGCTTTCGGGCAGGGTAACTTGTGCGGGAACGGTAGCGAGCCCGATTACGGGTTTACTTACGGCCTGCAACAGCCACATTGGACTATCGGCAACGAACTTGTGACCCCGGACACCATGACCAAAGTCGACGTTGTGCTGGATAAGCTCAATGCCGACAACATCGCGCAGACCATGATCCTGATCCTACCAGCCGACCAGGTCGGCATCCGCGTCAACTGCGCCGTCCACTTCCTGCGCTATATGCAACTCGGCCAGCCAAAAGGTCAGCACAAGGATAATGGCTTCACTTTCCTCATTGTAATCGAGCCGTCGGGAAAAATCGATGTTCACTACGGCGTCGGTTTGGCTAACAGCTAGTTTAATCCCATAAACCTTCTTAAATTCCTTGCGGGGAAAAGTGGTGGGCAAACTCCAGAAATGAATGTAAATCCCATACTTTCGGTCTTTAAGAGGGGGTGTGGGGTCACCGTGAGGGTTGGATACAAAGATATTTTTTTTCGTAGCTACAGAAAACGCCTCAATTACAGGTTTGATTTTATCTAGTTCATCAATGTTAACCGGGTCAAAATCAACAACAAACGTCCTGTTGAATAGAAACATGTATTCCTCCTAAATAGATTGTGAATGTAAGATACAGTACGTTACTGATTTGTGTGATTATATTACAACCTGTAATATTATTCAACACACCACTTTCTCTCTATCACCTCCAGTACCTTCTGGTGCACCACTTCCATTCTCTCATTTGCATTCACAATCTCCCACCCAAACTCACAGGCAAGTTCCTGATGTATCTTTCGATTTCTCTCCCACGCTTCCTGCCCCAATCCTTCGTGCCTGTGTCCCCGCTCAATTCCTCCCGAAAATCGCTCCCCATCCAGCATAATTGCAATATCTGGCTCCAGAAGCCCAGCATTAAACCTGTCCAGATCCTCC